>UQPI01000001.1 GCA_900542945.1 uncultured Collinsella sp.
GCTCAGTGGGAAACTCAGCCCCCTCCGCCCCGGCCTACGGTGACTCGGCTGCACCGTGTGCTGCCGAAGGGGCTTTGCGCGATGACTAGGGCTGAAAAAGAAAGTGAGTGTGGGCTCCGCCGTTCGTTCGAACGGCGGAGCCCACGTTTTGGATTTATTGGGCTGTGGCGGTGAAGGTTGTTTTGTCGGCGGCGATGTGCACGTGCAACTTTGCCTGACCGTCGCAGCTGATGAGCACGCCTACCTCGAACGGGGTTCCCGTCTTGTCGTAAGTCGAACGCACGATGCGCATCGCCGCCTTACCGGTGTTCTGTCCCAAAAGGCGCGCCTCATGCTTGTCGAGGTTGACCGTCTCGTAGACGGCATCGACGCTTGCGGGCAGGATGCCGGTCTTTTCCGCGATGTAGGCGTAGAGCGAGCCATCCACGTCTTTGCGTGTGAGCTCGGGGCAAAGTGACACGGGGATATAGACGTAGTTGAGCTCCATGGGTTTGTCGTTGGCGAGACGCAGGCGGCGAATCTCCCAGACGGGTGTCCCTTCGGGCACTTTGAGCCCGGAGGCGATGCCGCGGACGGCCGGTATGCTTGAAAAGGCGAGAATCTGTGAGCTCGGAACCCGTCCCGCTTCGCGCATCCGCGCGCTGAAATTCAGGGCCAGGTCGATGCCGGGCGCTGAGGTTTGGGGCTTGATGAACGTGCCCTGCCCGCGTTTGCGCACCACGCGCCCCTCGATGACGAGATCTTGGAAGCAACGGCGCACGGTCGCGCGCGATAACTCCAGCCGCTCACAGATTTCGAGCTCGCGTGGCAGCGGCGTCTTGGTGTCGAACGCCTGGCTGGCGATAAGCAGGGCGATTCGATGTTTAAGTTGGACATAGAGCGGCGTATCACCGCTGCGATCGAAGGGTTCGGAGGCGAGAAACGAGATCATGTCCATGGGGTACCTCCATGTCGTGAGCATACGTGACATGGTCTGACACTGCGGGACAAACCGGTGATGTCAGGCCCGATTCTTGTCGGTATGTATGGTACATAAGGAACATAAAACATTTACCAGGCAATCTACCTGCTATTTTAAAAATAATTGGAAGAAAAAATAATTTAGGCACAAAAATAGTTGCTACCGTTAACCGATGAATAGTTGCCGTTCGCAACTATTTTCTTGTACCGAACATGCCCCGGCGCAACAATAATCTCGGCAAAAAGCAAAGCCGTGCGACACACGGCAGGTCGAGAGGAGACCGCATGCGGTATCTGGTAATGGTCAGTCACGGAACGCTCGCTCCCGGACTGCACAGTGTCCTCAAGATGCTCGGCAATGACGCCCCGAACATCTTGTCGACGAGTCTCGTGGACGGCATGGGCGCTGACGAATATGTCGAGAACGTCAAGGCGATGGTCGCTCCCGTTACCGCCGATGACGAGGTTGTCCTGCTCGGTGACATCCTGGGCGGATCGCCGCTCACCAATGCTATGAACACGATGGCCGAGAAGGGCTTGCTCGCCCACACCATTGCCTTCGGCGGTATGAATCTGCCCATGGCTATGACCGCCATGATGGGGCTTGCTACCATGGACCTGGATTCCCTCAAGCAGATGATGCTGCAGGAGGGCAAGAACGGTATGTCCGAGCTCGTTGTCCCGACCGATGACGCCGACGACGAGGACGACGACATCTAGGCCGCACCAAGGTTTCATCTAGCTGCAAACGTTAGGAAGAAGAGGCCGCGACCGCAGGCCTCATGAAGGAAAGGGGAGAACGTATGATTTCGTTCATCCGTATTGACGACCGTATGATCCATGGACAGACCGTTACCCGTTGGGCCCTCGAGTATCCCTGCGACGGTCTTATCGCCGTCAACGACGCCGCGGCGTCCAACCCCGTGCTCAAGGAGGCCTACAAGAGTGCCTCGGGCAAGAAGACGTTCGTGTGGACCAAGGAGCACTTCAAGGAGGTCTCCGAGAAGGTTCTCAAGTCCAACACCAAGTACTTCCTGATCACTAAGAACCCGCTCGACATGAAGGAGCTTCTCGTCGATTTTGGCTTTAAGCCCGGCATGGACCGCATCATCGTCGGTCCCTGCAACGATCGTCCCGGCACCACCAAGCTCGGCAACAACCAGTCGATCACGCAAGAAGAGGCCCAGGCGCTCGAGGATCTCACCAACGCCGGCTACACGGTCGAGTTCGCCCTTATCAAGGAGAAATCCATTGGTGAGTGGCCAAACTTCCGCGGTCAGTTTGGCTTCTAGTTAGGCGCCAGCCGCATTTTGGTACCTACAGCCCTGGGGAAAGGGGCTGAGGAATAAAGAAAGGGGAAAGCATGGCAATCAATGCATTCCAAGCCGCGCTGTTCGGCCTGTTCGCCTGCCTGGCATCACTGCCTGGCATGGGTGGCACGACGATCGGCAACTACACTCTGGGTCGTCCTCTGGTCGCCGGCCTCATCGTCGGCATCATCATGGGCGATATGCAGACGGGCATCCTCGTCGGCGCTGCCATCCAGGTTGTCTACATCGCTCTCGTGACCCCCGGCGGAACCGTCTCCGCCGACGTCCGCGCCGTGTCCTATATCGGCATCCCGCTGGCGATCCTCGCCATCAAGAACTCGGGCATCGATCCCGCTTCCGCTGAGGCTGCCGGCATGGCCGCATCCCTCGGTGCCGCCGTCGGCACGCTCGGCACTGTGCTCTTCTATGGCACCGCCACCATCAACCTGGTGTGGCAGGGCATGGGCTGGAAGTGGCTCGAGAAGGGCGATCTCCACAAGCTCTACCTGGTCAACAACGTTCTGCCTTGGATCGGTCACATTGTCTGCTCGTTCCTCCCGACGTTCATCATCACCATGGGCGGCACCGCCATGGTCGACCTCATGAAGACCTACATGCCCATGGACGGCATCGCGATGAAGACGCTGTTCACCGTCGGCTCGCTGCTTCCGACCGTCGGTATCGCCATCCTGCTCAAGCAGGTCATCTCTAAGCCCACGGACTTCCTGACGTTCTTCTTCGGCTTCACCCTGTCCGCTGTTATGGGCTGCAACCTGATCGCCGCTGCCGGCATCGGCTGCTTCTTCGCCCTGATCAACTATGAGATCGCTTCGCTCAAGATCGACCTCGCAAACGCTCCCAAGGCAGCTATCGCCTCGGGCTCCGATGATGAGGAAGAGGAGGACATCTAATGGCAGAGAAGAAAAAGCTCTCTAAGAAAACGCTTGCCAAGTCGTTCCGTAACTGGTCCTATGGCAACCTGACCTGCTTCTCGCAGGAGCACATGCAGACCTTCGGTTACCTGTGCGCCATGCTTCCGATCGTCGAAGAGCTCTACGACACGCCCGAGGAGCAGAAGCAGGCCCTTCAGACCTACTCCGCGTTCTTCAACACCGAGCCGCAGATCGGAACCATGATTGTCGGCGTCACCGCCGGCCTCGAGGAGGCTCGCGCAAACGGCGAGGCCATCGACGACGACGCCATCAACGGCATCCGCGCCGGCCTCATGGGCCCGCTCGCCGGCCTTGGCGACTCGCTGATCGTCGGCACCCTGATCCCGATCCTGCTCGGTATCGCCCTCGGTCTCTCGACCGGCGGCTCCCCGCTCGGCGCTATCTTCTATATCGTCGTGTGGAACCTGCTCATGTTCCTTGGCATGCGCTTTGCCTACAACCAGGGCTATGAGCTCGGCGGCAAGGCGGTTGAGGCCCTCGTCGGCCCCAAGGCCAAGGCTCTTCGCGATTCCATCGTGATGGTCGGTACCATGGTCATCGGTGCAGTCGGTGCTACCTGGGTCTCCATCACCTGCAGTCCCAACCTGGTGCTGCCCGGCGGCGGCAAGTTCCAGGACACGCTCGACGGAATCTATCCGCACCTGCTGCCCATGATCTTCATCATCTTCTGCTGGTACATGATGACCAAGAAGAAGGTCAACCCCATCGTCATGATGCTGATCCTCGTTGTGATCGCATTTGTGGGCGTTGTTATTGGCTTCTTCGACCCGGCGCTGAGCTACTAGTCATCATCCTTTGACCCCCTGTAAGGCCGTGCGGCCTCAACCGCACGGCCTTCTGATTTTACGCCGCCCTTCAAGGGCAATATGGCCAGCGACCTCCATCGCCTATACGACACCCGCTATATTGCTCTTGAAAGATGACGTATTCGAAAAACGATGCGCTTGCACATGATGCACGCTTTGCACGAGGAGGACCCATATGCACGAGAAACACGGACACGACCTTTCGCGCGACGACTTGATCCGCGAGGCAAAGATGCAGACCGATGCTATTCAGCGGCTCAACGTTTGGCTGCGCCTGGGCTATTCGCTCGTGGCGATTGGCTTTTTGGTGGGGATGTGGGGTATGCAGGGCGGCCCCGGCTGGGGCGTCCCCGCGGGCATCGTGTGCCTGGTGGTGGGCACTCCGCTTTCGATTGTGCTTAAGGTTGGCACGACCAACGCCAAAAAGAATGTCGAGCGCATGCTCGAGGCCGCGGGTATCGACGTTGAGGAGCTTATGCGACGCAAGAAGGACGAGCAATAGACTTCTGCGTTGGGGTATCATAAATAATTGTTGCGAATGTTAACTAATGTACGGCAAATGACGGTTTTATGGCCCTTCTAGAGTTGCAAAGGACAATATCCCCAGTGGATTACGATGACGTCGCTCGAAAACTGATTGTGTACTCACGTTCCCTTGCCAAGGGATCCTTGAGTGCTGCCGGCGGCGCCAGTGTGGGCGAGGCACCGGTTTTACAGTATCTATCGGGTATTGACGGTGATGTCATTCCCTCCGAGATTGCCAAGAAGCTGAAATTCTCCCGTGCGCGCATGTCGCATATCTTGGATTCACTCGAGAGCAAGGGTTACGTTCAGCGCAGGACCGATCCAAACGATCGTCGGCGTGTGCTGGTGAGCATTACCGAGGAAGGCCGTGATTTCGCGGCGAAAAAAAATGCCGAGAGTGTGGCATCGCTCTCGAAACAACTCTCAGCGCTCGGCGAGCACGATGCCCAGGAGCTCGTGCGCATCCTGAATAAAGCCTACAGCCTTACCTATGATGCCGACGACTACCTGGACAATCTATAAGGATGAAGGCAGACATTTAGGTGCATCATGAAATGCATCCGGTGCAATTGTGCCCATCAGCCACCGTCAACATCTCATTCCAAACCAAATCAGCCAACGTACGTCATAACAATCCCCGGTAGGTCGCAGGGCGGCGGTCGAGCTTTTCTCTCGGGAAACTTCGCGAAGCCCAGTTCCCGAGGGAAAGGTATGGTCTGTGTAATACCAGATAAACAGTACATTTTTGCTAGATTGGTATTTGACTGAAGAACCAATTGGTATGGCTTATTAAGCCCACCTTGCCGTTGACGCTTATTTTACTGCCGCTGGGAGAATTCCGAACTTGGGTGCGCAAGTGCTCCCATATGTTGATATGACCTAGTAGGTGGCTATCTGGTTACTACCAGTTGGCCCCTTGGTAACGGGTGGCCCCCATTGTGCGGAATGTACCGAACATCTCCGTTTGATACGTTTTCCCATGCTGCCGGGGGGGGGCGTCCTCGGCACCTCAGCATGTCGGAAGAAAGGAGACCAGATGCGCAGGAATTCCATTTTTACGAAACGGTGGGTGAAGGGAAGCGCGGTCCTCGTTGCCACTGCAGCGACGCTCGTGTTTGCCAATCCCCAGCAGGCGATTGCCACGCCACTCAAGGGCGTCGACTCGGCGACCGTGTCCCAGTCTGCCTCGAATGTCGTCGACATCGATTTCGCTGACGGCATCAAGGGCCGTATTACGTTCCTCGAGGACGGTATTTTCCGTTATAACGTCGACCCCAAGGGTGAGTTTTCCGAGTACGCCACGCCGCGCAGTAAGTCCCACACGGCTAAGATCCAGGCTCAGCCCGATACCTCGGACACCTACAGCAAGCCGAGTGCGACGGTTGCCGACAAGGGCGACACTATCGAGATCACCGGCGGAAAGGCGACCGTGATCCTGGACAAGGCGACTGGCAAGATGAGTATCAAGTCAGGCGACCGTGTCGTGGTTTCCGAGTCCGCGTCCCTCGACCTTGATAAGAAGGGTACCGTCCAGACGCTCGCCAAGGAGAAGTCCGAGAACTTCTTTGGCGGCGGCACCCAGAACGGACGCTTCCTGCACACCAACCAGACCATCGCCATCTCCAACACGAACAACTGGACCGATGGCGGCGTTGCCTCGCCCAACCCGTTTTATTGGACGAGTGACGGCTACGGCGTACTCCGAAACACGTTTGCAGAGGGTTCCTACGACTTCGGTTCCACGGACTCATCGACGGTCACGACTTTGCACAGCGAGAATGAGTTTGATGCCTACTACTTCGTGGCGACCAACGAGGGCGCTTCGAACGTGGCAACCGAGATGCTGCGGGACTACTACAAGGTGACCGGTAACCCGGTACTGCTGCCCGAGTACGGGTTCTACCTTGGTCATCTTAATGCCTATAACCGTGACGGCTGGTCAACGACCTCGGGTCAAAAGAAGTGGGAGACCAAGGGCAGCAAGTCCTCGAGCGAGAAGGGCGACGTTAAGTACGAGTCTGGCATGTCGACGGGCTACAAGCTCGACGGCACACTTGCGGCCGAGACGCTCAACGGTGAGGGCCCTACGGTTGATACCGAGAACATGAAAGCGACCGATTTCGACCGCCAGTTCTCTGCTCGTCAGGTTATCGATGACTACGAGGACAACGACATGCCGCTCGGTTGGTTCCTGCCGAACGACGGCTACGGCGCCGGCTATGGCCAGAACGGTTACTACAAGACCGGCGGCGTCAACTCCGACGGAACGAGCTCGGCTGACCGTCTTAACGCTGTGCGTGCCAATGTCGACAACCTTAAGAAGTTCACCGAGTATGCCAACTCCAAGGGTGTGAGCACGGGCTTGTGGACCCAGTCCAACCTTGAGCCCGACAGCAACTCCGAGACCCCGTGGCACCTGCTTCGCGACTTCGACGCCGAGGTCAAGACGGGAGGCATCTCTACCCTTAAGACCGACGTCGCCTGGGTTGGATCTGGCTACTCCTTTGGTCTTAATGGCATCAAGACAGCTTATGACACGGTGACGACCGGCGCCAACAAGCGCCCCAACATCATCACACTCGATGGTTGGGCCGGCACGCAGCGCTTTGGCGGCATTTGGACCGGCGACCAGTATGGCGGTAACTGGGAGTACATTCGCTTCCATATCCCCACGTATATCGGTCAGAGTCTTTCAGGCAACCCCAACATCGGCTCCGACATGGACGGCATCTTTGGCGGCGACCCCATCATCTCTGCGCGTGACTACCAGTGGAAGACGTTCACGCCCTCTATGCTCGACATGGACGGTTGGGGCACCTACCGCAAATCGCCCATGACACACGGCGATCCCTACACAGGCATCTCGCGCTTCTACCTCAAGCTCAAGGCGCAGCTCATGCCCTATATCTACACGAGCGCGGCCTCGGCGGCCAACATCGACACGGGTAACGGCGATGCCGGCCTGCCCATGATCCGCGCCATGCTGCTTTCCGACAACTCCGAGTACGCCGCAAGCACTTCGACGCAGTACCAGTATATGTTCGGTGAGAACTTCCTAGTGGCACCGGTGTATCAGGATACCCAGGCAGACGAGAACGGCAACGACATTCGCAATGGGATTTACCTCCCCAACTACGGCACCGACGAGAATCCCACCATCTGGATCGATTACTTCTCGGGTAAGCAGTATCGCGGCGGCCAGGTTCTCAACAACTACGAGGCTCCGCTTTGGAAGCTGCCGCTGTTTGCGAAGGCCAACGCTATCGTGCCGATGTACGCCGAGAACAACAACCCCGAGGCCGTGAGCGACACCAACACCAAGGGTACCGACCGCAGCCAGCGTATCGTCGAGTTCTTCGCCACCGAGGGCGACGGCACCTTTACGCAGTACGAGGACGACGGCTCCTCCATCGAGAACAACACGACTGAGGACGATTCCTACGGTACGATCGACAATATCTCCTACGGTGAGCATGTGAGCACCGTCTACAGATCCAAGGCCGCAGGCGGCACCGCGACCTTCACCGCCGAAGCCTCGCAGGGTGGCTACAACGGCTACGACTCCAATCGCACCACGACCTTCGTGGCCAACGTGTCCGCCAAGCCCATGAGCGTCGTCGCCAAGAACGGCGGATCCGCGCTCAACGTGGTTGAGGTCGACTCGCAGGAGACCTTTGACACCGCGACCCCCGAGGCCGGCCAGGCGGTCTACTTCTACAGCGAGACCCCTAACCTCAACCACTACGGCAGCGATGTGGACGGCACCGAGGCCGAGCGGGGCGAGAGCTTTAACAACACCAAGATCACCACGAACCCCAAGGTCTACGTCAAGTTCGCGAAGACCGATGTTGCTGCGGCGGCGCAGACGCTCGAGCTGGGCGGTTTCGTGAACGCCGACGCCACGCTCACAGCCGATCGCCTCAACGAGAACCTCTCCGCACCCACGAACCTTGCTGCCCCCGAGGACGTCACGACCCCAACGAGCATCAAGCTCACCTGGGGAAAGGTCGATGGTGCTACCTCCTACGACCTTAAGGTCGACGGCACTGTGTTTGCCGTGGGTGATGCGGCCGAGTTCACGCACACCGACCTCGCCTACAATAGCAAGCACACCTACCAGATTCGTTCGCGCAACGCCGAGGGTTACTCCGCCTGGAGCGATGTGCTCGAGGCGAACTCCGCACTCGATCCGTGGCGGAACGTCCCCGACGCCGAGGAAATCACCTGGGAGGGCTCACTTTACGGCAGCCATAAGGCCGAGCTTGCCTTCGACCATGAGTTCCAGTCGGGCGACGGCGGTTTCCACTCCGGTGGCAACGATCTAGGCAAGGCGCTTACCGTTGACTATGGACGCGCTTACAAGCTCGATAAGCTCGAGTACTATCCGCGCGATGACGCCGGCAACGGCACTGTGACCAAGATGCGTGTTGAGACGAGTCTCGATGGCGTCCACTGGACGAGCCAGGAGGTCGATTGGGCACGTTCCGCTGATTGTAAGACGGTAGCGTTTGACGGCACCGTGGCCGCCCGTTACGTGCGCATGACACCGCTCGCCTCGGTCGGCAATTTCTTCTCCGCGTCCGAGATTGCCATCTACAAGACCGACGGCACGGATGGCTTCGCCGTGGGCTCCAACCTCAACAAGGCCACGATCTCCGACGGAGACTACTCCAACATGAAGAACTATCTGGGCCTCGAGAACCGCGAGCCCGATACCCCGACGTTCGGTTCGCAGATCCGCGACCACTTCGCCGACCTCAACGATAACGGCGTTTACGACGTCTACGATTACTCGTTCACCATGGCGGGTCTTGACGGCGGCACTAAACAAAAGGGCAAGGTCGCAGGTTCGCTCGCGGTGATTCCGAGCAAGACCGAGGTCGAGGCCGGTGATGAGATCACCGTTGATGTCTATGCGGCCGACGCCAAGAACGTCAACGCCCTGGGCGCTCTCGTCAACTTCAAGAGCGACCAGTTCGAGTTTGTGTCCGAGAGCATCGCGCAGGACGGCTCGACTGCCGGCATGGAGAACCTGTCTCGCGAGAAGGTCCAGTTCGCGGACAGAACGCAGACTATCAATCTCGCCTTTGCCAACCGCGGCGATGGCAAGCTCTACAACGGTACCGGCGCGGTGGCGAGTTTCAAGCTCAAGGCCAAGACCGCCGGCAAGGTCGAACTGCCCTCGACATCTTGGCTCATCGGTCCGGCATGCGACGCACTTGAGTTTGCGAGCGACGGCACGGTGACGATACCGGATGTTCCTCAGCCAACGGTCGCCGAGTACGGTCAGGATGCCTTCAACATCACGATGACCAACGATGAGCTCACGACCGACGACGGGACCAACGTCGAGAAACTTATCCAGCAGAAGAGCTATAACGCGCTGTTCGATAATAACGAGGGCGACAACGGCTTTGAGTTCCTATGGAACTGGAGCGGCAACTGGGACAGCGAGGGTAAGCTTCCGAGTTACGTGAAGCTTCCCACCACGATGACATTCGCATTTAAGACGCCGTCGAAACTCGATAGTGTCGAGGTCGTTAACCGCAACGGTGGCAACGGAACCGTGCAGAAGATCAAGGCTGTCGTGACGTTCGAGGATGGCTCGACCCAAGAGTTCGCGGGCGGGGAGTACGATTCCTTCCGGGCTCGCTACGCCTTTGGCCTCTCTGCCGAGAACAAGGGCAAGAAGGCGACCAAGGTCGAGGTCACGCCGCTTGAGGCATCGGGTGACCAGATGCTCACACTGCGTGAGGTCAACTTCAACTACACGCAGGGTGTCGAGGCCATCGAGGGTGTCGAGCTAGGCAAGAACCAGACCGAGTTCTTTGAAGGCGACGTTACGCTCGTCGACGCCAAGGCCACGCCTGAGAGCGCCGGCTACCCCTATGTGACGGTCGAGAGCTCCGACCCCTCTGTGGTAAGCGTCTCCGCTGTTCAGGCTGGCGATAGCGTGAGCTACTACCTGCGTGCCAACAAGGCCGGCAAGGCAAAGATCACGGTGGCGTCGGTACTCGACCCCTCCAAGACCGCATCCTATGAGGTCGAGGTCAAGGCTGGTGTCGATACCTCTGCGCTCGTGGCAGCGCTTTCCAAGGCCGCGGGCTACAGCGAGTCCGTCTACACTAAGGATTCCTATGCAGCTCTCACCACTGCGGTCGAGGCGGCTCAGAAGCTCCTCGACGGCGGCCAAGGCAGCTATAGCAAGAAGGATGTCGCAGACGCCACAGTCAAGATCGAGAAGGCAATCGACGGCCTCAAGATGCGCCCTGTCGATGAGAAGATTCTCATCAACACGCCCGAGAACCGCAAGAACGTCAAGGTGGCCCGCTTCTCGAGTGAGGCCGACTACGAGGGCAGCAACGCCGTCAACGCTCTCGACGGCGACGAGCGGACGCTTTGGCACAGCGACTGGGCCCATGGGACCGGTATGCCCCAGTATCTGAGTGTCGACCTGGGCCGCGACTACGATCTCACCGACGTTACATTCCTGCCGCGCCAGGACGGCGGCACTAACGGCGATATCTTCGAGGCCGAGATACTGGTCTCCGACACTGCCGACGGTTATGAGATGGGCACCGCCGCGTCGATGGGTACGTTCGCCTTCGACAACGACGGCCGCGTGCTCACCGACCGTGGCGACTGGAAACAGATGAGCTTTGGCGCCGCGCGCGGTCGCTACGTGACCGTCAAGGTGATTCACGCCGGCGGAGGCGACGTTGATGCCTACTGCAGCATGGCAGAGCTCAAGTTCTACGGTACGGCCGTCCCCGATCCGGTGGCGAAGGATGATCTC
The DNA here is from genome assembly GCA_900542945.1 of uncultured Collinsella sp. Lineage (GTDB taxonomy): Bacteria > Actinomycetota > Coriobacteriia > Coriobacteriales > Coriobacteriaceae > Collinsella. The sequence continues at coordinate 11,351 of UQPI01000001.1, forward strand.
GCTACCGCGATCGAAAAGGTTGATGCCGAGGTTGCTGCCGGCGACCTCAAGGCCGGTGACTACACCGAGGCCTCCTGGACGGCGCTCGAGAACGCCCTGGCGAGCGCCCGCGCCATCTTGAGCGACGAGAACGCCACGCAGGACGAGGTCGACCATGCGCTCAGAGCGCTCGAGAGCGCCCGCGGCGCGCTCGAGAAGACCCCGGTGGCCCCGGTCGAGAATCCGACTAAGAAGCAGCTCAAGGCCCTGGTCAAGCAGGCGAAGGAGACTGACACCAGGGGCAAGACGGCCGAGTCTGTCAAGGTCCTGACGGATGCCATTACCTACGCCGAGGACGTCTTGGGTGATGAGAATGCTTCCGACACCCAGATCCAGGCGGCCTATGGCCAGCTCAAGCTGGCCATTGAGAGCCTCAAGGATGCCGATTCCGGCAACCAGGGCGGCTCGGGCAACCAGGGTTCCGGCAATGGCTCGAACGGCGGCAACCAGGCGGGCAAGCCCGCAGGCGACAAGGCCCAGGGCAGCAAGAAGAACGGTTCGGCGATTCCCAATACCGGAGACCAGACGGCGGCGACCGTCGCGACCGTCGGTGGTCTTGGCGCCATCATCGCCGCAATCGGCGCTTTCTTCCATCGTCGCAGCAAGGCTAAGTAGCCCCAGCAACAGCTAAGCAAGCGTGCCCGCCGTCCCACCCAAGGACGGTGGGCACGCTTTTTGAATGTAGGCGGAAAGCTCCGACCCTTCGGCCTTAATCTCGCAAAGCGTTCCGTCTCCCGCCGAACACATCAGCATCGGCGGCTATACTTGAATTATTTGCAGTTAAGGGTCGCGGATTCGCCGCGTCACCGCTCTCAACAGGAGGTCTTTGTTTATGGCAGATCAAAAGCCGGTTGTCGGGATCATCATGGGCTCCAAGTCCGATCTGGGTGTTATGGAAGGCTGCACCGCCGAGCTCGAGGCGCTCGGTGTGCCCTATGAGCTCGTCATTGCGAGCGCACACCGCACGCCGGCGAAGGTCCACGAGTGGGCCTCGACTGCCGCCGATCGCGGTATCAAAGTGATTATCGCCGCCGCCGGCAAGGCTGCTCACCTGGGTGGTGTCGTGGCTGCCTTTACGCCGCTGCCGGTTATCGGTGTGCCTATGAAGACGAGTGACCTGGGCGGTATGGATTCGCTGCTGTCGATGGTGCAGATGCCTTCGGGCGTACCCGTGGCCTGCGTTGCCATCAACGGCGCCAAGAATGCCGCCATCTATGCCACGCAGATCTTGGGCGCATGCGACCCCGAGTACCGCAAGGTTATCGAGAAGATGAAGCAGGAGATGGCTGACGCCTAGGCGTTCCGCCGTTTCACCGCAGTATAAGGAGAGCCATGTCCGACTATCAGGGAAAACGATTCAAGGCTTCTCAGATTCCCGATCCGTCGAAGCCGGGTGCTGCCCATGCGGCACAGCAGGGTCGGACATCCTCTCCTCAGCAGCCGCGCACGCCGCGCCCCGTGACACCGGCGACGCATCGTCGACAGGACGCGCCGGCCGCATATCGACCTTCATCTTATAGCACCGCTAAGAAGCCGCCCCGGTCTTCATCGCATGCCACGCCGTCGGATTACACCGAGTCGCCGCGTAAAAAGCGCCGCTCCATCATTCCTATTCTGCTCATCATCGTGGGCATCGGTCTGATTGTTGCCGCCGCTGCCATCTTTATCAATGCCCAGATTGGCTATAAGCAGGCGAGCGATTCGTATCAGAAAATCGAGAAGCAATATGTAAGCGATAAGGACGCCAGCGGCGTGCCGATTATCGACTTTGATGCACTTGCTCAGACGAACCCCGAGATTGTGGGTTGGATTTACGTGCCGGGAACCAACATCAACTATCCCGTGGTGCAGACCAACAACAACTCCAAATACCTCAACACGCTGTTCGACGGAACGGCTAACGCGTCCGGTGCCATTTTCCTGGATAGCGATGACACCGCGCCGGGAATGGTCGACCAGCAGACCACGATCTACGGCCACCATATGAACGACGGATCGATGTTCAACGTGATTTCGGACACCACTGATCAGGCGACGTTCGATAGCATCGAGTTTGTGTACTACATCACGCGCGATGCGACGTATAAGCTGCGTCCGCTGGCGACCAAGGTGGTCGAGGACACGTATGCCAAGGCGCGCACGACCAATTTTGAGGGCGACGACGGACTCAAGAACTACCTGTCCGAGATGCTCGACGGCGCTTCCGCCGTGGCGAGTGATGCTACCGATCGTGCCGCTTCGGCAACTAAGGTTGTAACGCTTGTGACCTGTCGTTCGCTGTCGCTGAGCAACACACGCGCCGTCATGGTGCTCACGCCGGTCGAGGAATAAGTTGTTCGAGAGTAGCTAATTTGGGACGGTAAGGGAGAAATGATGCTTGAAAGTGGCAAATCGATGCCTTCGGTCGATTCGTGGCTGCGCGAAGCTAAGGCCGATGCTTCGGCGGCTGGCTGCGGCATGTACCTGACACACAATGGCGTGGTGCGCGCAACGCCCAAATCCGAGGCACGCGGCATCGAGACCGATGGCGTGGCGCCTGGACACAGGGTGGGCGGCATGGTGTTTGGCTTCGATGCCGAAAAGGTGCAGGCCGCTATCGAGGCAACGCGCGCGATGCCGGGTATTGGCTATGTGCGCGTGTGGCTGGCGAGCGGCGAGCTTACCGTGGGCGACGACATCATGCTTGTGCTCATTGGCGGGGACATTCGCCCGCACGTGGTCGATGCGCTGCAGGCGCTCGTCGGTACCATCAAAAATGAGTGTGTGAGCGAGGTCGAGCGCGAGGCATAGGCTCCGACCGTCGCAAGCCATCGATAGGAAGCATGGGCCCGCTGGCAGCTCAGGATGAACTGCCAGCGGGCTTTCTTATGCATGGGGATGATTTGAGCCGGTGTTGGACACTACACGCGGGTGGCATCCTTGGGACTCATGGTCATACTCTGGAAACGGTTTTCCATGTACTCGTTATCGAAATACTTGCCGTAGAACTGCGCGACGGGAATATCCGGCTCCGTGCCGTTGACGCGCTGGTACCAGTAGTCGAGCGACTGCAGCGTCATGACGCCGTCGACCAGCATAATGACGGTAAAGATGACGGTAGCCGAGTAGCGGCTCTTCCACGGAATCATGTTGATGAGCTTGAGCAGCCTCGGCAACAGCAGCTTGATCCAGATAAGGCCACCCAGGCCCCACAGGCAGGCAAAGCCCGTGCAGGTGCGTCCGCCCGTAAGGACGGCGAGTGGGTCGGGCATGCCGAACAGCTTCATGTGCGAGTAGCTCCACGAGACCACGCCAAATGAGGTCTGCATAAACCAGCCCACGAACACCTCAAAGCTCGCGCCGAGCACAGCGCTTACCAGGAAAATGATGATGGGGTTCTTTTTATAGAAGCGGTTGAGCACCATGGTCATGAGTACGGCGCCAAAGCCATAGATGGGGCTGAAGGGACCAAACAGCATGCCGGCGCGGTTCTGGTAGACGCCCGGGTCGTCGACTGTCATATGCCAGATGTCCTCGGCGATCAGGCCGAGCACGCAGCAGACGAAGAATACCCAGAACAGGTTGAAGTAGTTGAGCTTGATGTAGCCCTCGCCGGTTTCATCGCGGCCGAGCATGCCCTCCGCCGCGGCGTCACGGTCGAGCATCTCCTGCAGGCGGCGCTGCAGTTCGCGCTCCTGGCGCAGCGTGGGGTCGACGGTTGCCGAAAGTGCAACGAGGATGCCGAGCTGGATCGCAGGACGCAGCAGGAAGGGCCCGATGCCCTGGAGCATCACGTCGACCAAAAGCTCGACGACGGTGAATGCAATAAGGATGTAGGACAGGCGGGCGGCGTTGCGGCGCTGGTTTTTGATAAGGTCCAGGCCAAAGATGATCAGGATGACGGCACTTGCCGCAGAGAGCATGATGCCGGCGACGATGAGTCCAACCGAGACCAGCATATTGTCGCCGAGCTTTTCGGCGGCGTTGCCGTTGATGAGCGCGGTGATGACCTGCCACATAAAGGCAGCGACCGACGGGAGTGTGCCCACGCCGGATAGGATGCACAGGACGGCGTACACCTTAATGATGAGGGGGATCTTCTTGACCTCCGTGGCGCTGGGGACGCTGGGGTCGAGTTCGTTTCGATCCATACAGAACCTTTCTCGCTTTGTTGTCGGTTATAAGGATACGCCGCCGACCTGCCAAAAGACAGGACGAACGTCCCAATTGCAACTTTGTAATCCCCAACGGCGGACGCGGCGGCCATCTGGGGGCGCGGGCGCTTGCGCTGGACAGACCGATAAAATGTTTGGCCGCAAAACGGATTATTAGCTCGGTGGGCTTTTAAAAAGCGCTGCTCATGCGCTGGGGAGCGCGTCGCACCGTGCGTATAATAAGGCGGGTAACGCCAAAATACGAGGCTCTGAGGGGATGCCATGTCTCAAGAAACCATCCGCGCGGCCGAGCGTGCCGCGGGACAGGTGAACGCCATGTCGACGTATGATCCGGACTCCGACCAGCTGCATGAGGAATGCGGCGTTTTTGGTGTCTGGGCGCCCGATCGCGACGTGGCTCGACTGACGTACTTTGGCCTGCGTGCACTGCAGCACCGTGGCCAAGAATCGGCGGGAATCGCCGTGGGTGACGGCGGTACGGTTATGGTCCGCAAGGATCTGGGCCTGCTCGACCGCGTGTTCTCCAATGCCGACCTGTCGACGCTCTCCGGTCAGCTGGCCGTGGGTCATGTGCGCTACGGCACCGCCGGCGCCAAGAGCTGGGAAGCCTCTCAGCCGCACCTCTCTACCATCAATAGCGTCATTATCGCGCTCGCGCACAACGGTACCCTCGTCAACACCGACGAGCTGCGCCGCCAGCTGATCGAGCTGGGCGTGCCGTTCCTCTCCAATTCGGATTCCGAGGTCGCGACCAAGCTCATCGGCTACTTTACCCAGCGTACGGGTCACCTGCGCGAGGGCATTCGCAAGACCATGGAGCTCGTGCGTGGCGGTTATGCCATGACGCTCATCAACGAGCAGGCGCTCTACGCCTTCCGCGATCCGCATGGCATTCGCCCACTGGTGTTGGGCAAGCTGGTGGACGAGGGCCTGGACCAGGCCGATACCGCATCCGTTTCGCAGCTGCCGTCGCAGGACGGCGCCGCGACGGTTGACGTTGCCACCCATGTCACCCGCGCCGGCGGCTGGGTCGTCGCCTCCGAGACTTGTGCGCTCGACATTGTGGGTGCCGAGTACGTCCGCGACGTCCGTCCCGGCGAGATTTTGCGCATCAGCGCCGAGGGCCTTGTGTCCGAGCAGGGCGTGCCTGCCGCCGAGGAGCCTGCTAACTGCATCTTTGAGCAGGTCTACTTCGCTCGCCCCGATTCCATCATGAACGGCAAGAGCGTCTACGCCTGCCGTTATGACATGGGTCGTCAGCTGGCACATGAGGAGCCCGTCGAGGCCGACCTGGTCATCGGCGTGCCCGACTCCGGCCTGCCGCCCGCGGAGGGCTATTCGCACGAGAGTGGCATTCCCTTTGGTGAGGGCCTTATCAAGAACCGCTACGTGGGCCGTACGTTTATCGAGCCTACGCAGGAGCTGCGTGCCATGGGCGTGCGTATGAAACTCAACCCGCTGCGCGACAACATCGAGGGCAAGCGCCTGGTCGTCATCGACGACTCCATTGTGCGCGGCACCACCATGGTGCAGCTCGTAAAGATGCTGCGCAACGCCGGCGCCAAGGAGATTCACATTCGCATCAACTCGCCCGAGGTCATCTGGCCGTGCTTCTACGGTATCGATACCGACGTGCAGTCGCAGCTCATCAGCGCCAACAAGACGGTCGATGAGATCTGCGAGTACATTGGCGCCGATTCGCTGGCCTTCCTTTCGGTCGAGGGCCTGCTGAAGGTCATGCCCAAGGGCGGCTACTGCGACGCGTGCTTTACCGGCCGCTATCCCGTGGCGATTCCCGAGAGCTTTGGCCGTGACAAGTTCATGGAGGGCTTTAAGCCCCGCAACCTGGACAAGCCGCTGCACTTTGACGACGACGCCGTGGTCGAGAAATATGTCGACCGCAGCTGGGAAGAGGAGCACGGCGAGGCCTAAAACCTGCCATGTAGGGACAGGTTTATTTTGGTAGGTTTTACCTGCTGTTTTGTTGATATGACGGCGCGTGCTGTTATGGCGCGCGCCGAAATGGCGCAACTATGAGCACCGTTTGGCGCCTGCTCGTCAGACGGTAGTGGGAGAGGAAGGCTCAGATGAGCGACAGCAAGCATGTGACGTACGAGGACGCCGGCGTCGATACCGCCGAGGGCGGCCGCGCCGTCGACGCTATTAAGCAGATGGTCAAGGACACCAACCGCCCCGAGGTCATCGGCGGCATCGGTGGCTTTGGCGGCCTGTTCTCGGCCGCCGCGCTTAAGGATCTGGAAGACCCGATCCTGATTAGCGGCACCGACGGCGTGGGCACCAAGCTCGTGCTCGCCCAGATCATGGACCGTCACGAGACGGTGGGCCAGGACTTGGTCGCCATGTGCGTCAATGACATTTTGGCTTCGGGCGCCGAGCCGCTGTTCTTCCTGGATTACGTTGCCATCGGTCACATTGAGGCCGAGCACATGGCAAAGATCATCAAGGGTGTGGCCGACGGCTGCAAGCTCGCGGGCTGCGCGCTCGTGGGCGGCGAGATGGCCGAGCACCCGGGCGTCATGGCCCCCGCCGATTACGACCTCGCTGGCTTTACCGTGGGTGTTGTCGATCGTCCCAAGATGCTCGACCCCGCGAACGTTCGCCCCGGCGACGTGATTCTGGGCCTGCCTTCCACCGGCGTGCACTCTAACGGCTACTCGCTCGTGCGCAAGGTCATCGGCGTCGACGGCATCAAGCCGGGCACGCCCGAGGCCGCCGCTAAGGCCGAGGAGCTGAGCCGCCCGCTCGAGGAGCTCGGCGGTGCATCGCTGGCAGACGCTCTACTGGCCCCCACGCGCATCTACGTCAAGCCGATCCTTGAGCTGCTGCGCGGTGGCGCCAACGTTCATGCCATTGCCCACATCACCGGCGGCGGTATTACCGAGAACCTCAACCGCGCGCTTGCCGACGACGTCGACGCTGTGGTCACCCGCAACGGTGCCGAGATGGGCTGGGACGTTCCGCCCGTCATCACCTATGTGTCGCGCCAGGCCGAGCTTGCGCCCAACGAGGCATGCAAGACCTTCAACATGGGCGTCGGCCTGTGCCTGATTGTCGCCCCCGAGGACGAGGCTGCCGTGACCGAGGCCCTGGTCGCGCTGGGCGAGAAGCCGTTCCGCGTGGGCGAGTGCGTCGAGGGTTCCGGTAAGGTCGTGTACTCCGATGAGCGCTAGCGAGCAGATGGCTGCTGCCGAGGGCCTGGGCTTTGTGCCCTACACCCGTCCGACCGGCACCGATACGGCCGAGCCGCTCAAGATTGGCGTGCTTATCAGCGGTTCGGGCACCAACCTACAGGCGCTGATCGACCTTATCGCCGCCGGCAAGCTCAACGCCTCGATTGAGCTTGTAGTGTCGAGCCGTCCTTCGGCCAAGGGCTTGCAGCGCGCCGAGCGTGCGGGCATCCAGACGCTCACGCTGTCCAAGGATGTCTATGCCGACCCCATCGCGGCTGACGGGATCATCGCGCACGAGCTGCTCGAGCGCGGCTGCGAATACGTGGTGATGGCCGGCTACATGCGCATGGTGCACACGCCGCTGCTGGCGGCGTTCCCCAATCGCGTGGTTAATCTGCATCCGGCGCTGCTGCCGAGCTTTACCGGCGCGCATGCGATCGACGATGCCTTTGTCCGCGGCGTTAAGGTGACCGGTGTGACCGTGCACTTTGCCAACGAGATCTACGACAACGGCCCCATCATCGCCCAGCGCGCGCTGGCTGTCGAGGAAGGCTGGGATGTCGACATGCTCGAGGAGCACATCCATGCGATCGAGCATGTGCTGTATCCCGAGGTCGTGCAGATGCTCGCCGACGGTCGCGTCCACGTGCTGGAGAGCGGCAAGGTCGCAATTGATCCGGCACGCTAGTCGTGTGTAAGAGGGCTCATTGAGCGTTCTTTGGGACGTAAGCGATCTAGAAAATCTGATAGGGCCCTGTCCGTGCGCGGGCGGGGCCCTTTTGTGTGGTCTACTCTACTTGCTATACTGCTAGCAAGTAGAGAGGAGCCGCTATGGGTACAGCAACGGTGCAGCTCAACACACGAATCGACCCTATGCTCAAGGCCGGTGGCGATGCGGTCCTGACTCGTAATGGGCTGGGGCCGAGTGACGCCATTCGTGCGCTTTGGACCTATCTTGCCGAGCATCAAACGTTGCCGGGATTTATGGTGACGGATAAGTGCGAGACGCCCCGTGCGAAGAGTCTTGCCGAACAGGGGTGTGGTCTGGCTTTTTCCTCATTGGGGTTGAGCTTCTCAGATTTTGCGCCAGGCGAATCATCGGCGGACAACTGGGATGCCGTACGCGATGATATGTATGACGCGATGATTGCCGACATAGAGGCGAATTGCCGATGATTGAGGCAAAGCGGCTCTTGGTGGACACGAATGTTTGGCTTGATTACTACCTGCAAGAGGGCGCATTCGACAACGTGAGAAGATTGGTTGAACTGGCCGAAGCGGGAAAGATCGACCTTCTGTACGCGCCAACGACGGCAAAGGACGTGTTCTACATCTTGCCTCGGCGTCTAGCTCGACGGAATGTGAATGGGATTAACGCTTCGTTCGGTCCGGCTGCATGGGCATGCGTCGAGCATATGATGCAGGTGGCAACGGCTTCCCCGCTTTCGATGGCGGAGTGCGAGATGGCGCGCATGCTTGGCAAGCGCATGCCGGACCTCGAGGACAATCTCATTATCGCCTCGGGCGATACGGCGGATGTTGACTACGTAGTCACGAGCGACCGACGCATGTTGGAGACGATGCCCGAGGTATGCTTGACGCCCGCGCGCGCACTCGAGCTCATCGGGATCCTCGGCTGACCTTGCATACCCCGTTTCGCTATCATATTGAGCATTGTGGCCCTCATGCAACTTTGGAGGACGGTATGGCGGATAACGAAGCACTGTTTACGCCTGAGCTGGTGTTTTTTGATTGGGAGTGCGCGACGCCCGCCGAGGTGTTTGCGCGACTCGAAGGCGAACTTGCCCCACGCGGCTACATTGGCACCGGTTGGCTCGACGCCGTCCGCACGCGCGAGGATGCCTATCCCACGGGGCTTGCCATGCCGGCGGCCAACATTGCCATCCCGCATACCGATCCGGGGTTTGTGGCTAAGCCCTACATCGCGGTGGTGAAGCCGGCCACGCCCGTGACATTCAATGCTATGGCGGGCATGGGTGCCCCTGTGCCGGCGCAGATCGTCATCAATTTGGGCATTGCCGAGCCGGGCGGCCAGGTCGAGGCCCTGCAAGCGCTCATGAATATCTTTATGGACGCGGACGTCGCAGCCGATGTGCTCGGCCAGACCACGCCCCAAGGCATGGTCGACGCCATCCGCCGCCACTTTTAAAGCCGGCACTTGGGGACTGTCCCTAACTGCCGGCAGAAAAGGAACGTCCCCAAGTGCCAGGGTTGCCCCTTTGTCGCGGGGGCTGCGTTGTGACACAATGGCGTTTGTTCGATTCGTGATGCGAAAGGCCAACTATGGCAAACAAGAAAAAGAACTCCGAGGCCGTACCGACGCCCGAGCAGCAGGCCCGCGCCGCGTCGAGCTCTCGTAAGAAGCAGCGCAAGACGTACGTGTCTAAGACCGTCAAGATCGTTCTGGTGGTCATCGGCGTGCTGGCGATGCTGCTTTCCGTCTCGGCCATGGCATGCTCCGGCCTTATGTCGCAGGCAGAGGATACCTCGGGCTACAAGCTTACCGGCGGTGTGGCTGCCACTATCAACGGCACCAACCTCACCGAGGACACCGTGACCAAGCAGATCATGAGCATGCGCACGTCCTACGGCTACACCAAGGACAAGGACTGGGCGCAGTATCTGGTCGACAACGACCTCACGCCCAAAAAATATCGCAAGCAGCTCATCGACTCCTACACGCAGCAGATTCTGCTTCAGCAAGCGCAGAAGGAAAACGGCGTGACCGTCTCGGACGAGGAGGTCGAGAAGGCCTGGAAGGACGCCTGCAAGAGCGCCGGCGGCGCCAAGGCCTTTAAGAAGACCCTTAAGACCTACGGCTATACCGAGGACACCTACAAAGACTCGCTCAAGGAGAACCTGGCACAGCAAAAGCTTAAGGACGCCGTGGCGCCCACCAGCAAGCCCAAGGACAGCGAGATCGTCGATTACATCAACGAGAACCTGTCTAACTACAACGATGCCCGCCGCTCGTCGAACATCCTGATCAAGGTTGATTCCGACGCATCTGACGAGGACAAGGCCGCCGCCAAGGCCAAGGCGCAGGAGTGCCTGGACAAGATCAACTCCGGCGAGCTGAGCTTTGAGGACGCCGTGGAGCAGTACTCCGACGACACCGGCTCCAAGGAGAAGAAGGGCGATGTGGGTTGGGATAAGCTCACCACCTTCGTCGACAGCTACCAGACGGCGCTCGAGGGGCTCAACAAGGGCGATGTGAGCGACGTGGTCGAGTCGACGTACGGCTACCACATCATCAAATGCACCGACTACTTCCACGTTGATAACCAGGTTGATGACATCAACCAGGTGCCCAAGGCCATCAAAAAGTACGTTTCCAACGTGGTGAAGACGCAGGCAGAGAGCACTGCGTACAGCGAGTGGCTGGAGCAGTACAAGAAGGACGCCGACATTACCGTCAACCCCATGCCCAAGGATGTGCCCTACAACGTGAGCCTGAAGGGCGTTACCAAGAGCTCGACCGACGATTCGTCGACGACTGAGTAATCATGGGACGGTGCTCGTGCGAGTGCCGCCCGCGCTATTGAGGAGGATTTGCAGATGACCAACGAAGAGCTGCAGCAGGAAATGATCGCCGCCATGAAGGCCAAGGATAAGGTTCGCCTGTCCATCATTCGCCAGGTTAAGGCCGAAGTGAAGAACATCGAGGTCAACGAGCGTCGCGATGTGACCGAGGAAGACGTCAACAGCATGATCAAGCGTCTGATTAAGCAGACGAGCGAGACGCTGGAGATGTCCATCAAGGCCGGCACCGACCAGGAGCGTACCGACAACCTGACCGAGCAGGTCAAGATTCTGGAGAGCCTGCTGCCCGCGCAGGTTTCGGGCAAGGAGCTCGAGGCTCTGATCGAGCAGGTCATCGCCGAGCTGGGCGCCACGTCCAAGAAGCAGATGGGCCAGGTCATGGGGGCGCTCGGCAAAGCCACCGGCGGCAACTTCGACAAGCCTGCGGCGGCAAAGATCGTCGGTGCCAAGCTTGCCTAAGGGCCGATCGACACATAGCTGATAGCGAGGGGCGCCGACCACGTGGTCGCGCCCCTTTTTTGATGGCAGCTGAAGGGCACTCATTGGGGACAGACTTAAATGAGTACCCAACGAGCGGGTACTCATTTAAGTCTGTCCCCAATGAACGCCAATGAGTGGGTGGAAGATTGCGGGTTCTTTACGGGAATGCAGTGTGGGCTGCGGAAACGTGGTTCTTTCCGTACAATAGTGCAATTCGTGTAAGCGCAGGGAAGGGACATTCATGGCAGACATGATCGAGATCAAGCATCTCAACAAGTACTTTGGCGACCTGCATGTGCTCAAAGATATCAACCTCACCGTCAAGCGCGGCGAGAAGCTCGTAATGATCGGGCCCTCTGGTTCGGGTAAGTCGACGCTCATCCGCTGCGTCGATTATCTTGAGGAGCCTACGTCGGGTGAGGTCATCATCGACGGTACGCCGCTCACCAAAAAGAACCACCTGGAGATGGCTCGCAAGTATAGTTCCATGGTGTTTCAGCAGTTCAACCTGTATCCCAACATGACGGTGCTGGGCAACCTGACGCTCGCGCCCATCAAGCTGCAAAAGAAGAGCAAGGAGGAGGCGACCGAGATCGCCATCGCCGCGCTCAAGCGCGTCGGCATGGCGCATAAGGCCGGCGAGTATCCGCAGAATCTCTCGGGCGGTCAGCAGCAGCGCATCGCCATCGCCCGTGCCCTGTGCACCAAGCAGCCTATTATCCTGTTTGACGAACCGACCTCGGCGCTCGACCCCGAGATGGTCCAGGAAGTCCTGGACGTTATGATCGAGCTTGCGCAGGAGGATATCACCATGATCTGCGTGACGCACGAGATGGGCTTTGCGCGCCAGGTGGCCGACCGCGTCATCTTTATGGAGGACGGCCGCATTCTGGAGGAGGGCACGCCCGAGCACTTCTTCGATAACCCCGAGAACCCGCGCTGCCGCGAGTTCCTGTCCAAGATTCTGCACTAGGCGCGGTGATGGACATGACGGATATGACGAGGGCGGCCGTGTCGCGCCGTCACTTTTTGCAGCTGGCGGGCGCCGGCATGCTTGCGCTGACGGGGACCGCGCTTACCGGTTGCGGCAACTCCACCAGCGGCGAGGGCTCCGACAAGGGGTCCAAGCTTGCGGCCATCAAGTCGCGTGGCCATCTGAATGCCGGCGTTAAGAAGGACGTTCCCGGCTACGGTTATTACGACACCGCCAAGGGCCGCTTTGAGGGCATGGAAGTCGATTTGTGCTACCAGATCGCCGCTGCCGTCTTTGGCGTGAGCTACAAGGAGGCCCGCGCCCAGGAGCTTGTCGAGTTTACCGACGTAACGCCCAAGACGCGCGGCCCGCTGATCGATAATGGCCAACTCGACGTGGTCGCGGCGACCTATACCATCACCGACGAGCGCAAGAAGAGCTGGGATTTCTCGACGCCGTACCGTACCGACTACGTGGGACTCATGGTCAAGAAGCGTTCGGGCTTCACCTCGATTGAAGACCTGAACGGCAAGGTCATTGGCGTGAGCCAGGGCGCCACCACGCAGGGCCTGATCGAGCAGATGATCAAGGACAACGGCTTTAGCTGCAAGCCCGAGTTTAGGGCCTTTAGCGGCTACCCCATCATCAAGAGTTCGCTCGACGCCGGCAATATCGACGTCTTTGCCATGGACCGCTCCACGCTGGCCGGATACATGAACGAGACCGTTGAGCTGCTGCAACCCGAGGTCAAGTTTGGCGAGCAGGGCTACGGCGTGGCGACCAAGAAGGGCTGCGACCTTTCGGCCGTGGTCGATCAGGTGATTTGCGATCGCCTGGCCGACGGCTGGCTCGACCAAGAGGTCAAGACCTGGGGTCTTGTATAGGCACATCGTCCAAGGAAGGAATCAAATGCTCGAAGGATTATTTGACGCCGACCGTTGGTCGACGACATTTCAAAACATGGGGCCCTTCTGGGAGGGCTTTGGCGTGACGCTGCAGGTGGTCGTTGCCGGCCTGCTGCTGTCGCTGGTGCTGGGCACGCTGCTGGGCGTGTTCTCGACCACCCGTTCGCGCGTGCTGCGCGCCATCAGCCGCGTGTACGTGGAGTTTTACCAGAACACCCCGTTGCCCGTACAGGTGCTCTTTATGTACATGGCCGGTCCGCAGTTTTTGCAGGCCATAACCGGTGCCGACCAGCCGGTGCGCATCGCGCCGTTCGTGCTGGGCTTCTTGGGCGTGGGTCTGTATCACGCGGCCTACATTTCGGAGGTCATCCGCACTGGTATCGAGGCGGTTCCGCGCGGTCAGATGGAGGCGGCCCAGAGCCAGGGCTTCACCCGTGCGCAGGCCTACTGGTACATCGTGCTGCCCCAGACGTTCAAGATCATTTTGCCGCCGCTGTGCAACCAGGCACTCAACCTGGTCAAGAACACGTCGGTGCTGGCGCTCGTGGCGGGCGGCGACCTTATGTACCGTTCCGACAACTTTGTGAGTCTGTACGGCTACCTGCAGGGATACATCGTCTGCTGCCTTATGTATTTCATCATCTGCTTTCCGCTCGCCATGCTGGTGCAGTGGCTCGAGCGCCGCTCCAAGGAGCGTCCGCGCGGCGTGAGCCTGGCCGAGCTGGGGCTCGACAACGTAGAGGAGGCCTAGCGCATGGAAATCTTCAACGCGACCAACCTGCTCTACATTTGGGGCGGCTTTGTTAAGACAATCGAGATCTCGGCGCTGTCGATCTTTTTCTCGCTCATCTTTGGCACGGTGCTGGCGCTCGTTAAAAGCTATGCGCCTCGCCCGTTCCGTATTTTGGTGAGCGCCTATATCGAGCTGTTCCGTTGCACGCCGAACCTGCTGTGGATTCTGTTTATCTACTTTACGGTGCAGGGTTTGGACATTGTGATTTCGACCATCGCCTTTACGCTGTTTACCAGCGCCGTTATGGCCGAGATTGTGCGCGGCGGCCTCAACTCGATTCCGCGCGGCCAGTTTGAGGCGGCGCAGAGCCAGGGCTTCGGCTTCTTTGCCACCATGCGCTACATCATTCTGCCTCAGACGTTTAAGACAATCATTCCGGCGCTGTTTAGCCAGTGCACGACCGTCATCAAGGACAGCTCGTATCTTTCGGGTATTAACGTGGCCGAGCTCATGTACACGGCAAACGTCGTGATGGCCCATGCGATCGACTTGTCGCAGGTGCTTATGCTCTACGGCCTGGTGTTTGCGATGTACTTTGTGCTCAACTTTGGTATCTCGCTACTAGTCCGAGCTTACCAGCGTCGTGTGGTAGCCGCATAATGTGACAAAGGGACAGTCCCTTTGTCACATAGAGAAAGGAATCGCGATGAGCGATCTGGAGAATAAGAAGAATCCTGTGGTCATTACCATCGCGCGCGATTTTGGTGCCGAGGGCCACGAGATCGGACGCATCCTCGCCAACGAGCTGGGGATTCCGCTGTACGATAACGAGCTGCTGGTGCGCGCATCGCTGCGCGCGGGCGAGTCGCTCGATAAGATGGCCGCCTATGACGAGCGTCTGGCTGTGGAGAACATGGCGTTTCTGCCCGACCGCTACGATGCGCGTTCGTACTCGGACAAGCTGTTCCAAAAGATGAGCCAGGTGATTTTGGATTTGGGCGAGACCGAGAGCTGCATTATCGAAGGCCGCCTGTCCGATTATCTGCTTCGTAACAACCCCAACCACATTGCCGTGCTCGTGACCGCACCCTTTGAGGACCGCGTTGAGATCGTACGCAAGAAGCGTGGTCTTAACAAAAAGAAGGGCGCCAAGCTGGTCAAACAGCAGCAGAAGGCGCGCGAGGCGTTCTATAAGCGCTACAGCGCCGGCAAGTGGAAGATGACGAGCGGTAAGGATATCGTCGTCAACCGCGCCAAGCTGGGGCGCGAAGGCTGCAAAGACGTTATCGCCGCTGCCTACCGCTACAAGGTAGCGCAGCTCGAAGCTTAACCGACCAAAACCACCACAAAGGGGACAGGCACCTTTGTGGTGGTTTTGCTTTAGGCCGAGGGAAAGGCCTTGGCGGCAGTGCCTATCCTCGGCTTTTGCATAGTCTCGATCTGTAACACCAAGCCAGCGAAAATGGCTCTAACTGTTACAGATTTAGATGAACCGTTCGGCCGTCAGCCCAACGTCTTGATCTGTAACACCAGGCGGCATATTTGGCCTCTAACTGTTACAGATTGAGATGCGGCGTGGGCGGCCGGCACAATATCTCGATCTGTAACAACTGCAGGGCTCAACGGACTCCAGCTGTTACAGATTGAGACAAAACGACCGGGCAAGTCCCAAACCACCACAAAGGTGTCTGCCCCATCGTGGTGGTTTGGGCGGCCGGCATAGAAAAAGTCCCCGCCGGGCGTGTGCTCGACGGGGGCTTTGCCGTTTGATGGCTAGCACTACAGGTGATTACTCGCCCAGCAGGCTCTTGGTGATGGAAGCGGCGGCCTTCTTGCCGGCGCCCATCGCCAGAATGACCGTAGCGGCACCGGTGACGATGTCGCCGCCGGCCCAGATGCGGGGATCGGTGGTCTGGCCGGTCTCCTCGTCGGCGACGATGTAGCCCCACTTGTTGAGCTCCATCTTGCCGCCGATCTTCTTTGCGAAGGGGTTGGCGTTGGTGCCGATAGCCGAGATCGCGACGTCGCAGGGGATCTCCTCGATGGCGCCCTCGATGGGCACCGGGCGACGACGGCCGGACTCGTCAGGCTCGCCGAGCTCCATCTTCTGGACCTTGACAGCGCACACGGAGCCGTCCTCGCCAGCGACAAACTCGAGCGGGGAGACGAGCGGCAGAACCTCGACGCCCTCGGCCTTAGCATGGTGCAGCTCGGCGCGACGGCAGGGCATCTCGTCCTCGGTACGGCGGTAGGCGATGATGGCGTGCTCGGCGCCCAGGCGCTTGGCGGTACGGACGGCGTCCATAGCCACGTTGCCGCCACCAAAGACGACGACGTTCTTGCCGTGCTTGGTGGGGGTGTCGTACTCGGGGAACTTGTTGGCCTTCATCAGGTTCACGCGGGTGAGGTACTCGTTAGCGAAGAAGACGTTGGGCAGGTTCTCGCCGGGGACGTTGAGGAACTTGGGCAGGCCGGCGCCGGTTGCCACGTAGATGGCGTCGAAGCCCTGCTCGAACAGCTCCTCGGCCGTGGCCATGTTGCCCACGACGGAGTTGTACTCAAACTTGACGCCCATGTCCTCCAGGCCGTCGATCTCGCGCTTGACGACTGCCTTGGGCAGACGGAACTCGGGGATGCCGTAGACCAGCACGCCGCCGCCGGTGAAGAATGCCTCGAAGACGGTGACGTCAAAGCCGTTGCGGGCGAGCTCGCCGGCGCAGGTGATGCCGGACGGGCCGGAGCCGACGACGGCGACCTTCTTGCCGTTCTTGGGGGCCATCTTGGGCGTGGAGGCGAGCTCGGGGCGGTCACCCAGGAAGCGCTCGAGCTGGCCGATGGCCACGGGCTCGGACTTCTTGCCGCGGATGCACTTGCCCTCGCACTGGTTCTCCTGCGGGCAGACGCGGCCGCAGATGGCGGGAAGCATGGAGTCCTCGCGGATGGTATCGAGGGCGCCGCCGAAGTCCTTCGCGCGGATCTGCTCGATAAAGCGGGGGATGTTGATGTTGACGGGGCAGCCCTCAACACAGAACGGCTTCTTGCAGTTGAGGCAGCGCTCGGCCTCGGCCAGCGCCATCTCCTCGGTGAAGCCCTTGTCGACGGGGCGGAAGTCGCAGGCGCGCTCGGCAGCCGGCTCCTCGTTATCGGGGGTGCGGGGCGACTTCATATCGGCAACGAAACGACCGTTAACTAGTGGCATGCGCAGCTCTTTTCCTCATAGGCCTTGAGGGACTCGCCCTCTTCGGAACGGTAAGCGGCCTGGCGGGCACGAAGGTCATCCCAGTCGACCAGGGTGGCATCGAAGTCGGGGCCGTCGACGCAAGCGAACTTGGTCACGCCGCCCACCTCGACGCGGCAGCAGCCGCACATGCCGGTGCCGTCAACCATGATGGGGTTGAGCGACGCGGTGATGGGGGTGTCGTACTTCTGGGTGGTGAGGGTCGAGAACTTCATCATCGGAACGGGGCCGACGCAGAAGACCTGGCTCACGGCCTTGTCCTGCAGCAGACGCTCCAGCGGAGCGGTGACAACGCCCTGCTCGCCGTAGGAGCCGTCGTCGGTGGTGATGTGGATGTGGTCCTCGTCGAGGAGCTCGCGGAACTGGTCCTCCATGAGCAGGAGGTCCTTGGTGCGGGCGCCCATGATGGCGTGCACCTCGTGGCCGGTCTCGACCAGGTGCTTGGCGACCGGGAAGGCAATTGCCAGGCCGACGCCGCCGCCAATGACGGCGCAGGGGCCCTCGGCCATCTCGGTGGGAACGCCCAGCGGGCCCACGACGTCGCGCAGCGACTCGCCGGCCTCGTAGGTGGACAGCATCTCGGTGGTCTTGCCGATCACCATGAAGATGAACTCGACCCAGCCCTCGTCACCGTTCCAGCCAGCTAGGGTAAACGGGACGCGCTCGCCCGTCTCGTTGGCGCGAACCATGAGGAACTGTCCAGCGTGCGCATGCTTGGCGATTGCGGGCGCCTCGATGCGGAACTTGAACACCTTCTCCGAGAACTGCGTCTTCTCCAGGATCTTATACATAGAACCCCTCTCTTGTTAGGGCGGCCGAACCGTGCCTCCACGGAAATGGACGGCAGCCCGAATAAAACCGTACGCGCACAGGCGTTGTGCAGACATACGGTGCAAATTATACCCTCATGGGCATGTCACTTACGTGTATCTTCGGCAGGTGGGAAAAGGGTTTATCCCGTCTGGCCTGCCAAAAAGGGACAGGTTTATTTTGGTCGGTTTTATCAGGCAAAACGGCAAAAGGAGCCGGCTTCGCGCTTTGGTGAGGCCGGCTCCTTTTGAGGCATTGCATATGTATGGCGGCGCAGGGTTTATTGCGGAGCCGCCACTGTGGCGTTTCCGCAGATAAAACCTGCCAAAAGAAACCTGTCCCTAAATGGTAGGTTTTAGTGCTTGCCGTTGGCGGAGGCGGCACCGTTGACATGGTCGCGGGCATAGACCACGCCGTGCACGATGGCGAGGCCGGCGGCGTCGGCCGCGCGGGCGCAGGTGTCCTGGAAATCCTCGGCCTCGCGGGCGCGCAGCTGCTTGAGCACGTAGTCGGCCACGGCCATCTTGCCGGGAGGGTTGCCGATGCCGGTGCGGATGCGGCTAAAGTCGCGGCTGCCCATCTTGTCGATGATGGAGCGCAGGCCGTTGTGACCGGCATGGCCTCCGCCCACCTTGACGCGCACGTCACCGGCGGGAATGTCGAGCTCGTCGTGGATGACGAGCAGCTCCTCGGCCTTGATCTTGTATTCGTGGCAGAGCTTGGAGATGGGGCCGCCCGAGGTGTTCATGTACGACTGCGGCTTGACCAGCACAATTTGGCGCTTGCCGCCCTCTTCCTCGGCATCGTTGATATTGATGAGCGCGACCTCGGCGCCGGCCTGGTTTTTCCAGTACGTGACGCCGGCCTGACGGGCCAGCTCGTCAATCGCCTTAAAGCCGGCGTTGTGGCGGGTCTCGGCATATTCCTCGCCCGGGTTGCCAAGCCCGGCAACCATGCGAATCTTAAGCGGCTGTGCAGCTGCCATGTTCATCCTTTCGTTGATTTGTCGCCTGCTATGGTGAGCGACCCTGTTGCCGCTGTCAAATGGAGGGCAATTGAGGTTGTTTGGGGGCGTTTGGACGGCCGTCAAAATCCGAGGTGGACAGGTAGTTCAGATACGTATAAGTTCTGAGGACTCGAAGTACTTAATTCGATGCCGATACGTTGTTTTGGAGCTTTAATTGGTCCATATGACGCTGTTTTGAAGTCTACCCTGCCTTCAAATAGGGCGAATGGTATAGAGATAACTGCAAAACAGTCTAATTCAATGTGTCCATTTATACGTATTTGAACTAACTGTCCAGCCCTGCTCGACGGCGCACGGGTGATTCGCCGTTTAGACCGGCGCGAGGCCGATTCCGGCCCGCAGAGCGTTGAGCCAAGCGGCCTGACGTTTGCGATAACCCTTGATGCGATAGCGGAACCGAACCCCAGTAAGTCGATGCATCGTCTGGGCGAAGGCTTCGAGCGCAACAAGGTCTTTCATTTGGTCGCGATTGATAACCAGGACGTGGATACCCATGGCTTTAAGGCCATTGTTGCGATTGCCATCGTGGATGCGAGCATTTTGAAGCTCATGCCCAATTCCGTTGTATTCGTTGTCGACTCCTGCAGCTGGGCAATATAAGTCGCAGATGGCATAGGGGATGCCGGAGGACATGTTGACCGCAAGAGTGTCGAAGTCGATTCGATGGTTGAGTAGCAGGCCTCCCATGGGCAGGCTGCAACATCCGAATCCGCCAAAGCGCATGGGCGCTCCGAGAACGGCAAACATTAGGGATTCGGCTGGGGATGCAGATCCGGGTCGGGCGAGATTGACTGCCGTGCGAAACGAGGCGTAGGAGCTACTTTTGGCAAACTGTGCGACTGCTTCGAGCTCATTTATGGTTGTGGCAGGCTCGCATTTGTAGTGCGCCTGTTCGTAGCGGGTTTCGGTCTGCTGTTCGGCCGCCGACTGGTCGCCCCGGCAATCGAGGTCGTCCATCGCTTCGTAGCCATCGCCCTTGGGCCAGATGTCGTCATAGGCAATGGGGTATGTTGCCCCGGGAGGAAGGGAGTAGGTTCCGAGCAGTTCCATGAGAAGCATCAAGGTTTTGGCGACTGATTCATTTTTGGAACAAAGCATGGCTGTCATGGCAGGAGACGTTGCGTAGATGTCGGCCTCGACGTGCATAATTGCACCTTCAGGAAGCGGAGCGGAGAGAATATGCTGAAGAAGTCGCTTGTCGGGGCGTCTGTTGTCTTCGTCTGAAACGAGAAGATCGAGCAGTTCGGAATCAGCTTCATTCCAGGCATCGAGTATCGAAAGTGCGCCAAAGTCTATCGCGTCATTATTGGGAATGCAGCTAGCCAAGGCCTGTGCTTGCTGTTCACTATCAACGGAGTCCCAGGGTAGGGCAGAGTACGCCCGTCGTGCGCGACGAATTGCGCGGAGGGCGGAGAGATGTGAAATCACGGTCGTCATAGCTATAACGTACTAAGTTGGCGGCAGAATGCGACCGCCATACCGTTCTTTTCGCTCAGCGGGGCGCTGCGCGCCATGAACGGCTGGGTGTTATGAAATCGGTGGAATCGGTTGAGGGGATTGCAGGAAATTGAGCTCTGCCGCGAAGGTTGACGATAGCTACTGGACAGTTAGTTCAGATACGTATAAGGCGGCGGGCGTTCGAGGCGTTTCTAAGGGGCTTCGAGGGCGATTTGAGGGTAAATATGCGGCGGTTGTACTCGAAAACGATGAGCATTGGGCGGCATGGCATCCGCCGGGGAGCTCAGAACGCTCCGAACGGCCCTTTGGGGCTTTAAAAAAATACGTATCTGAACTAATTGTCCAGGGAAGGTTGGCGAGGGATAGAAAAAGGGTCGGAAGCGAGCTTCCGACCCTTTAAAAGCATCAAAGATGATGCGATGCGCGTTGGATTACAGTGCGAAGTCGCCGCCGACGAGCGTGGAGACGGGCTCCTCGTGGTAAACGGCGGAGATGGCCTGAGCGAACTCCTCGGCGACCGAGATGGTCTTGATCTTGCCGCCGACCTCGACGGGGATGGCGTCGGTGACGACGCACTCGACGATGGGGGCATCGTTCAGGCGCTCGATGGCCGGACCGGAGAAGATGCCGTGGGTGGCGCAGACGTAGATGTCGCCGGCGCCCATAGCCTTGAGCTCCTTGACGTTGGCGCACAGGGTGCCAGCGGTGTCGATCATGTCGTCGTTGATGATGCAGGTCTTGCCCTTGATGTCACCGATGATGCCCATGACCTCGGCGGCGTTGTGGCGCGGACGGCCCTTGTGGGCGATGGCCAGGTCGCAGCCGAGCATGTCGGACAGCTTCTTGGCGGCCTTGGCGCGACCCACGTCGGGGGAGACGACAACCAGGTTGTCGGTGTCGAAGTGCATGTCGTTGTAGTACTGGCCAAACAGCGGCAGTGCGGACAGGTGGTTAACCGGGATATCGAAGAAGCCCTGGATCTGACCCTGGTGCAGGTCGAGGGTGATGATGCGGTTGACGCCGGCGCGCTCGAGCAGGTTGGCGACGAGGCGGGCGGTGATGGGCTCGCGCGGGCCGGCCTTGCGGTCCTGGCGGGCATAGCCGTAGTGGGTGATAACGGCGGTGATGGAGCGGGCGGATGCGCGCTTGGCAGCGTCGGTGGCGATGAGCAGCTCCATGAGCATGTCGTTGACGTTGCCGCCGGCCACGGACTGAATCAGGAAGACGTCGGCGCCGCGGACGGTCTCGTCGTAGCGGGCGTAAATCTCACCATTGGCGAACTGCTTTAGCGTAAGGCCCGAAAGCTCGACCCCAAGGTACTCAGCAATCTTCTGAGCGAGGGGACGGTTGGAGGAACCGGAATACACGCGGATGGACTTGCGCATATTCTCCGACTTCTCGGGATCATTAATCGGCATTACCCTTCTCCTTTATATCGAATGCCATATAGATGCCTTGTTGCATTGTAACCGCGCGGCGGGGTTTATCGAGTCTTGATAACGTCTTTACCGTCAACGGACACGAACCGACCACTCATCCGGCCGCGCAGGTCAGCATAGAAAAAGGAGCCGTCCCCATGGGAACAGCTCCTTAGATGCTTGGTAAAACGTTATACCTCGTCGTCCTCGTGCAGACGGCGGCGATAATCGGCGGCCCAGCCCTCAATATTTACCTGACGGGCGCGGCCCAGTCCGAGCGCGTCTGCCGGGACCGGCTCGGTGATGACGGAGCCGGCGGCCACGAGCGCGCCGTCGCCGATCTGGGCGGGCGCGACCATCATGGTGTCGGAACCGATGAAGGCATCCTTGCCGATGACGGTCTTGTGCTTGTGCACGCCGTCGTAGTTGCAGGTGATGGAGCCGGCACCCACGTTGACGCCGGAGCCCATGGTCGTGTCACCGATGTAGGACAGGTGCGGCACCTTGGAGCCCTCGCCGATCGTGGACTTCTTGATCTCCACGTGCGTGCCGGCCTTGGAGCCGTCGAGCATGTGGGTGCCCGGGCGCAGGTAGGCGCGCGGGCCGCAGTCGACGCCGTTCTCGATGACGGCGTCGATGGCGATGGTCTCATCGATGGTGCAGCCGCTGCCGACGGTGGTGTCGGTGAGGCGGCTGTTGGGGCCGAGCTGGCACTCCTCGCCCACGGTGACGTGGCCGATCAGGTGCGTCTGCGGCCAGACGACGGTGTCGCGGCCGATGGTGGCATCAGGGCCGATCCAGGCCTGCGTGGGGTCGATGAAGGTAACGCCCTCGGCCATCCAGTGCTCGTTGATGCGGTCGCGCGCGATGGCGGTAAGCTGTGCGAGCTGGATGCGGCTGTTGACGCCCAGGCCGTCGCGGTAGTCGTCGCAGTGGAAGATGGAGACTGCCTGGCCGTGGCCCTTGAGGATCTCGAGCATGTCGGGCAGATAGTACTCGGACTGCGCGTTGTCGTTGCCGATCTCGTCGATGTGGGCGGCGAGCTGCGCGCCGTCGAAGGCGTAGCAGCCGGCGTTGCACTCCAGCAGTGTGGCGGCCTGCTCGGGCGTGCAGTCCTTCTGCTCGATGATGCGCTCGATCTGACCATCGGCGCCCAGCTTGATGCGGCCGTATCCGAAAGGATCGGGCGGGGTCATGGTCATGACGGTGCAGGCGAGCTCGCCGGTGGCGACGGTTTGCGCGAACTTGGCGACGGTGTCGGCGGTGATGAGCGGCAGGTCGCCGTTGAGCACGACGACGGGGCCTTGCGTGATGCCACAGGCCTCGAGCGCGACCTTCACGGCATGACCGGTGCCCAGGCGCTCGGTCTGCTCAACGCACTCGACCTTGGTGGCACTGGTGGCGTAGGCGCCGTCGATGAGGGCGCGCATCTCGTCGGCGTGGCTGCCGATGACGACCACGACGCGGCTGCAGCCGGCCTTGATGGTAGCGTCGACGATCCACTGGACCATGGGCTTGCCCAGGATCTTGTGCGAAACCTTGCAGTGGTTCGACTTCATGCGGGTGCCCTCGCCGGCGGCGAGGATAATTGCGGTTGCGTCCATGTGATCTCCTGTTACGTTATAGAGACGTGTGTTTGGAAACGATACACGGCGCAATATGATACCGCAGGCATATGTTGAGCGCGTAGCGATTGGTTTGCGGCGGTTGAGGCTTGCGCCGCCGGCGTGGCGTTTGTGCTGCTTGCGTGCGGCGTTGGCGGTGCTGCGGAGCTGTCGTTTGAGCGAGGGGACGGGGGTGCCCGTGGACAACATACAAGAGGAGTTTGGCGGCGAGCCCGTCGCGGCATTCTCGATGTCGCATCCGGCTGTGCCGGCCCTCTACATGGTGCTGACGCTGGGGCTCACCATGTTCTCGATGCAACCGGTGCTGATCGCGCTGTCGCTTGCGGGCGGGCTGGCGTATGGATTTGCGACGCGTGGGGCTGCCCGCACGCTGGGCGCACTCCGCTGGCAGCTGCCGGTGATTTTGATCGTTGCGGTGCTCAATCCGCTGTTTAGCGCCTCGGGCTCGACGGAGCTGTTCCGTATTGGTATGCGCGCAGTGTATCTGGAGAGCATGGTATACGGTCTGTGCATGGGCGGGCTGTTTGTGGCGAGCGTGCTGTGGTTTGAGGCGGCGGCGTCGATGCTCGAATACGATAAGGTGCTCGCGCTGCTGGGTAATACCGCACCGGTGATTGCGCTCATGATCTCGATGTGCATGAGGCTTATCCCGCAGTTTTTGCGCCGCGGTCGTACGGTGCTGGCGGTGCAGGATGCGATTGATGTGCCGGGCCGCGCGCCGGCCGACCCCGTACGCTCGCGCCTGCGGGCGTCGAGCGTGTTGATGGGCTGGGGCATGGAAGATTCGCTGGAGCGCGCGGACGCGATGCGCTCGCGCGGGTGGGGTGCCGCGACGCGTCGTACGACGTATGCGCGGTATCGACTGGGGCGCAGCGACGTTGCCGCGCTGGCCGGGCTCGCACTGTTTGGTGCTGCCGCGGTGGCGGTGGCGTGGACCGCGACGACGCAGTATTCGTTTTATCCGCAGCTCTCGGTGCCGGCGCCGTGGCTGGGCTATGTCGTGTACGCTGCCTGGATGATGCTGCCTTGCGCGTTGCACGCGATTGATGAGAAGAGGTTTGGCTGATGGCTCGGTTGGATAGGGGCCCGGTGTCGGGCGCGGCGTGCGGCCCGGATATTCCGGCGATTGAGGTGCAGGGCCTTGGTTTTGCCTATCCCGGGGCCGAGGCACCGGTGCTCGAGGGGCTTGATTGGCGTGTTCCCCAAGGTGCATTTGCGCTGCTTGTTGGCGGTACCGGTTCGGGTAAGTCGACGCTGCTGTCGCTGCTCAAGCCCGAGATCGCTCCGGCGGGCGAGCGCACTGGCGATACGCGCGTGCTGGGCGAGAACGTTGCCGACATGGACGTCCGGGCGTCCGCGGAGCGCGTGGGCTATGTGTTCCAGGATCCCGAGAACCAGATCGTGTGCGAAACCGTGTGGCACGAGATGGCGTTTGGCCTGGAAAACTTGGGGCTAGCACGTGATGAGATGCGCCGTCGCGTAGCTGAGACCAGCTATTTCTTTGGTCTGGAGGACTGGCTTCATCGCGATACCGATACGCTTTCGGGCGGCCGCAAGCAGCTGCTGTCGCTTGCCGCCGTCCTGGCGCTGCGTCCGCGTGTGCTGCTACTCGACGAGCCCACGTCTCAGCTCGATCCCGTTGCCGAGAAGAATTTTCTGCACGCGCTGTTTCGCGTGAACCGTGAGTTGGGCTGCACGGTTGTTGTGGCTACGCATCAACCGCGCCCAATGCTCGAGTATGCGACGTGTGCGTACCGGATTGAGGACGGTCGCGTGCGCGAGGTGGCGGATATGGCTTCTTTGGGACGCCGAGAATCACTGTTTTCCGACGACATGTTGGGGTGGGGTGCCGTCCGATGTGCAAAAAACGGAGTATTCAGCAGGCGTGAGGACAATTTGGGCTCTCTGGAGCCGCCCGGGGACGTATCGAGCGCGAAAAAAAGTTCGAAATTGGACAAATCGTCCGAATTTGTGGCGCAAACGTCGCTCGAGAACGGCTCGGAAGCCTTCCCGCGCACGGATGGGAGCAGAATACTCCAAAAAATGTACGGCGGGTCGGCTACCACCCTGGCAGGGAGCTGGTTTCGCTACGATCGCGCGGGCGGTTGGGTGCTGCGCGGGCTCGACGTGGCGTTTTCGGCCGGTGCGGTGCATGCGATCGTGGGCGGCAACGGATGCGGTAAGTCGACGATGCTTTCGGTGCTGGCCAAGACTGCCAAGCTGCAACGTGGTCGTATGGTGCGCGGGGCGGCCTCGGCTGCGCTGCTGCCGCAGAACCCCAAGGCCCTGCTGGTTGCCGAGACGGTGCGCGACGAGCTGATGGAATGGGCTTCGGCCTGCGGGTACGACGAGGCTATGGCGCGGGAGCGCGCGGCGAGTCTGGGGCTCGCGGACTTGGGGGAGCGCCACCCCTATGACCTTTCGGGCGGACAGCGTCAGCTGCTTGCGTTGGCAAAGCTGCTGTTGATCGGCCCCGAACTGCTATTGCTCGATGAGCCCACCAAGGGTTTGGACCTGGCCAGCCGCCGCATCATCGCCCGCGCCCTGCGCGACCATGCGCAGGCTGGCGGCACCGTCGTCATGGCGACGCACGACCTAGACTTTGCCGAGCAGGTTGCCGATGACATTTCCATGATGTTTGATGGCGAGATCGCCTGCATGGAGCCGCCGACCGACTTCTTTGCCGACAACGTGTTTTATAGGGCGTGATGGGATGACGGATTATCGCGTCGCGCGCCTGCTCGCAAAACTGGAGATACCGCTGCTGCTGGCGGTGCCAGCCGTGATGGCTGCGGCGTTGCTGGCGGGCGTTGAACAGGCGGCGCTTGCCATGCTTGTCGTGGTGGCGCTGGTGCTCGCGCTGTTCTTTGCGGGCTACGAGGCGTCGCGCCCGGGCTTACGCCAGATTGTGCCAACGCTGGTTCTGGCGGCGTTGGCTGCGGCGGGGCGCATTCTGTTTGGCCCCATTCCCGACTTTAAACCGGTGAGCGCCATCGCCATTATCGCGGGGGCGACGCTTGGTTGCCGCAATGGTTTTATGGTTGGCGCGCTGGCGGCGCTGACCAGCAATTTCTTTTTTGGACAGGGCATGTGGACGCCGTGGCAGATGTATGCCTGGGGGCTCGTGGGATACGTTGGCGGTGCGTTGGCGCATGCCGGCGCTTTTGATCGCGCCGATGGCACCGTGCGTATGCCGGCGCTGTTGATCTACGGCTTTGCTTCGGGTTTGCTGTACGGCGTTGTGATCAACGCGTATGACATCATTGGGTTTGTACAGCCGCTCACGTGGGCGGGTGCCATGGCGCGTCTTGCCACCGCCGTACCGTTCGATATCACGCACGGCCTTGCGACCTGCGTGTTTTTGGTCGCCCTGTACAAGCCTTGGTGTCGCCGCATCAACCGAGTCGTCGTGAAATACGGGCTGTAGGGTTGGTTACGCCGGGGCGGGAATCAATACTGCCGAAGTGCCATTTCAAAACTATGCCGGTTTACGGGGCTAGATTAGCGCGGGCCGACCATACCAGCATTTTTCGAAATAGGGCACACCGTCTACCTGCGATTTTATTATCTCGGAATTGCGTATGGTTAGGGGTTCGCGATTCAGCCCCGTAAACCGGCAAAGTTTTGGAATGGCCGGCTGAGATGACGGGCATCGTGGCCCTCAGAGAGCCAAATTGATCCATTTTCTTCCGTCCCCAGATGTCCCCAGGGAATCAGTTGACGGCGCTTGCCACGAAACTGGCCCATCTACTACGTTTAGCTTGATGCCCCCGACAATGTTCGCGTTTTATGAAAAACCGCAGGCTTTCTACCTGCGGTTTTCTTTTGGCGTTGTTCGCTGTGGTTGAGGGTGGTGGCTTAAACGTAGTAGATGGGCGTGTTTCGTGGCGGATGGGTCACACGGATACCCTCACGAGGCCCAAAATGATCCGTTTTCCTCCGTCCCCAGGGGATCAGTTGGGGCTAGGGCTCTAGCGTGAGGGTGACGGGGCAGTGGTCGCTGCCAAAGATGTCGCTGCGGATGCCGGTGTCGCGTACGTTGTCGGCGATTGCGTCGCTTACCAGGAAGTAGTCGATGCGCCAGCCTGCGTTGTTCTTGCGGGCATTAAAGCGATAGCTCCACCAGCTGTAGACGCCCTCGACGTCGGGGTTTGCCGTGCGCCAGGTATCGGTAAAGCCGGCGTTGAGCAGCTCGGTAAACTTGCCGCGTTCTTCGTCCGAAAAGCCGGCGTTGCCGCGGTTGGACTTGGGGTTCTTAAGGTCGATTTCCTCGTGCGCCACGTTAAAGTCGCCGCAGGTCACGACGGGTTTGCCGGTCTCGCGCTCGAGTGCGTTCAAAAAGCCGCGGTAGGCATCGTCCCAGGCCATGCGCACATCGATGCGCGCGAGCTCATTTTGGGCGTTGGGCGTATAGACGTCGACAAACCAGAATTTGTCGAACTCCAGCGCGCAGACGCGGCCCTCGGTCGCGGCTTGGGCAACGAGCTCGGCAGCCTCGCCTTCGTCGGCGTAGGGTAGCAGCGCGTCGGCGTGCAGCACGCGCAGCGGTTCCTGGCGGCTAAAGACCGCAGTGCCCGAATAGCCTTTACGCTCGGCGTAGCTCCAGGTTTGGTGATAGCCGGGCAGGTCAATATCGACCTGGCCTTCTTGCAGCTTGGTCTCTTGCAGCGCCAGGATATCGACGTCGAGTTCTTGCGCGATCTGGATAAAGCTCGGGTCCTTTTTGAGCACGGCGCGCAGGCCGTTGACGTTCCACGAGGCGAAAGTGTAAGTCTGAGGCATGGTGTCCTTTCGACGGGGTTGGCAGGCTTAAGATTAGCGCAACAGGGGCGGGGCGGGCCCCGCGGACGACGGCGCAATCGCAGTCGCCCCGATCAACAAGGACGGAGGGCTCATATGACGCAGGCAATATCGGATCCCAAGCAGGCCTCCGCCGCGCTGGCGGAGCTTTTTGATACCCACAAGCGCGTGGTCTTCTTTGGCGGCGCGGGTGTTTCCACGGCAAGCGGCATTCCCGATTTTCGCAGCGTGGACGGCCTGTATCACCAGCAGTTTGCCTATCCGCCCGAGACCATGCTGTCGCACAGCTTTTACGAGACACATCCGGCGGAGTTCTTCGACTTTTACCGAACCAAGATGATCGCGCTTAACGCTAAGCCCAACCGCTGCCACACCAAGCTGGCCGAGCTGGAGCGCGTCGGCAAGCTTGATGCCGTGGTGACGCAAAACATCGACGGCTTGCATCAGATGGCGGGCTCGCAGCGCGTGTTTGAGTTGCACGGATCGGTCCATCGCAACATTTGCCAGTCGTGCGGAGCGGTCTATAGCGCCGAGTGGATTTGCTCGCGCGAGCACGAGGACGCCGCGGGCGTGCCCGTGTGCCCCGCGTGCGGTGGTCGCATCAAGCCCGATGTGGTGCTATACGAAGAGCCGCTCGACGAGCATGTGCTGACCGGCGCCGTTGCCGCCATCGCCGCGGCCGATGCCCTCATTGTGGGCGGGACCTCGCTCGTGGTGTATCCGGCGGCGGGCCTTACGCGCTACTTTACCGGCGATACGCTGGCCATTTGCAATCTAGCTCCCACCGATCAAGATGCAAATGCCGACCTGCTGATTTCTTGCGACATCGCGGCCGCGTTTGCGTTCTAGCCCGTGTGCGCGGATACAATAGAAAGACTGATTGCAAAGCGACCCCGCCGCCTGCGCCCGAGCGCGGCGGCGCGGGCATTTGAGGAGGATGTTCATGGCGAACGATAGCAAGACATGGCGGTGCGGAAAGTACGAGCTCAGCTTTGACCGTCCGCGCATCATGGGCGTCCTCAACGTGACGCCCGATTCGTTTAGCGACGGCGGGGAGCACTTCGACCCGGATGCCGCAATCGAGTACGGCCTGGCGATACTCGACGCCGGCGCCGACATCATCGACGTGGGCGGCGAGTCCACGCGCCCTGGTTTTACCCCGGTCAACCCCGACGAGGAGGCTCGCCGCGTGCTGCCCGTGGTGCGCGCGCTGGCCAAAGAGGGTGCCATCGTCTCGATTGACACGCGCCACGTGGCGGTTGCCAAGGCGGCCGTGCGCTGCGGCGCCTCTATTGTCAACGACGTGACGGGCTTCACCGACCCCAAGATGGTCGAGTTTGTTAAGACGAGCGCCTGCGGCGTTATCGTGATGCACGCCGGCGAGGTCGCCGCCCCTGCTCGTACGCACGCGACGGTGCAGCTTGATACCTCGGCTGCGGCGTTTGTTGCCGAGAAGGCACGCGAAGCGGCCGCCGAGGCCGCGCGCGAGGCCGAGAAGCCAGCCCGTCGCCGTCGCGGCAAGTTGCTGGGCGAGCCTAAGCCGGAGGCCAAGCTTCCGGGTGGCGTGGTGCAGCCCTCGTTGCCGTTTGGCGAACCTGAGCCCGCGACCGAGCCTGCAAGCGAGCAGGAGACGCCTGCCGCCGAGCAGGCTGCTGCCGCCGAGACCGTCGCGCCCGCGCCCGAGGCCGCGCCCGCAGCCACCGAGGCCGCATCGGAGCCCAATGATCACCTGGCGGCCATGATGCGCCGCAGCGCCCGCCGCGAGGAGGCCTACGTGCCCACCTCTCAGCTCCGCCGCTTCACCCTGCCCGATTCGGCGCCCATCATGCGCCGCGTTATGGGCTTTCTGTCCGACCAGGCCCGCACGCTCATCCACGCCGGCGTGTCGCGCGACCGCATCTGCATCGATCCTGGCCCGGGCTTTGGTAAGTCGGCTAACGAGGACATCGTCATCCAGCGCGAGACTGCCAAGATGGCGTCACTGGGCTATCCGCTCATGTGCGCCGTATCGCGCAAGCGCTTTGTGGGCGCCGTCTCGGGCGTGACCGAGGCCGCCGAGCGCGATGCCGCTACGTTTGGCGTGTGCCTGGGCGCCATCCAGGCCGGTGCCAACATCGTGCGCGTGCACGACGCCGCGGGTTTTGCGCAGTTCCTGAACGGCTACTGGGCGGTTGCCAAGCCGCAGCCGCGCCGCGCGTTTGTGGCCGTGGGCTCCAACCTGGGGCATCGCTGTGACAACATCCGCGCCGCACGCGACATGATCGCCGAGATTCCACTCACCTGCGTGTCCAACTCCTCCAAGATCTACGAGAGCGAGCCGGCCTACGAGACGCGTCAGGACGCGTTTGCCAACGCCGTCATCGAGATCAAGACCGAGCTGGCGCCGTTGGTGCTGCTCGACGAGCTCATGAAGATCGAGGCCGAGCTGGGCCGCGACCGCTCCAAAAAGGCCAAGGCCAACGGCCCGCGCACCATCGACCTGGATCTGCTGTGGATGGACGGCGAGACCCACGGGGGCAAAAAGCTGCGCCTGCCGCATCCGCTGATCGGCGAGCGCGACTTTGTGCTGGTGCCGCTCGAGGATCTGATGCACGATCCGGCGCGGTTCTTCCGCTACAACGGCGTCGAGGTCAAGGGGCCCGAGGACCGCGTGGGCCATATCGTGGGCGAATTGGGGCGCATGTAGATGATCGAGATGAATGCTGTTGCCGCCGGCACCGAGCTCGACGCGGCGCGTGACGCGGGCCGCGAGGGCGTGTCCGCGGGCTGGTGCGCGTGGAGCGCGGGCGATGCTTCGCTGACGTTTTCGCTGGTCGTTCGCCCCGACGTGAACATGCACGCCTTCCACGGTCTTCCGTTTGTGGCCGCGATGGGCATGATGGACGCGCTCGTGGGCACGACGTCGACGCCGGGCCTGGGCCTTGCCGGTAAGGTGGGTATCCAGTGGCCGAGTGACATCGTGTGCGGTGCGCCTGCGTTTGAGACGTCACTCGCGCGTGTTGCCGTGAACGGCGGTGCCGGTGCTGCGGGCATGTTTGCCGCGGTGACGGTTGATATTGAACGTGCGGCGCTGGGCGAGCTTGGCGTGGATATGGCCGACGAGGTGCTGGTCGAGGCATTGGCCACCGCCGTGCTGACCCGCGTGGACACCTGGGCGGTTGCCGCCAACACACCACAGGGCGCTGCCGGCCCGCTGGCTCCGGTGCTGGGTGAGTACTTCGATATGGTGCCGCTGCTGGGTCGTCAGGTTGCGGCGGTGTCGCCCAACGGTTTGCCGCTTGCGGTCGGTGTGTTTGCGGGCCTGGACATCTGGGGCCGCGCGACCATCAAGACCGATGCCGGCGAGCAGGAGTTTCCGCCCGAGGCCGTGCGCATTCGCGGTCTGTAGCGCGGGGCGTTCGCGTCCAAAGACAACAATGACAACAAGACCCTCCTCGGCCTGTGCCGGGGAGGGTTTCGCCTATCTGGGGAATGGGTTGCCAGCGCCCTATTCCTCAAAACTGAAAATCTTTCGATTTTGAGGAATAGAATTAAGCCAGCTCGGCCTTTAACGAGGTATACTCGTTGCAGAGTCTATTCCTCAAAACTGAATAATTTTCGTTTTTGAGGAATAGCGATAGAAGACCACAGGGAGGCACCAATGAAACTCATCAATAGAACGTCATATATGGACACGTTGACGAGCCTTATTGGCGTACCGGACATCAAGGTCATAACGGGCATTCGCCGTAGCGGTAAGTCAAAATTGCTCGAGGCCCTCCGCGATTACGTGGAGGCAAATCTGTCCAATTCGAATGTCATCCATATCAATTACAACCTCGACGAGTTCGAGGGCCTGCTCGAATATCATGCCCTGCTCGCCTATGTGAAAGAGCATCGAGTGTCCGACAAGCAAAACTCCCTGCTTATCGACGAGGTTCAGATGTGCGACGGCTTTGAACGCGCGATCAACAGCCTCCATGCATCCGAGCAGTACGACATCTTCATCACCGGATCGAACGCCTTTTTGCTGTCGAGCGATCTGTCGACGCTCTTTACGGGGCGCACGTTCGAGATCGAGGTTTTCCCATTCTCGTTTGAGGAGTATCGCCTCTATAGTGACGAGGGCGAGGTCGATCGCGACTTCGATGAGTACGCGAGAACCGGCGGTATGTCCGGCTCTTACCCTTATCCACTGCAGGAGCAGCGCTACCAATATCTCTCCAATGTCTTCAAAACGCTCATCGTGAGGGATATCGTGCAGCGGCATAACGTGAGAAACGAATCGGCACTGCTGCGCATTGCCGATTACATGATGGACAACGTCTCCAATATAACGTCGGCACGCAACATTACAGATGTTTTGAATGCGGATGGGCTAAAGATTACGAACAAGACGGTCGGCACGTACATGGGGTACCTGTGCGATGCGTTTGCCTTCTATAAAGTTCGTCGGTACGACATTCGCGGCAAAAAATACCTTAAGAGCGGCGAGAAGTATTACCTGGCAGACCACGCGTTCAAATACGCACTGCTTGGTACACGTGATATGGATTGGGGACGCGTATACGAGAACATGGTGGCCATCGAGCTGCTGCGCCGCGGATACGAGGTATACGTCGGTGTGCTCTATAAAAAGGAAATAGACTTTGTAGCAATCAAGCGAAGCGAGAAGCTCTACATTCAGGTGAGCGACGACATCAGCTCGGATAAGACGTTTGAACGCGAGATTTCGCCACTGCTGAGCATTGGCGATGCGTATCCCAAGATGATTCTTGCCCGCACGCATCACGAGGCCACGGATCGCGATGGGGTGCAGATCGTGGACCTGGCGAGGTGGTTGTGCGGCGAGGCTTAGCAAAAAAATCCTATTCCTCAAAACTGAAAAATTTTCGATTTTGAGGAATAGGATTGGCGGCTGGTTGCTGCGACCTGGCGTTTACTCTATCCCAGCTCCTGCATGCGGCGGTAGATTTCGCAGATGCCCTTGATGGTGAGTTGCCCGTCGACCACGTCGAAGGCATCGGTCGAATCGGCGACAATGCCGGCGAGACCGCCCGTGGCGATAACGGTGGCATCCTCGCGGCCCAGCTCGCGCTTCATGCGCGTGACCAGGCCCTCGGCCATGGCGGCGGCGCCCATCACGGCGCCGACCTTGATGCACTCTTCGGTGTCGCGACCGATGGCGTGTTCGGGCGCCTCGAGCGGCACGCTGGCGAGCTTGGCGGCACGGGCGGCAAGCGCGTCCATGGAGATGCGGATGCCCGGCGCAATCGCCCCGCCAATGTAATAACCGTCCTCATCGATGACGTCGATATTGGTCGCGGTGCCAAAGTCCACCACGATTGCCGGCGCGCCGTAGAAAGTCTCGGCCGCAACGGCGTTGGCGACGCGGTCGGCACCTACGGCTTGGGGGCGCGCCGCGCGCAGCTTGGTCACGGCAGCCGTCTGCGGCCCGATGACGATGGCATCCGCCGCGATGCGGTCGGCCACGGCGTGCCACTCGCGCGAGAGCTGCGGCACCACGCCCGCAAAGGCGATCGCATCGACCGCATCGAGCGAGAGGCCGTACATCTTAAAGAAACCCATCAGGCGCACGTGGATCTCGTCGGCGGTATAGGAGCGGTCGGTGGGCATGCGCCACGACTGCACCAGCTCGTCTCCGTCAAACAGGCCCATGGCCGTCTGCGTGTTTCCCATATCGATAGCGAGCAGCATGTCTACTCCCGGTGTCGGCATAAAAGGACGCGCACCATTGTATACGTGCCATCGACGGCGCTCGGCTGTGATTCGTTTACGGTGATAAGGGCTGAGAGGTTTAAATATGAAGGAATTATGCTCTACGAGATTTTCCTTGCCGTTTACCGAACTCCCACGTAATATTCTTTCTTGCGCACATGAGGCGCCCAGACATTGCGGGGTGGAGCAGTCTGGTAGCTCGCCGGGCTCATAACCCGGAGGTCGTAGGTTCAAATCCTGCCCCCGCGACCAAGAACTTGCAGCTCGTCGGCCTAGCCGGCGAGCTTTTTTGTTATTCCGGGACCGTGTTTTTCGGTCCAATTCTCAGCCTCTCAAACAAAATCTCGATCTGTAACATCTAGACCCGATTTGGGCGGCTAGGTGTTACAGATCGAGATGTTGAGTCCCCGCCTGGACGGTTTGTCTAAATCTGTAACACGAGGGATGGATTTTGCCGAGTAACTGTTACAGATCGAGACAAACCGACGGGCCGCCCCGCCCCATCCACCTGCCGCTACCTGCTGTCTGCCGATTTCCGTTGCACCACTGTGCTCCCATGCCATATCCTCTAGACAACTACGCGGCACCATCGCCGCCGCGCCTACAAGAGAGGAATGTCCATGACCGCACCTGCATCCAAGCTGCTCCAGCCCATTACGGTTGGCCCCCTTGAGCTCAAGAACCGCATTATGTTCCCGCCGCTAACCACCGGCTACGAGGAGCGCGACGGTTCCATCGGCGAGCGCAGCCTGGCTTTTTACGAGCGCCTGGCCCGTGGCGGCGTGAGCTACATCGTCATCGGCGACGTCGCTCCCGTTATGACCGCAAGCCCCACGCCCAAGCTGGCGACCGACGCTCAGATCCCCACGTTTAAGGCGCTGGCCGACGCCGTCCACAAGCACGGCGCCAAGATCGCCCTGCAGCTGTTCCACCCCGAGTACGACGTGCCCGGCGTCGGCCGCATGGTCATGGGCTCCATGGCCGCTGCGAAAGCTGCTCAGGAGGCAAAGGCCGCCGGCGACGAGGAGACCTTTGCCGCCAAGATGGCCGAGTCCAACGAGATCCGCAAGCAGGCCTACGCCAAGCTGCACCACGACATGCAGCACTTTGTGAACGAGGCCAGCGTGGAGCAGCTCGCCCAGATCAAGGAAGCCATCGCCGCCTCGGCCGCTCGCGCACAGCAGGCCGGGATCGACGCCATCGAGGTCCACGGCGACCGCCTGGTGGGTTCGCTGTGCTCGGCCATCCTCAACCAGCGCACCGATGAGTACGGCGGCTCGTTCGAGAACCGCGTCCGCTACGCGCTCGAGGTCGTCGCTGCCATTAAGGAGGCCGCGCCGCAGCTGATGGTGGAGTACAAGCTCCCCGTGATCATGGAGAACCCCGACGGCACGCCGCGCGGCAAGGGCGGCCTGCAGCCCGACGAGGCCTGCGAGTTTGCCAAGCTGCTCGAGGGCGCGGGCATCGATATGATCCAGGTTGCGCAGGCCAACCACACCGGCAACATGGGCGACACCATTCCGCCCATGGGCGCCATGCCCTACAACTGGACGCTGCCCGTGGCCGAGCGCGTCAAGGCCCTGGTCTCCGTGCCGGTGGCCACCGTCGGCCGTGTTGTCTCGGTCGAGGCCGGTGAGAAGATTCTGGAAGACGGCTCGGCCGACATCATCGCCTATGGCCGCTCGCTCATGTGCGACCCCGACATTGCGCTGAAGGCCGCCACGGGTGAGCCCATCCGCGAGTGCCTCAACTGCAACAAGGGCTGCGTCGACGCGATTCAAAACCGCAAGTACATCTCGTGCGTGCTCAACGCCGAGAACGGCGACGAGGCGACCATCGCCATTAAGCCGGGCGAGGGCGACAAGAAGATCGCCGTGGTGGGCGGCGGTATTGCCGGCCTGGAGGCCGCGCGCGTGGCGGCCAAGCGCGGCTACGACGTGACCGTCTACGAGGCGAGCGATCATCTGGGCGGCCAGATTGTGCTGGCGGCTGCGCCCCCGCGCAAGGACGAGATCATGCGTTCGGTCGAGTATTACGAGAAGATTCTGCCCGGCCTGGGCGTGAAGGTTGAGCTCAACCACGCCGCTACGGCCGAGGACCTCAACGCCGCCGACGCCGCGATTGTGGCTGTGGGCGCGCACGACGTGGTCATCCCCGTTCCGGGCGCCGACTCGGAGAAGGTCGTCTCGAGCTGGGACGTGCTGGCCGGCAAGGTGGAGCTTACGGGCCGCGTCGCCGTCATCGGCGGCGGCCTGGTGGGCACCGAGACTGCCGAGTACCTGCTGCAGCACGGCTGCGAGGTGGCGATTGTCGAGATGCTCGACAAGATTGCCGCGGGCGAGTCCGAGACCATTCTGCCGCTGATCATGAGCGACTTTGCCGAGCACAACGTGGAGCAGCACGTGAAGACCCGCCTGACCGCCATTACCGACGAGGGCGTGGAGGCCATTCACACCACCGAGGACGGCACCGAGGAGCCGGTGAGGATCGCCTGCGATTACGTGGTGATGGCCGTGGGCTCCAAGGCCAACGCGTTTGACCTGGATGGCGTGACGGTGCCCGTGACCTGCGTGGGCGACTGCTCGGGCGAGCGTACCGCCGATATTGCGAGCGCCATTCGCACGGCGTATCACGCGGCCAACGAGCTCTAAGCAAGAAAGCTATCGCGTATTGAGTGGGCGGGGAGTGCCGTATCGGTGCTCCCCGTCTTTTTGCCAATAGAGTGTCCCTGACCAGCGGGTTCAGAAAATCCGAATCTTTAGAACATGAAAATCCGAATTATATAAATACGAAAATCCGAATCACAACCACCCGAAAATCCGAATTTGCTACAGTGGAATAGAGGAATCAGAAAGCAGGAACTGGAAATCTGCGGGGGTGGCTCATGGCGGGCGAGAGGCTACATCGGGACGGATACATCCCACGTATCGTGGATGCGCAAATCGAGCGCTACCTTCGTGTCTTTGGCGCGGTCGAGATTGCGGGCACCAAGTGGTGCGGCAAGACGTGGGCCGCGCTCGAGCACGGGGCGTCCGTCTCGTATGTCGACGAGAATCTCGACCTCGCGCGTGCCGACCCGGCGATGATGTTGCTGGGTGACCGTCCGCATATTATCGATGAGTGGCAGCGCGTTCCCCAGATTTGGGACTACGTTAGACACGAGGTTGACCGCACCCGGGGCACGCGCGGCGCCTATATCCTCACGGGTTCCGCCACGCCTGCGTTTGGCTCAAAGGCGGAGGCGCCCGCGCATAGTGGAGCCGGCCGCATCGGCCGCGTCCGCATGCACCCCATGACGTTTGCCGAGACAGGTGAGTCCAACGGCAAGGTGAGCCTGGCGGGCTTGTTTGAGCATCGTTTTGAGCCCTGCCGGTGCGATGGCGATACGCCGGGGCTTGTCGAAGCCGCCTGCCGCGGCGGCTGGCCCGAGGCGATCGATATGGTTTCGGCTGACGCCCAGCTCATCGCCCGCGAATATCTCAACACCACATTTTCGAGCAGCTTCCCGGCGGTCGGTCTCGACCCCGATATTGCTCGTCGAGTCTCCGCATCGATCGCGCGCAATCTGGGACAGGCAACCACGTATAAAACGATTCTTATGGATATGTTCGGTGCCGAGGAGGAACCCGCAGCGTTTGCCGACGAGACCAAGGTGCGTAGGTACCTGGATGCCCTCAAAGGCATGTTCATTCTCGAGGAGGTCCCCGGTTGGGTTCCCGCCGCGCGCGACAAACGGCGCTTTACCGTCAAGCCCAAGCGCTATCTGGCAGATCCGAGCCTTGCTTGCGCCTTGCTAGGTATGTCCTTGCAGGCGCTGCTTGCCGACTGGCAGACATTTGGTCTGGTGTTTGAGAATTTGGTCATACGCGACCTTTCGGTCTACGCACGTTCGCTCGACCTGCTGGATAGCACGCCCGTGCGCTATTATCGCGACGATTCGGGCCTTGAGTGCGATGCTATCGTGCAGCTAGCCGACGGACGGTGGGCCGCCTTTGAGATTAAGGTGAGTGAAGATAAAGCGAGCGCCGGCGTCGAGAGCCTCAAGCGCGTTCGCAAGAAGGTCTGTGGAAATCCCCGTTCACGCACACGCGAACCGGAGTTTATGGCCGTGATTGTGGGGGTGGGTGAGTACGCCCGCGAGGTCGAGGACGGTATCTACGTGATACCCGTGCGCGCGTTGGGGTGTTAAGGGGCAGCACGCCGTGTGTCCGCTGCCCGGTGCTACGGATCAGTGCAAGGGGGTCAGGCTTGTTTGCACCAAGGGTTTGACATATGGGGGGGGGAGGCCGCTGGCGCTAACGAGGGCGTGTTAAGGGTGCTCGACTGGCTTAAACGCACCCTTAACCTCATCTTCACCTCAAATGAGGCTAAGATGAGGTTAAGATGAGGCAAGCAAACAACTGGGCAAATGCTGAAAATAGGGTGCTGTTAACCTCAAAATGAGGTTAAGATGAGGCAAAGCTCGAAGGGGTGTGCGAACCGTTCCGCGGACAATGCGCGCCTTAAGCCAACGATGAGCCTGGGTCGATTTTCGATTTCAACGCAACACCTGAGCCTTTCCCCTGCACCACGTTGGCGCAAACTAACCTGTCCCCCTCGCACCAAGCCCTTGGCGCGCGGGACAGGCTGCTGCTTGTAATCTTTAAGACATCATTAAGGCTTGCGCTGTGGAGCAAACCGCAGGTCAATGCTATTCTTTTACCTTATCGTATGGTGTTGTATTCTGCCTGAATTCTATGCCTACGAGCAACGGATTGATCGCGACCAAGCGGAAAGGATGGCACGCCCGCTAGCAGGGCAAACGTAAACGATGAGTGGCATGGACCGACATAGCGAGCTCCAGCAGCACAAGACGGTGGCCGAGTACCGCCAAGCTGCCGACGAGCACGCGCGGACCCTCAAGGATTTCTGGAAAGATTTCCTGGTGAGCGGTCTGTTTGTGCTGGCCGCCATCGTTGCCATCTTTGCATGCCTGGCCTGGTTTGCCGCGAATAACCGAGTGAGCGCCACGGGGAGCACGATCGGGGCGAAGGGTCCGCGGTTTGTGCTCTCGGGAACGCAGGGCGGCACGGCGGGCAAGTACGACGCCCAGGACAACTACGCGTCGGACAGTACAAGCCTTGCCGTGAACAATCTTTTCAACCTCAATAACATGAGTGCCGATGGCAGTCTCTCTCCGGGGTCGGCTGGTCAGCTCCAGCTCAACGTCAAGCCGCTCTGTAATGACCTGCGTGATATCACGGTGGAAATGACCTGGGAAATCTCTGTCCAGACGAGCGCTGCGGGCACGGGCGGCACCGCTACGGACGCATCGAAAAACGAAGAGATCATCAACTCGCTTAAAAATCTGGTGCGCGGCCATATCCTGGTTTTCCAGGGCAAAGACGACTCTGGCTTTTACTCGAATCCGCTGGTCCCCACGACCACCACGGTGACCCAGGACGGGGCCAGCGTCACCGTCATTACGCAGAGCTTTACCATCCCGGCGCGGAGCTTTTGCGCTGAGGGCTCAAATAGCACGACAAGAACCGTACCCAAAACCCTCTACTGGATTTGGCCGGAGCAGTTTAAGAGCTATGTTCGCACGGGTAATGCCGGCTACGGCGGCAACCTTTTTGCAAGCACAGACGCCGGTTACACTGCCCTCGTCGGCGACATCAACAATAACCACGCGCGCTATTTCCGCGCCGACAGCACGAGCGTTCCGGGCCAGGCGCCCAGCGAGGTTCCGCCTGTCAAGGCCGGCATGTCCTCTGCATTTGTGGAAGCCTGCGCCGGCTATTACAACAACGCCGACGAGGTTATCGGCAAGAATATCAAGTACATTCGCGTGCGCTTTACCGCCAAGGAGGCGGATAAATAAATGGACGAGCAGCTTAACGCCCGCGAGCAGGGCGATATCAAGCACAACGAAGAAGTGGTGAACTCCGGCGACGACGGGTTCGGCTCGCACGGCGAGGCGCGTCCGGCTGGCCGCATCGAGCGCATCGAGACTTGGGTGAGCGGCCACCGTCGCGAATCCCTTGCCATCATGGGCCTGGTGGCCGTGCTTCTCGTGTTGCTGGGATTGACGCTCGGATGGTTTGTCGATGCCAATCACGGCTCCACCGTTGGTAAGATCAAGGAGCCGGCGGAGCTCAAAGTGCTGGGCCCCAACGCTACGGCAACAGAGCAGATCGACCTGAGCTACAACCCCGAATACGGCGATACCAAGACCGGTAACACGGTGACGCTCATGCGCCCGTTTTGCGTGCAGACGGGCGGCGATGGGTTTGAGCTGCAGCTTGCGAATACGACCAACATTGA
The DNA here is from genome assembly GCA_900542945.1 of uncultured Collinsella sp. Taxonomy (GTDB): domain Bacteria; phylum Actinomycetota; class Coriobacteriia; order Coriobacteriales; family Coriobacteriaceae; genus Collinsella. The sequence goes on from UQPI01000001.1 coordinate 51,790, forward strand.
AGGTCTCACTATCGAGCTGTATAAAGCCGAGAATCCGGGCCCAGGTGATACTTCCGACGTGAGCGGCACTGCGGGCGGCAAGCCCTATAGCTGGAAAATGTCTGAAACGGATCTGCTGAAGGACTTTAAGCTCATTAAGACCGAGCCGGTCCCCGGTGCAAACGACCCTACATTCAAGGACTACCAAAAGGTCCAACGCAACGCGCGTCCGCTCTACCGTTTCAAGGTGTTCAACAAAGACGAGCTCAATGCCAAGACGCTCGACGGCTCGACTGGCAACGACACGCTTAACTTCATCATCAAGCTTTCGTGGGACGAGAGCGCCAAAGAGACCGACGTGATCTATGTGATCGCGCGCAACACGAGCGGTATGTAGGAGAGGGGGCGCACATGGAGAAGCAAGGGAGGCAGCAGGATGCCGAGCGCGAGCAGCTGGCAAAAGGCAAAAGCCTAGTCAAGAATAAGCTGGTTGTGGCGGCAATCGCACTTGTTTGCGCCGTGGCGCTCGTGACGGGTGGTTACTTTACCTATTCCGCCTACACCGCCAACGGATTTCTAAAGTCCGTCGCCGCAACGGGCACCGCGCAGAACCTGTTTGCGAGCGATTTGCTCACGGGCTATATGAGTGCGCCCAGCAACGACGACCTCGACCGTGCCCAGCGCTCCGTTACGGTGTATCCCAGCGGCGGACAGTGCAGCTTCACCTTTAGCATCTACAACTATTTGCTGAGCAATAGCAACTTCTGCAACGACAAAAACGTGACGTACACCTTAACGGTCGAGGGGCATGGGCTCGATGATGCCACGTGGAGTTATGCGCCCCAGCCCAGCGGCAGCGTCACACTTCCGGAGAATCAGCCCACCAAGCACGACTACACCGTGACGTTCCCTGAGGACAAGTTGGGACATGCCTACTTTGTGATTAGGGCGACGGTTGTTTCGGACAAGAGTCCCGGCACCGAGCTCACCTGTCTGGCGGCGAAAGTCGTGCCGTCAAAGAGGGCCGAGGTCAAAACCGCTGCGGTTGAGGGCGCGCTTGTTGATGAGGCTGGCGAGTTTGCTGATTACGCTGCGTACAACTACCGCGTGACGGTTACGGGCGCACCGGCAAACGTCACGCTCACGTGGGGGGAGAACGCGGAGATCGACCCGTTCTTCAAGATCAACCATGGCGCGACGGTGAATGTTGAAAAACACAAGGCTACGTTCACCATGGAGCCGGGTTCGATGGTCGTCAACTTCTATCGAGCGGACGGCAAAACGCCCGATTCCTGGGGTGACCTGGGCATTAGCGTGAGTGGAACCACCCAAACGGGTACGACGGAGACTCAATAACTCTGGCAGCAGAGTTTTAGGATAAGAGGTACGGAATCGATGAGAACGGTAAAGCGCATACTCGCAGAGTTCATGACGGTGGTCATGGTGCTCCAGGCATGCTCGCCCACGGTGGCCGCCGTGGCGGCCGGCTGGCAGAACATTTCGAGCGAGATTGCCGCCGCGTCTGCGGAGGCATCGGATGCAGCCGAGAGCGGTGAGACCAACGGCGACGCCGCGAATGGGTCTGGGTCGAGTGATATCGGCGCCGCGGGTGACGGTGCCGAGGATGGTGCTGCGAAGGACGACGCTGCAACGGGCGATACTTCCGATAGTGCTACGGGTTCCGATTCTACGGGCGACCAGACGGAAGGCGATGATACTGCTGGGGATGCCGCCGCTGATGATGCCGATCAAAATGCTGGTGATGAGGCTTCGGAAGACACTGCGGCCCAGGCGGGTGCGACGATCACAGATTTGAATAAGCTTGTCGAGCTGCTCAGGGCTAATGGTGCGGAAAACGTCGAGCTCAAAGACGACGGGAGCGGAATCCGAAGCCTCGATGTCAAGTCGTCGGAGGCGTTCGCCGTCCTGTCTAACGCCGACGCTTCGCTTTACTATGATGCGCAGATCAAGGTTATCATCACGGGCGATGCGAAGCTCACCGAGTCGGCTAAGAACGGCATGTCTTTCCAGGGCCTTGGCAGTGATGAGCATCCGTTTGAAGGCAAAATCTATAGGTCGTTGAATGGCGTTGATAGCCCTGTTGAGCTTACGTCTAACCGGACGGTTTTCAATAACTTCAAACTGACTGACCAAAACAATACGGTCAAGATAAAGTGGATAGGCGCAACTACCTATAGCGCGCCGATGGTCGCTACGAAGGTCAGCGGTGGGGGCAAGACGCTCAACGCTGTGGTCAACATCGCAGATCCCGTAGGCACCGGCGGGACGGATACGACTTCCGCTCTGACGGCGCCCCTTTTGGGTGAGGCGATGGGTGACCTTACTACAGAGGTCACCTATGGCCCTGCCGGTTCTCTCGAGAAGCTCAACGTAAATGCAGCGGGAAACATCGGTCTTTTAGCGAATACAGTCAAGAGCGGAACCTTTACGGTGGGGTCTGTTAAGTTTCCCGATAGCCTTGCCGCGGGCGGTGTCGTCAAGACGAGCTCCGGTAATGCCGGTCTGCTCGTAGGCACGGTCGAGGATGGCGCGACTCTAAACGTCGGCACCCTTAATGTTCCCGCTGTTACCGTTCAGTCTGAAAGCGGTTCCGCCGGTGGCGTCGTGGGCCTCGTCGGTTCGAACACAGGCGCCACAGTCAAGGTCACGGAGGCTCTCGACCTGCACATGCTCACCGTCAAGGGCACCACCGCCAGTGGCGGCTTCATCGGTAAGGCGACCAAGCTCGCGCTGGGCGCGGACAACAAGAAGTTCACCTGTCCCGCCAACGTCGGCGATAAGAACAGCAAAAGTTCCGGCGGCTTCATCGGCGACGTTAGTTTTGCCGGCCCGGTCGAGTTTGCCAACAACGACCAAATCGATACGGGCGAGGGCGTGAATCTTGGCCAAAGTGGGGACACGGGCGCGGGCGGCGTGTTCGGTCTCCTGGACACAACGAACGGCGATGTCGCAATATCAGGTGGCTTGTATACTAGCAAACTGGTGACGGGCTCCAGCTCCATCTATGGCGGTCTGGTCGGTAGAGTTCAGGATGTGACCAACACAGAGAAGTCGAACAACACCCTTCATATAAAGACGGGTGCCGCGGGCAACCGCTGTTCGGTTGATACTACATGCAGCGTCGCGCCACGACTGGCAGGAGGCCTGGTCGGCTGGGTGGCAAAGAGCAACAATACTGGAGGCGTTGTAATCGTTGACGGCGCGGACGTCACGTGCCATTCTCCAAAAGCCAATGGAAAGAACTGCGGGTTTGGCGGTGTTGTTGGCGCCTTGGATAGCGGCTATAGCGTGGGCGGGCGTTCGCGTTTTGGAATTCTGGACTGCGGGGACGTTCGCGTTGAAACTGATAAAAACGAATCAATCGCATGTGGTGCCGGAATTGTGGGTTCGGCATGGAACGGCGTCTTGCGCTTGCGTGGGACTACCGATTTATCCGATTGCAAGCTCGAGGCCAACGGTAATACCAGCCAAATTCTTAGATCCTTGGATGGATGCGCCCCATTGGTGTTTGCTCTAGGTTCAGGCTCGGATGCTGAGGCAACGAACGATAATTATTGGCTTTACAAACGTCCTGCTGCGGCGAGGATCGATGACCTGACCTATAACCAGGTTATCCGCCTGACCGGAGAGGAGGGCAAGCTCAGCAAGGATCTTATTAAACTTGATGAAAGCACCTTTTATCAGCCGTTGTGCAATCTGAGTGGTGCTCCAGATGCTGGCAGCAGTGCTGGCTACTCTTGGGGTAAGCAGCTACGGTCCCAAAATGGTGACGGGAAGTCGGGTACATACCTCATTAATGATGCGGATACATTCGCATGCATTGCCATGACGGTCCAAACGAACGGCTACTTTGGCGGTCTATTCGGCATCGGCACGGCTAACATTACGAGCTGGTATGGTAATAGTGGGAATGCTATCTCAATTACTTCCGACATTGACCTGCGAGGCACAGGCCTTGAAGGTCTTGCATGTGATGGGTCCGGGCGAGTTAACGCTTTCGTAGGGGCTGTCGAGGGAAACCATCATACCGTTACCTTGGCGATTGGCGAACCTTACGGTACGCGCAACGGCAATGCGCTTGGCGCAAACGATTCGACTGAAGGGAACGGCAAGATTTACCGTCACAGCCGTCTGGGCCTCTTTGCCGCTATCGGCGGTGGCGCGACGGTGAATAACCTTACCGTCGATGGCGTTATGAAGTTCGATAACGGCTTAGGCGTCGACGCTGGCTCGCTTGCGGCAACTATCACTGGCAAGGCAACACTCAACGGCGTTACGTGCAAGCCGAAAATCACCTGCGATGATACGTTCGGCAACGATGTCAACATTGGCGGCATTGCTGGTAGCGTGAGGGGTGGTGGAACCGTTACTTTCGGCAGCAGCAACATAAGTGGCAGCACGAAGGCGCAAGCGACCGTCAAAACGGGCGCTACCCTCAACGGCAACACGCGCATTGGCGGCGCTATCGGTTATGTGGCGGACGTTGTCGCTATCGTCAACGTGACGAGTCTCGAGGTCGGTGACGCGACGACGAGCGAAAATGCGATTACCGCGGGCGACAGCGCGAGCAATAAGAAATCCCAGGTCGGCGGCTTCATCGGCTGCATCGCTCAAGGGACGCAAGAGAAACACGTCAACATCACGGGCCTTTCGTTCGACTCGTTCAGCATGACCGTTGGCAAGAACGGTGACGCGAAGAACGGCGCCGGTGGTCTTCTGGGCTATAGCTGGGGCAATACTGTTGTCACCATCGGGGATAGCAGCAAAAACACCAGCGTTAGCACGTATGCCCTCAAGACAACCAACGCTTCCATAACCGCTAATAGCTCAAGTGAACTCGGCGGCCTCGTATACGCCGCTAGTGGCCAATGGATCATCAACGACTATGCGATCGATCTTTCGAACGCAACCATTAATGCCGATAAGGTAACGGTACTTGGTCTGCTCATCGGTCGAGGCGGTAGGACGGAGAATTCCACAACATATGGAGTGGAAACTTATAGCGGCTTGTATCTGGAGAACAAGGCGGGTTGGGACACTGCATATAAGATCAATGGTGTTGCTGCGGGCAATGGCGTGAAAATCAACAACACGGCAATCAAAAGCAACGACAATGCTACTTCGTTTGATGAATGGGTCGGCAACAGCACGAGGCCTGCCTATGGAAATAAAGACGCCAGCAAACTCATGGACGGCGAATGGAATGTCGTCGTTTCGCTTCATACCAAAGACGGCGTTAATGACGGTAAGCTCGACATGAGCGGAGAGCCGGGAAACGACAACAGCTATCGCAACCGTTCCGATTTCGGCAAGAACCACAACACGAATGCCTGGACGAGGTATTACTACAACCTCGACAAAGCCTATGCGGCACTTGGGCAAGGCAGCTCCAAAATTAGCAAAATCGATACGGCGGAAAAGCTGCTCTTATGGTCCGCTTACCGCTATGCTCCAGCCGCAATTCGCTCGATGATTGTGCCGCAAGCGTTCAACGACGCCGTGGCCATCGGCGGCGAAAGCGGCAGAAGCGTCGAAATTGATTTGACGGGCTATAGTTACTATCCCACCCAGCCGAACGGAAAGGTGACGGTTGGTAATGCGACCATCACCTTCCATTACTCCGACATCAAGGCCGAGCAGAAAGGCAACAAGCTGAACTCTGCTGCTACCCAGCACGAGAACATGCACTGCGGTCTTTTCCGAACGGTGGCAAATGGCGATCTTACGGTGAACGCCGTCACTTTGGGTGGCACTGTTGGGCCCGTTGTCAATGACGGGAGAAGCAAGAATGATATTGCCGCCGCGGGTGGAAGCTCTTCGGGCGCGCTGGTGTGTCGCTACGTGTATGGGTCTAACAATGGCACGACCACCACTATTAGAAAAATCTCGATTGATGGCCTTACGTTCAACAATTTGACCGTCGATGGCGCTAGTGAGGCCACGGGCGCTGATGCTTATATGCCTCTGCTTATAAACGAGATGCAGACGTACGTGAACCTGAGCGCGAAGAACATCACGGCCACGGGATACGGCCGCAACACCAAGGTGGCAACCTCACTTTTTGGAAGACTGGGCGTGGGTTCGAGTGCCGACCAGGTTACGGCGACGTTTGGTACCATCAACGTGCCGAGTGCTACGAACAACGCCATCTTTACCCGTGCAAGCTTGCTTGAGAGCTTTGGCTACGGCGAGGGGAAGACCGGCTCGGCGGTGTATACCTTTATAAAGGATGACCAGACAAACGATAAGGTCACATTCGGCAGCGAGATCGACTCGAAGGGCGAATACTCTGGTAAGCAACTCTGGTACTACAACGAGAGCACCTATGGGACCCGCGCTGGCCTCGTCACCGTTGACAACAAAGAGGCAAATGCGGGTACTCCGCAATTCGGCGGTTATCTCCCGTATGTGAAAAAGGGCAATGTCAACGAAAACAAAGTCCAATACCACGAAATCAAAGTTAACCAGCGTGTGCCCAAGCTTACGACGGGCTGCGGTACCTATGGCGATCCCTATGCCATAACTAAAGCATCAGAGCTCAACACGGTTGCTGAGTATATCAACACGCAAAATGCAATCGACGGTTGGGAAGTAACGATTGCCGCCAATCAGGAAGAGCTATGTCAGCGTCGTTCGTCCAGTGAGAATACTGAAAACGAAGTGACGTACATCTACAAACAGGCGAACAAAACATGGGAGAGGAAGACGGAGGATAACACCACCGACTCTGGGGATTCGCTTGACGATGCGACGATGCACCGCTATCTCCAAAGCGCCTACTACAGTATCGAGCCGGTTGATAGCGAGGGAAATAGGACCGATACGCTTGTGCTCGATACCACCGCTTTCCAGGGTTTGGGCAATCAGAGCAACCCGTTCAGGGGGGTTGTTGTTGGCAATCTGAGGGACGGCGGTTTAGCGACCATCAAGATTGACAAGCCCGAAGGCGCAAGCGCGCTTTCCGGATTGATCCCGTATAGCTACGGCAGCGTTGTGAGCAATCTGAATATTGAATACTCGGGCACGGCAACCTCAATTGCATATAAGAGTAAAGATACATCTGGTGTGCCTGGCGCTTTTTTTGGCGGTGTGATCGGTTGCATCATGGGCGGTGACAATATCATCGATGGCGTGTCGGTGAATGCGGATGCCGGCTTTAGCGTTGCTGGGGCGGCAGGCGATAATGGCGGCGGCGCGCACCTTGTGCCCGTTGGCGGCTACGTTGGTGCTGTTGCGGGTGGCGGCGTCATCTTCCGCAACTCTTCGCGCGGCGACGGTGCCCTTAACCCCTGGCATGGCGCCGGTACTTCTCTCTATGACAACCCGTATGTTGGCCGCGTGATTGACGGCTATGCGTTCAGCGAGCTTACCGATGGTAGGAGTCTCGACAACACTGATCGCAACTACAAGGTGAACAATCTGGATACTTCGAAGACGGGGTGCATCAAGACGGATGCGACGCAGGGCCGCTATAGGGGAGACGACGCCAATAGCTCTGCGATAACCACAACCGTCAATGACTCGCAGGGACTGCTCGTACTCTCGGCCATCATCAGCAGCGGTGCGGCCGGCGGTTCGGCGAATACGAATACCACGAACGATGCGTATGGAACGTATGCGGGCTCGCGTGCCTACATGGGCGGCAACAACGCAAAGGGAGTGTACCAATTCGGCAACAAGCAATACGGCAAAGTTCGCAATGCGAGCTATGCATCCGTTGGAAAGCCGGGGAGTGCCGACAGCGATTTTGCCGATGCGAAAAACGATGACATGAAAAGCCCCGGTATCCAGTGGGAGGGTAACGCGCTCGACTACACAGGCGATGGTTCGGGCGTTAACTCCCCCTACCTGATAAAGAAATACGCGACGTGGCAGACGGGCTACGTCTGTGCCGCGCAGGTCTCGGGAATGGATTTGCGGTTCGTGAACACGAACAAGGACATTGATCCGGACAAGGACATTGATTATGACATGACGCCTTACGGTACGGGTTACACGGGTCTTTCGGGCCGCTACTACTCAAACGCATGCGCATCCGGTAAGGGCGCCGACCGCGATCGCATCGTGCCGCTTGTTGCGTGCATCAACGGCGACGACGGTGCAAAAATTAAGGTCGGTAGCAAGAAGGCCAACAAGGTATATGGGGTCACGGAGTACGCCGACGATAATTACAAACTCACCGGATTGGGCGCTCTCTTTGGCACCGTAACGTACACCTCGACCAACGTGTCGGGGAGTATCGGCACTCCGGCAACGGACGGCGCTGCTGCTACGGGCAACGGCGGCTATACCGTCCAGAACCTAAAGTTCGATGACTGCAATATTTCTCTTACGTATATCAATGCAGCCGGCGCCCCCAGTGGTTCGGGTAATGAGCAGGTTGGCGTCGGTCTGCTTGCGGGTACTACGGCGAACGCGAGCTCGCTGGCAGATTACGGCAAATATGCAGGAATTACCATGGATAACTGCAGGGTGAATGGCCCCAATAACGTTGGCGGATTGCTCGGCGCATCCGGCTATGGTAGCCGCAGGACTGACAAAGATGCAACTTTGCTGGTGAATCGTAACGATGAATCACAAGCGACAACGCGCTATTCTCCGGTCAAACTTTACGATTGCTCTTATAGCAACATGGACATTTCTGGCGTGCAAAACGTCGGTGGCTTCGTCGGCAAGCTGAACAAAAATTCCGCTGGTGGCGTTTGGACAAAAACGAACATGTCTATTGCCAAGAATTCCACGATTATGTCAACTGCTTCTAACGCAAGGACCGGCGGTGTCGTGGGTCTTGCTGGAGGTGGTTTCCTGGTGAACACCGATGATGCTGGAACGCCTTCGCAGGGTGCCGGAAAGGCGGAGATCAGCAATGTCACGCTTCAGCCGGCAGCATCGAGCGCGACCGAGGGGACCGGCGGCCTTATCGGAAGGTCCGAAAATGGAATCGTGTCTGTCTACAATCTGTGCATCCAAGGCGACGTGCAGAGTAAAACGGTATTTGGTGTTAGAGGATCGAATAATCTTAAGTACGTTGCTGGTGCAGTTGGCGAAGCGGCTTCGGGCGGTGCATTTAAGTTCGATAGCTGTGTAATAAAAGACATCTATCTTGGTGCTCGTGAGTGCTCTGCCGGTTTAATCGGTGATCTGAAAGGTGGGTGTGCCCTCGAGGTCAAGAATTCAACTATCACTGGACTGGTCGTCGATGGTTCGTATTCTGGTAGTGTTGTTGGCTCGATCGGTAACACGGCGAACTCTGTCACGCTTTTGAATTCGACCATTGGCGAGAATAACTTTACCGGTAGCAAGAACGCTGCATGGAACTCATCGCTGGGAAATTGTTCTGGTGGCGTGTCTGGCGATGGCCGTGGCTCATTTAGGCTCGTAAACGTGCTCATGGATCGCAATATCTTTGGGGCGCAAACTAGCCAGGGATATTTGTTCGGAAATAGTTCATCCGCTGATCTTGTCAACGTTTTTGTCGCAGGAATTGCCATTAGACCAAACAGTGCGAGTGAATCGCTCAAGCTGATGCGCAATTCTTCCGGCACCGACGACCTTAAAAAAGTGAACAAAAAGTCATACATCGCATTTGCTGCCTATGAAGACAAGCTTTCCGATGCCAAGGGCGCGACACTGTATGGCAACGATGCTGCGAACGGCAATGTGACGCCGGCCGTTTCGCCCTACGTGACTACGAGTCCGGTGAGCGAGCTGGCGGTGCGTGCCTCCGACAACGACACCACCGATCGCCATCTGTTTGGCGACGGCATGAACGTTCCTGGTGCAGCGACTATCAAGGACCAAGCGGGGACCAACGTCACCAACCGTTATACCTACACCAATATCGGTGGCATCGATAAAGACGGCGCCTATCAAAATACCTCGAGCTACGATGCCTCATCCGTGGCGAGTAAGTTCAATTCGAATAATGATACAAGCAACAACCAAGCCACAACGGATTTCCCTGTTTTGGTGATCTCTGGCAACGACAACACGACGGTCAAGAGCTATCTAAACATCATCACGAACGGCGGCTTCTCCGACGCTTGCAGATTGAATAACGAGAATGGCACCAATCCGCACGTGACGGCCAAAGCAGAGGTTTTCCAACTCAAGGATGGTGTGTTCGTTAAGGACGATGACGCGTCGAACAATCCCACGCTTCGCGTAGTGAACAACGGCAAGAACAATATGTCGTTTAGCCCAAGCTCCGATTGGGACAACGGCAAAGGTCGCTTTACGCTCCTGACCGTTACCTTTACCGAGGCGGGTCAGAGCTACAACGTTCAGGTGCCGATCATCGTTAAGCGCAAGCTCGAGATTGATTTCACTGCAACATATGATTACGGCACCAACTTTAAAGAAAGTGATTACGCTAACCTTGGAAAAGATGCACACGTGCTTACGAGCTTTGGCGAGCCGATGACGGGTCTGCTTACCTGGACATACAATTCTGCCAATGGGAAGGAAGTCGACTTTGGCTGGGACAGCTATATGGCTGCTGGCGGCTCGATGAAGGGGCTTGGCAAGAGCATCCTCTTCAATGGTGCCGACGGAAGGTTGCCCCAAGGCACCCAGCTTACGCTCATCGATGCGAACGTTGATGGCAAAGCCGGTGGCAGAGAGTACCACTATACGGTGGGCGAAGGCGGAGCAACGAGCGTTTCCCTGAGCGGAAATGCGGGCTTTGAGGATTCTGCGGGCAATCCATATCAGGAGCGATGGCTGAGCGAGATTTTGGATGTGTATGCCGAAAAGGATGGCGCCGGCACATGGGCCGAGTGTAATAACGAGGCAGAGGCGACCGCTAAGGCGAAACTCGGAGATACGTGGAAGCTGTTTAAGGTTGCAGGCGCTGACGTTCCCAGCAAAAGTCGCTATACGCTAAAGGTACCTAAGGAGGAGAAAACCGGCAGGGAGCAGCGTGCGTCGGAGAGCGTCTACCTAGTTGTCAACGTGCCCAAGTCGGGCGACGGCATGACGCAAGCTAATATCAACGGTTTTACGGCTTCGTCTATTGACTCGAATTCTTCGGGTGCCCGCATATCTTGGAATCTGCATCACGTCTTGCGCACCGGTGGCGAAGATAATCAAAACAGTACGGCATCGACATACAGCATCTTGTCCAATTATGAGCAGAGTGTAGTCGACAATAAAAATGCGGCGCGCATTCCGGTTTCAAAGTCGGAGGACGGTGCCGCCTATGTGCTTTCTCTTGACGTCAAAGATACGGTTACGTTTAGCCCGAGCCAATACTATACAGAGAGTGACCATCTGTTCTATCAGCTCGATACATCGCTGTGTCGCTATGGCGCCAACAACAACCTAATGGGAGTAAGTAGTTTCCCGAGCGGAACCTCGGCAATTGCGAAGTTTTATGTTGCCATCGGCGGTCAGAACTACAGGTGGAATGGCGGCGATTGGGAGCCGTGTGACGCTTCGACGCCTGCGTTCACGCAGACCGTGACGGATACAGGCGATGATTCGTTGAAGCTCAAGCTCGATTATGACCTCGCCGGAATCCGCAAGATCGCAACGGACGGATCCTTTACCGTGCGTACGGTGGTGGAAGAGATTCGCCTTACGCCGGACGGCTGCAACAAGGTTATCTCCCTGTCCAAGCAGTCTGGCGAGGACGCCTGTACCAAGATGTCCTATACCGCCAAGCTTTCGACGCGTAAGGAAGGTCTTAATACCTCGAGCCTGACGCAGACGAAGCCCGGTAACGTCGGATACTATCGCATGGACACGGGTGATACGACCATTACGCTTTCTGCGCCAGATAAGTCGCAGCTTGGTATTAACGTGGACGACCTACGTCCGATCGCGAATGGCACGATTGGTCTGGGTGCCACGTATGAACTGGGTGGTCTTAGCAATGCCGCCGAGGCAATCGCGAACGCCGACTCTGTTGTGTACACGCTCGCGCTTCAGCGCCGCGGAACCGACGGCACGTATGAGAGCGTAACGGATGATATCTCCAACTACGTAACGGTGACGGAGAGTAAGCTTGCCGCGGCCGCTCCCTCCGGTAGCACGATCACCTTCACTGACTCGAAGGAGAATGGCAAGTTCAAAACGCAGAACGGTGACACTACGTTTAGCCTGCCCTTTACCGTTAAGGTCAACACGCAGGTTGAACAGCGTGAGCAGTTCTACGCGAACTATCGATTGGTAATGAGAGCGAGCCTGGTTAAGGGTGACGTGGCGAGCGCAAAGCCTCAATCGCCCGACTATGTGACCTATACGCTCACGAGGGTGAACCTCAACGGCATCGACCACTAGTTCCGAAGCCAACTAGCTTCGCAAAGGGGGCGGCAACCACCCGGTGGCCGCCCCCTTCAACTCCCCACCATCTTTCCAGCTTTCCACTTAACTTAACACTTAAGGTGGAAAGCTGGGTAGAAAGCTGGAAAGTTAGGTGGAAAGCTGGTAAGTTAAGTGGAAAGCTGGAAAGTTGGGAGGTTCGGCATGAACGAGGAATGGTTGGCGCAGGTCATTCATCACCTGCGAACAATAGGAAACGACACCCAGCAGTACGAGGTAAAAGAAGCCAAGGGAGCGCTTCCAAAGAGCATCGTCGAGACGCTCTCGGCATTTTCCAACGCGCAGGGCGGCTTTATCATCCTCGGCATTTCCGAAAAGAACGGGTTTACGCCTGTCGATGGTTTCGATGCTCGCAAGATGCAAGACGCTCTCTCTTCTGCGTGCGAAAAGCTGACGCCCGTTGTGAGGCCGGATATCCAAGTGGTTCCCTTTGAGGGAAAACTGGTGCTTTGTGCTCGCATCAAAGAGATGCATCCGCGCGATAAGCCCTGCTATATCACGGCGCGTGGAATGTACGATTCGTCCTTCCTCCGTACGGGCGACGGCGACCGGCGTATGACTCCCTATGAGGTCGACCGCTTTATGGAGGAGCATGTTCAGCCCACATACGATGACGAGCCAGTCGAAGGCGCCACGCTCGAAGATCTTGACGCCGATCTTCTGCAAGGGTTTATAAAACGCCAGCGCGAGCTGCATCCTAGGATTTTGGGCGCCAGAAGCGATGAGGAGATTCTCCTTGACCTGCATGTGACCAAAAAGGTGGAGGACGCAATCGTGCCGACGCTTGCTGCTATTGTTGCGATGGGACGGTTTCCGCAAAAGTTCTTCCCACGTCTCAATGTGACCTTTACGGCGTATCCCGGGACCACAAAAACGCAGCGAGTAAGCGACAACAAGCGTTTTCTGGATTCGCAGACCATTTTGGGGCCGATCCCTTTCATGATTGAAGACGCGCTTGCCGCCGTTGCAAGAAACACCCGAAACGCTGCGGTGATTGAGGGGGCATTTCGGAAAGATGTGCCCGACTATCCGCCCGTGGCACTGCGCGAGGCAGTGGCGAATGCGCTCATGCATCGCGACTACTCTTCCGCCGCGCGCGGCTCACAAGTGCAGGTCAACCTGTATATCGACCGTGTCGAGATTCTCAATCCCGGAGGACTGTACGGCGATGTCACAGTCGATTCGCTGGGAACTTCTGGAGTTTCGTCATCCAGAAACCAGTTTCTTTCAAATATCCTCGAGACCACGCCGTACCCAGGCGGTGGCTACGTGGTCGAAAACCGTGGCACCGGTTATCAGGAGATAGGCGAGCAGCTTGAGCGTGCAAACATGTTGCCGCCCAAACCAAAAAACTCGACGGTTTCTTTTTCTCTGACGTTCGATAAGCGAAAGATAATGCAGGCGGAACAGGCGACCTCCGTAGGGCATGTGGACGAGGCAATCTTGGGTTACCTGGCAACGCATTCTTCGGCTTCGGCCAAGGAGCTCACGGAGGCTTCGGGTTTGAGCAGGAGCGCCGTTTCCAACCACATAAAAGGTTTAATTGGCGCGGGCAAGATTGAACCCATGGAGCCACCGCGCAGCCCGCGACAACGGTATCGACTCGCGCGGTAGGGCTGTTCGTTGTTCTTGCTTCGGCTTTCCGGCTTCCCACCATCTTTCCAACTTTCCACTTAACTTAACACCTAAGGTGGAAAGCTGGGTGGAAAGCTGGAAAGCTAGGTGGAAAGCTGGAAAGTAAACGGAAGACTGACATGCTAGCTCGGAGGCTGGGGGGGGGTTAATAATTGCACAAACCATACCAAGCCAAACAAAAAGATATCAATCTGGTTGGTAAAACACCCTCACTGAGCTGCGAGCTAACTAGCTGCGTAAATAGAACGTAAAGAAATGTCGCAAATAAATGGCAAATGCCCAGATGCCGCCGTTGCTATTTTCAATTAACTGCTACGCGCGAACAGCAAAATGCTACTATCTAACATGCACGTAAGAAAGCAGATTAACGGTTAAGGCTAAGAAGTGGCAGGTATGTCGGAAGCAACTAGGACTCGCACGCATGCGCCCGAGGTTAGGCAGCGCGCCGTCGAGATCCTCCAAGAGGGGGTCGGCCATCGCGCCCTCGCCGCGGAGCTTGGCATTCCCCAGGCCACGGCTCGTCAGTGGGCCCGCGCATATGCCGTGGGCGGTGCCGATGCTGTTCTCAACGCCGGTTCGCATCATCACACCTATTCGTACGAAGTTAAGCTCGCCGTGGTCAAGGACCGCTTGGAAAACGGCTTAACGGTTCGCGAAGCCATGATCAAGCACAAGATTCCCAGCGAGTCTTCGGTCAAGGCTTGGTGCCGCCAGTATCGCGAGAGCGGTGAATCCGCGTTGGTCGATAAGCCGCGCGGTCGCAAGCCGCGCGTTAAAAAGACGGAGTAACGAAAACGTGCGCCTATGGGGCGCATTTTTTCTATCGCGATGCCCCTCTAAGGGCTCTTTCGGATCGGATAAGGCTGCCGTGGAGTGGGGCGCGCCCTGCACTGCCGCGACGGGGCCCCATATTGCTCTAATACGGACAAGCTCCTTGCCCCGCACGTCCAAAGTCCCACAGTTGGCCGAAAGCCCGCCATCAGGTGCTCAAATTAGCGCTATAACGTAATACATGTATAGCGTTTTTGCATGGGGGAGTGATGGTATGACGCTACTGTATTTCCTTACCCTGTTTCCGCTGGTACCGGCGCTGGGCATGCTGCTTGCGCGCGGTGACCGAGCCCGCGACGCGGTGGGGCTCATAGGCTCCGGCATCATTATGGCGGTGACGGTTGTAGTCGCCGTCATGTTTTTTGGCACGGGTCCGCAGAGCTTCGAGGTGGCACCGGGCACCTCGCACATGCTCTCCGTCATCAGCTCCGTCATCGACGTCATCCTGTGCGCCGTCATCCTGTACAACGCGTACAAATATAGGAACGCGCTCACCACGGTGCTCGGCATAATCCAGCTGGTGGGCTCGCTCGCCTTTGCAGCCATGACGCTGCCCGCGGCCGAAGCCGTCACGGCGACGCCGCTCTACCTAGACTACATGAGCGTGATTATGGTCCTCGCCGTCGGCATCGTCGGCAGTCTGATCTGCGTGTATGCCTTGGGCTACATGAAGGACTTCCAGGCGCACGACGAGCACGAGGCAGCGCTGCGCGGGCAGACCGCGCCCGACCGTCGCCCGCAGTTCCTGGCGCTTATGTTCCTGTTCCTCTCGGCCATGTTCGTCATCGTGACGAGCGATAACCTGGAGTGGCTGTTCTGCGGTTGGGAAATCACCACCGTGTGCTCGTTCCTTATGATTGGCTACACGCGCACGCCCGAGGCCATTAAAAACGCCTTCACCCAGATCATCCTCAACATGCTGGGCGGCATCGCGTTTTTGGCGGGGCTTATGTTCTTGCACGTTAACGGCATGCCGCTGACCATCTCGGGCATGATCGATCTTGCCGGCGCTGGTACCGCGCAATCTGCGCTACTGGTGATGCCAGTCGTCCTGCTGTCGCTTGCCGCGCTCACCAAGGCCGCGCAGATGCCGTTCCATACCTGGCTGCTCGGTGCTATGGTTGCCCCCACTCCTACGAGCGCCCTGCTGCACTCGTCCACCATGGTCAAGGCCGGCGTGTTCCTGATGGTCAAGCTGAGCCCGCTTTATGCCATCTATCCCGTGACCGGCTTCATGGTCACGAGTGTGGGCGCCATCACGTTTTTGCTCGCTGCCCTCATGGCCATCTCGCAGAGCAATGCAAAACGCGTGCTTGCGTACTCCACTATCTCCAACTTGGGCCTGATCAGCGCCTGCCTGGGCGTCGGTGCGCCCGAGGCCGTCTGGGCTGCCATCTTCCTAATCCTGTTCCACACGGTGGCAAAGTCGCTGCTATTCCTGTGTGTGGGCACGGCCGAGCATCATATCGGCAGCCGCAATATCGAGGACATGGACGGTATGTTCAGCCGTATGCCGCACCTGACGCGCCTGATGATGCTGGGCATTATGGGCATGTTCGTGGCCCCTTTTGGCATGCTCGTGTCCAAGTGGGGCGCCCTGGTGGCGTTTGCGCAGACCGGCAACGTGCTCATGATCATGGTGCTTGCCTTTGGCTCGGCCGCGACGTTCTTCTTCTGGGGCAAGTGGCTTGCCAAGCTTTCGGGCGTCGACCCCACGGCTCAAAACGTTGAAGTCAATGTCCATAAGACCGAATGGATGGCGCTCAACACCATCGCCGCGCTGCTGATTCTGTGCTGCGTGGCGTTCCCGGTTATCTCGAGCGGTCTGGTGTCGCCTTGCCTGGCCATGGTGTTTGGCCGCGTGCCGTACGTTATTGGCAAGGACTCCATGTATCTGATGGTGGTTATCGTGGCGTTTATCGCCGTGGTGCTGCTGACTTCATTCCGCGTGAGCAACAAACCGCACGTAAACGTATATCTTTCGGGCGTGGGAACCGACAAATATCGCCATTTCCGCGGCTCGATGGGACGCGAGGTGAAGGCCGAAAAGCGCAATTGGTACTCGGAGGACGCCCTTGGCGAGAAGCGTATTGGCCCCGCGGGCAGCGTCGTGTGCTGCAGCATTATCTTGTTTGCGCTGCTGTGTTGCGCGTGGATTGGGCCCGAGCGGCTTGCCATGAGCGCGCCCTCGGTGCTGCGCGGCAAGTATTTCGAAGGCTCGGGTGTCGTGGGTATTTTTATTGGCACCGTGGTGTTTGCCCTGCTGGCGCCGCTTGTGGGCGGCCTGATCGACGGTCTTGACCGTAAGCTTTCGGCCCGCATGCAGGGCCGCGTGGGCCCGCGCTTGCTGCAGCCCTTCTACGACGTTGCCAAGCTGCTGCGCAAGGCTCCTGCCAGCGTAAACACCATGGACGATACCTACATGGCGTGCGCGCTCATCTTTACCGTGGTGGGCGGCGGCATCTTTGTGTCGGGCTCTAACACGCTGCTGTGCGCCTTCATGGTTACGCTCGCTGCAATCTTTGTGGTGCTGGCGTCCGCCTCGACGCAAAGCCCGTTTGCGCAGGTCGGCGCGGACCGCGAGCTGCTGCAGGTCATGAGTTACGAGCCCGCCGTTCTGCTGATGAGCGTGGGCCTGTACCTTGCCACCGATAGCTTCGACTCCATCGCCGTAACGGGGCAGTCGGCCCCCATCATCGTGTACAGCGCGCCCATTTTCCTTGCGCTGCTCGCGGTGCTTACCATCAAGCTGCGCAAGTCGCCGTTCGATCTTTCGTACTCGCATCACGCGCATCAGGAGATCGTCCAGGGCGTCGCCACCGAGATGAGCGGCGGCACGCTGGCCAAGATGACCCTTATGCACTGGTGCGAGACCGTGCTGTTTTTGATGTGGGTGGGCATGTTCTTTGTCTGGGACAACCCGGTGAGCTGGGTCGTAGCCCTGGTCGTGATGGCCGCGACGTATTTTGTCGAGGTGCTGATCGATAACACCTTCGCCCGTAGCACCTGGCGCAGCTGCTTTAAGCTCGGCTGGGGCGTGGCGCTGGTGTTTGGCCTGCTCAACCTTATGCCCATCCTCGTCGACGTGTTTATTTAGGAGGCGGCATCCATGGATCATAAAATGTCGCGCTCGCCGTGGGTTATTCATTACGACGGCTCGAGTTGCAACGGATGCGATATCGAGGTGCTGGCCTCGCTCACGCCACTGTTCGATGCGGAGCGCTTTGGCGTGGTCAATACCGGCAACCCCAAGCATGCGGATATCTTTTTGGTGACGGGTTCGGTCAATGCTCAGAACCTGCCTGTCGTGCGCCAGATTTACAACCAGATGCTCGAGCCCAAGTGCGTGGTGGCCTGCGGTATCTGCGCGTGCTCGGGCGGTGTGTTTCGCGATGCCTACAACGTGATCGGCGGCGTGGATCGCGCGATTCCCGTGGACGTGTACGCGCCCGGGTGCGCTATTCGCCCCGAAACGGTGATCGATGCCATCGTGGAGGCGTGCGGCATCCTGGACCAGAAGGAGGCCGTGATGCGCGCCGGCGGCGATCCGCTCACCGTGGGCGGTGCCGCAACCTGGGACGGCGGCGTTGGGCTGGGCGAGGACGGGTTTGTGGCTGCGGGGGCCGGGGCTGACGGTGCCGGTGACACGCCCGCCGCGTCGCCCGCCGCGCCCGTCGCTGGCGACGCGCCTGCTGGGACGCCCACCGCACCCGCCGCTGCAAAGGAGGCCGAGTAATGCAAAAGGCAATCTATACCACCGTCGGGATCGACGAGCTCCTGTCGCATGTCCAGGCGCTCAAGGGCGTCGGCGCGCGCTTTGTGCAAATGCACGCCGAGCGCAATGTCGACGACGGCACGTATCGTCTGGTCTATACGTTTATCAACGTTCATGCTGCTCAGGAGCATATTGCGCAGGACGGCAGCTATGCGATTGAGAACCTGGTAGTCGAGGGAATCGACCGGTACCAGGAGATTCCGTCCATCAGCTCGTATTATCCGGCGGTATTCCCGTTTGAAAATGAGGTCCACGACCTATTCGGTCTTGCCATCACCGATATGCAGGTCGACTTTAAGGGCTTTTTCTACCAGGTCTCGACTGCCGAGCCCATGAGCGTTATCACGCCCGAGGTGAAGGCTGCGCGAGAGAAAGCCATGAAGGTCCGCGCGGCTGCCGAGGCCAAGGCGCGCAAGGCCGCTGCCGAGAAGGCCGCCGCGGCTGCGGCTGCTGCAGGGGAGGGCGTTGCGGGCGCCGGCGATGCCGCGGGCGCCGCCGTCGCTCGGCCCGCTGCGGCTGCCGGCTCCGATGCTCAGCATGACGAGGCCGCGGCCAAGGCCGCACTTAAAGCCGCCGAGATGGAGGCAAAGCTCGCCGCCATGGATCCCGAGAAAGCGGCCAAGGTCCGCGCGGCGCTTGCCGCCAAGGTCGTCCGCGACAAGCAGAAAAAGGAGGCGTAAGGTCCATGGCACATCGCTCCGTTATTCCGTTTGGCCCGCAGCACCCGGTGCTGCCCGAGCCGCTTCATCTGGACCTGGTGATCGAGGACGACCGCGTTCTCGAGGCAATTCCGCAGATCGGCTTTGTGCACCGCGGACTCGAGAAGCTCACCGAAAAGCGCGACATGCATCAGTTTGGCTACATCGCCGAGCGCATCTGCGGCATCTGCGCCGTGGGCCACAGTTACGGCTATGCCAGCGCCTGCGAGCGCATGCTCGGCATCGAGGTGCCCGGGCGCGTGC
Source organism: uncultured Collinsella sp. (assembly GCA_900542945.1). Classification (GTDB taxonomy): domain Bacteria; phylum Actinomycetota; class Coriobacteriia; order Coriobacteriales; family Coriobacteriaceae; genus Collinsella. The sequence continues at coordinate 71,317 of UQPI01000001.1, forward strand.
AGTATATCCGCACCATTTTGCACGAGCTTTCGCGCATTCACTCGCACCTGCTGTGGCTGGGCCTGCTCGCCGATGCCTTTGGCTTTGAGGCGCTGTTCTATCGTTCGTGGACCCTGCGCGAGCAGATTCTCAAGATCTTTGAGAGCACGTGCGGCGGCCGCGTGATTCTGTCGATCAATGAGATCGGCGGCCTTAAGCACGATATCGAGGACTCCGAGCTGGCGGGTATTGTCCAGACGCTCGATGCCATGCGTCCCGACTACGAGGCCCTGGTGCATACTTTTTTGGACGACGACAGCTGCGGCGAGCGCCTGCACGGCGTGGGCGTGATCAGCAAGAAGGACGCGCTGGATCTGTCGATGGTCGGCCCGTTCGGGCGCGCCTCGGGCGTGGACTATGACGTGCGCATGTTTGGCGACGGCGCCTATGCGGATCTGGCTGCGTTTGAGCCAATTGTCGCTACCGATGGCGACTGCTATGCCCGCTGCCAGGTGCGTTGCGCCGAGGTCACGCAGGCTATGGACATCATCAAGGAGCTTGTGGGCAAGATTCCGCACGACGGTATCGGTGGACGTACCAAGCTCACGCCGGCCGACGGCGCGCGCGGCGAGGTTGTGATTGAGCAGCCGCGCGGCGAGGCGTATTACTATGTGCGCGGCAACGGCACCAAGAACCTGGACCGTTTCCGCGTGCGCACGCCGACGTCGCAAAACCTGGCGGGTCTGACGCATGCGCTGCAGGGCGTGCTCATTGCCAACGTGCCCATGATTATCCTGACCATCGACCCCTGCATTAGCTGCACGGAAAGGTAGGCGCGGCATGAGTTTGCTGACATTTGCCAAGACGGCCTTGGGCTCTATGGTCAAGCAGCCGGTCACGGTGTGCTATCCGCAGGAGGGGCTGACGGCGCCCGAGCGCTTGCGCGGGCACATCGTCAACGACATGGACGTGTGCATTTGCTGCGGCATGTGTGCGCGCCGCTGCCCGGCGAGTGCGCTTGCGGTCGATCGCAAAGGCGGAATGTGGTCGATTGATCCGTATGCCTGCGTGGTGTGCGGCGAGTGCATCGAAAGCTGCCCCAAGCACTGCCTGACTATGGATACCGCCCGCACTCCGGTTGCGGCGGACAAGACTCCCACGGTAGAAACCAAGCCGGAATAACGCGAAGACGGGCCGGTGGGGCAAAAATGCCCCACCGGCCCCGCGCGTGAACGCGCGGCTGAACCGCCGAGAACAAAACTATGCCGGATTACGGGGCCAGATAGCGAACCTTCGACCATACAGAAAATCGCAAAAACAAAACCGCAGGTAGACGAGCTGTCATCTTGCAGAAAACGCGGGTATGGATGGGGATCCTGAGTTTGGCCCCGTAATCCGGCATAGTTTTGAAATGCCGCCATATCCGTAACATCCCTTGATCTCCCATGGACAGAGGGAAACGGATCATTTTGGCCTTGCGAGGGCTGCCACGTGACCCGTCTGCCATGAAATGGGCCCATCTACTACGTTTAAGCCGCTATCCTCAACCATGGCAAGTAATGCGAAATAAAAATCGCAGGTAGAACGCCTGCGATTTTGCATGAAAAGCGGGTATGGTCGGGGGTATCGAGTCAAACGTAGTAGATGGGCCGATTTCGTGGCGAGCGCTGTCAGCCGGTTTCCGCGGGTGGAAGAAAATGGATCATTTTGGTCCCGCGAGGCTTGCGGAGGCACTCGTGCAGGGCCGCCCGAACAAAACTATGCCGGTTTACTACGATGAATTCGACATTCCCGACCATGACTGCATTTTTCTAAATATTGCAAGCGTTCTACCTGCGGTTTTGTAAGCGCGCAATTTGCCGTGGTCGAAGGTGGGCGATTCATCGTAGTAAACCGACATAGTTTTGAAATGGCATTAACTCGGTAGCAGCCATTTTGCTATGCCGGGGCGGTTGGCCGTTGGGTAATTACCCTCGCAGGTAGGCGATGGCGATCTGCGTGCGGTTGCGCAGGCCCATTTTGGCCAGGATCGAGCTGATGTGATTGCGCACGGTGCCTTCGCCCATATAGGCGGTGGCAGCGATCTCCTTGTTGTCGAGGCCGCGGGCGATGAGCTCGGCGACTTCGAACTCGCGGTCGGTCAGGCTGACAAAGGCCGCGGGCCGGCGGAGGGTGCCCGACTCGACGCCCGTTCCGTCAAAATCGATGTCCTCGATTGCCCTGCCCTCGAGTACGCGCTTACCGTCCATAACCTGCGCCAACGCCGGTGGAATGGCGGCGACATCGGTTTTGATCAGATAGCCGCGGGCACCCAGTTTGAGCGCCGACACAATGTACTCGTCATCCGAGAATGTCGTCAGAAACACCACGCGCGCCGCAGGGTCGCGCTCAAGGATCTCGCGTGCCGCCGAAAGGCCGTCGCGCCCCGGCATCTGAATGTCGAGCAGTGCGATATCGGGCGTGTGTTCGGCATGGAGCGAAACCGCGTCGTTGCCGTTGGCGCCGGTGCCCACTACCTCGATCTGCGGCTGGGCGCCCAGGATAATCTTGAGCGAATCGACCACCAAGCGGTCGTCGTCGACAACAATGAGCCTCATCGGTCCTCATCTCCTTGCTGTTTGGGAACGGTGGCAAACACGCGCCAGCCGCCGGCGCCGGCACGCGGGCCGGCGGTGAAGGTGCCGCCAAGCGCCTCGATGCGCTCGTGCATAGAGGCGAGCCCCATGCCCTCCGCGGCGCCGTGGCCGCTTGCTTGAACCCCGCCCGCGCCATCGTCGGTAACGATGAGCTGGTAAAACGACGGATGCTCCATGCAACGTACAGTGACAGCATGGGCGCAAGCGTGGCGCATGGTGTTGGAGAGCGCCTCGCGCAGGACCGCCGCAAAGCAGTTCGCGACGTTTGCGGGCGCATGTTCGGTCATAACTTCAAGCTCAATCTGCGGGCCGCCGTCCGAGCGCGCGCCTTCAACAATGCGTTCGAGCTGCACGGAAAGGTCGACGGCGTTGTCGTTGAGCGCGTGGACGCTGGCGCGCACGAGCTGGAGCGCCTCGTCAACGGTGTATTTGACGTCGGCGAAATCGGCGGCAACGCCGGGCTCGTTGGCATGGACCACGCGCAGGGCTTCGGTTTGAAGCGAAGCGCGCGTGAGCTGGTGGCCTACGTTATCGTGGATCTCGCGCGCGATGCGGGCGCGTTCGGCGAGCGTCGCGAGCTCGACTTCGTAGTCCTGGCGGTCGGCGAGGTCGCGGTTGCGTGCCTCGAGTGCCAGGGCGCGTTCTTGCAGCTTGTCGCGGGTGCGACGCATGCGTTCCTGTTCGCGCTCCAGCTGCGCGGTGCGCAGCGACAGCAACGTGGCGGCGACCGAAAGGATGGCGGTTAGCAACAGCGTTCGGGTGGTGAGCGCGCCGCAGCGAAGGTCCGTGGCAAGTGCGCAGGCAAACACGGAGCCAATTGCCAGCGCGGGCCAGATGCGTTCACGGCGCACGCGTCGCGCGATGTCATAGAGGGCGAGAGGTGCGAACGGCACAAACGGCGGCACGAAGACAGCCGCGATGACGTAGGCGTAGCTGCCGGCCTCGCTGGCGCGACGGGCGCGTTCTCCCTGCGCGACCTCGGCCAGCGCGGCGATGACAACGCCAAGGCAAAACGCCGCGACCAGGCGAGCATCCACAGCAAGGCCCGTGGCGGCTGCGATGCAGCACGCCAGCACGATCGATTTGTCGAATAGCCTGTTCATACGGGTATTGTACGCGATGCCGCGCACGGGGGAGGCGCCACTCAAAGCAACCGTGACATTCCTCCCACGCGGCGGGGCGGTCGCGTCAGCAGGCTACGCGACCGCCCCGCACTCGTGACAAAGCTCACTGGTGCGCGCCGTCAGCTCCTGCGATGATGCAATCGTACCGGGCCGCAAGCAACAGAAGGGCCGCCTCATGACAGACATCGTCCACGTCGAAAACCTCGTTAAGCGCTACGACGACCTTATTGCGCTCGACCACTTTAACCTGAGTATCGCCCCCGGCGAGATCTTTGGCCTGCTGGGCCCCAACGGCTCGGGCAAGACCACGTCCATCAACTGCATCCTGCAGCTGCTCGCCTACGACAAAGGCACCATCGAGCTGTTCGGCGAGCCCATGAAGCCCGCCCGCTACGACCTCAAGCGCCGCATCGGCGTGGTGCCACAGCAGGTGGCGGTGTTCGACGAGCTCACGGTGCGCGAGAACATCGACTATTTCTGCAGTCTTTACGTCAACGACCGCAAGCGCCGCCGTGCGCTCGTGGACGAGGCGATCGACTTTGTCGGTCTGGGCGACTTTGCCAAGTTCCGCCCCGGTAAGCTCTCGGGCGGCCTGGCGCGCCGGCTCAACATTGCCTGCGGCATCGCGCACAAGCCCGAGCTCATCTTCTTCGACGAGCCCACGGTGGCGGTCGACCCGCAGAGCCGCAACGCCATCCTGGAGGGCATCTGCCGTCTGCGCGACGAGGGCGCCACGGTGGTGTATACCAGCCATTACATGGAGGAAATCGAGCAAATCTGCAGCCGCATCATGATCATGGACGGCGGGCGCGTGCTGGCGCAGGGCACCAACGACGAGCTCAAGCGCATGATCCAGATGGGCGAGCGCGTGACCGTCGAGGTCGGCGCCGTCGAGGCCGCCACGGTCGAGCGCCTGCGCGGCCTCGAGCATGTGCTTTCGATCGAGCTGTCCGGCGGCGAACTCGTTTGCACCTGCGAGGCGAGCCCGCACAATCTGGTCGACATCCTTGACACGCTGCGCGCCGCCGATGTGGCGCTCGGCCGCGTGTGGAGCGAGCCGCCGACCCTCAACGACGTGTTTCTCGAGATTACCGGCCGCGAGCTGCGCGACTAGGGGGCGGCCATGTTCAACACCATCATAACCACGGCCAAGACGCTATTGCGCCGGCCGAGCACATGGGTCTGGGGCGCGATCTTTCCCGTCGCGCTTTCAACGATGTTCATGTTTATGTTTGCGAACCTCAGCTCCGACGGCAAGATCGACCCGGTGCCGGTAGCCGTTGTCGCTGACGAAGCCTGGGGCGCTTCGTCCTTTAAGGACGTGGCGACCTCGCTTGCCAGGGAGGGCGACGATCAACTGCTCGATGTGAGCGAGTACGAAGACTTGGCTGCCGCGCGCAAGGCACTCAAGGCCGGCGAGGTCGCGGGCATCTATACGGTCGACGACGCGGGCACGCCCAAACTCACGTTGCTTTCGAGCTATGACGGCTCGCGTGCGTCGTCGGTACTCACCGACCGCAGCATCCTTGAAACGGTGGCAAGCTCGTATGCGCAAAATGCCGAGCTCATGGCCCAGATTGCTCAAGATGACCCGGCGGCGCTCGCCGACCCGGAGGCGGTTGCGCGCGCTCTGTCGCTCGAGGGCGGAATCCGTCGCGTGAGCCTGACGCGCACCACGCCCGACGGCACGACCATTTACTATTACGCGCTCTTTGGTCTGGTCGCGATGATGTCTGCCGAGTTTGCCGCCTTGAGCGTTGTCGACCTGCAGCCCAATCTGTCGGGCCTCGGCGCGCGCCGCTGCGTGGGCGGCCTTTCCAAGACGGCGTCGCTGGCCGGCATCTTTGTCGGCTCGTGGCTGGTTTCCTTTGCCTCGATGGCGGTCGCGATTGGCTACGTGCGCCTGGTGGTCGGCGTCGACTTTGGCGGGCGCGAGGGGCTGTGCCTGCTGGGCGGCGCCGTGTCCGCGCTTGCCGCCACGGGCTTGGGACTCTTTGTGGGCACGCTTCCCGTTAAGGGCGGCAAGGCATCCAAGTCCGGCATCCTCACGGGCTTTGCCACCACGTGCGCCCTGTTTGCCGGGCTCTACGGCGAGCCGGCGATGGCGCTTGCCGACGACGTCGCCCGCGCCTGCCCGGCCGAGTGCTGGCTCAACCCCGTCAAGCTCATCTGCGACATGTTCAACCGCCTGTATTTCTTTGAGGACCTGGGTCCCTTTGCCGTCCGCGCCGGCGCGCTCGTCCTGATGGCCCTGGTGTTTGTCGCCGCCGCTACGCTGATCTTTGGAAGGAGCCGCTATGAGCACCTTTAAGACCGCGCTCCGCATGGCGCTCGCGCACCCGTTCTACCTGCTCATCTATACGGTGTTCATCTCGCTCATGGGCGTATTCATCGCGGCTTCGGTGAGCTGGAACTCGTCGCAGCTTACCGAGTACAAGCCCTACGACACCAACGTGATCGTGGTCGACCGCGACAATAGCGACCTTTCGCGGGCGCTTACCAAGCACCTGGGCTCACGCTTTGACCTGGTCACGGGCGTCGGCGACGACACATACGACCTTGCCGACGCGCTCTCGAAGAGCAACAGCGCCAAAGGCAGCGCCGACTGCGTGTTCTTTATCCCGGAGGGGTTTGAGGACGATCTTGTTGCAGCCGCCCGCGCGGGGGAGTCCCTGCCCAAGCTCGATGTGACCTACGGTGCCGGCACCATGGCGGCGGCGCTTTCGTCTGCCGAGGCCTCGCGGTGGATCTCGCTCGCGGGCGCTGCGGCCGCACTAGAGCCCGCTGCCTCCAACGGCGACGTCGCAAGGGCCGCCGAGCACGCGGCCGCAAAGCGCGCGGAGGTCCAGATCGAGCAGGTCAAGGTCGACTCGACTGCTGCTACCACGCTCGAGTCGTACTTCAACTTTGGCGCGTACGCGATCATCTCGTCGGTCATCGTGTCGGTGGGACTGGTGTTTTCGGGCATGAACGAGCCCGAGCGCGTGCGCCGCATGGATGCCAGCCCGGTCTCTGAGCGCCAGCGTTCGCTCGCTGTGTTCGCGGCCGCCGCCGTGCTCACCGTCTGCATCTGGCTCGTGTCGAGCATGATGGGCGTCGTGGGCTTTGCCAGCGCGGTTGCCGAGGTCGGCGTGGGTCGCGTGTGCCTGGCGCTGGCGGCAACGTTTGCCCTGGCGTGCACGCCGCTGGCCGTTGGCTTTACGCTGTCGAGCCTGGGCGCTCGCGAGGAGTTGCTCAACGGTGTGGGCAACTTGCTCGGCTTGCTCATGACGTTTTTGGGCGGCGCCTGGATGCCATTGTCGCTGATGGGTCCGGCCGTGCAGACGGCGGCGCACTTTGTGCCGACGTATTGGGTGAACGATGCGATCGGCAAGGCGCTTGCCTCGGACCTGACGTCTGCTGTGTTGGGCGACATCGCCTGCGACCTGGGCGTCACGGTGCTCTTTGCCGCGGCCATCGCCGCCGTAGGCCTAGCCCTCGCCTACAACAAATCCCGCGCCTAGCCACCTAGTCATTGGGGACAGTCTTTGCCGATTCGCCGGCAGGGCTGGCAGGGATTGTCCCAATATGTCGGCACTTGGGGACCACTCATTGGGGACAGACTTAAAATGAACTGCGTCCCGAATCTTGGCCTTCTTTATTAGAAGCGAACACTAGGACGCTT
>UQPI01000002.1 GCA_900542945.1 uncultured Collinsella sp.
CGTTTTGTTTGGGCTGCACGTTTTTGTTTTGGGAGATCCATTTGAGCCTCATAGTTATGTTCACGTTCGGGAACATAGCCATCCGCACCGCAAGACGGCCCGACTACTCGAAGTATTGAAACTTGTTCGTTGAGAAGGCGAACGTTACGACAAAGCCTTCGCCGGGGTCGGAGGCTGCGGTAACGTCGATGCCCATCTTGGAGCACAGGCGCGCCACCAGATAGAGGCCGATGCCCGTTGCGTGCTTGGTGGTGCGGCCGTTGTCGCCGGTAAAGCCCTTCTCGAACACGCGTGGCAGGTCTGCCGCGCACACGCCGCAGCCGTTATCGGCAACGGTAAGCTCAATGCGCTCGCTCGCCAGGCCCTCGTCCAACAACGCGCCCGAAAACACGATCTTCGCGCCGTCCTCGCGCGCATATTTAATGCTGTTCTGAATGAGCTGGCCCAGGATAAACTCGAGCCACTTTTCGTCGGTAAAGACCTCGAAGTCGAGGTTCTCGCACACCGGAGCCACGTGCGCCGCAATGAGCTCGCGCGCGTTGGCCTTAATCGCACCCGTCACCAAGGTCTTGAGATCCCAGCGGCGAATCAGGTAGTCGCGTTCCACGACTTCCGAGCGCGCATAGTACAGCGCTTGGTCGATATAGCGTTCCACGCGAGTCAGCTCGCGACCCAGATCATCCACGCGCGACAGATCGTCTTCGCTGCCGTCCAAGTTTTCCAAAATCAGATGGGCTGCCGCCAGGGGCAGCTTGGCCTCGTGGACCCAACTCTCGATATAGTCACGATAGTCATCGGTCTGGCGCCGGCCTTCGGCAACCTCGTCGCAAGCGGCTTTACCCACCCGGCGCAGGACCTCATACTCGAGCTCGCCCTCGGCATAGGTTGGGCATTGCACCATCTCCTGCACCCACGCGGGGCTCTCCAGCTCCTCGGCCGCACGCTCCAGCTGGTGCAGAAAGCGGCGACGGCGCGCATATTCGATCACGATACCCAGTACGCCAAAGATAAAGGACACGCCAATCGCCACGATCACGATAGATGCGGGGGCGCCGGCCACCGTCAGCACAAAGCAGCTCAGCAGCACGCCGCACGTCCACACGGCAACGGGCAGCAACGCGTCTTTGAAGAACTTGCCAAACGACATAACTGGCACCTAGACCGAATAGCCTTGGCCGCGATGCGTGGTGAGGTACCCCTTGACGCCGATCTTGTCGAGCGTGGCACGCAGGCGATTGATATTGACGGTGAGCGTGTTGTCGTCCACAAAGGCATCGGAATCCCACAGGTCCTGCATGATGGCCGAGCGCGAGACGATCTTGCCCGCGCGGCCCAAGAGCAGCGAGAGAATGCGCAGCTCGTTTTTGGTGAGCTCGGTACTGTCACCGGTTGCCGTATTGGTGACCGTGGAGCGGGCAAGGTCGAGCTCCAGCCCCTTGTGGACCATGGTGCTGCGCTCGCCTGCCGCCGTGGTGCGGCGCAGCAGCGCGTTGATGCGCGCCACGAGCACGCGTGCGCTATAGGGCTTGGAGATAAAGTCGTCCGCGCCGAGTGTCATGGCCATGACCTCGTCGATCTCGGTCGTGCGCGACGTGAGGACGATGATAGGGACCTCGGATTCGCGGCGGACTTCGTGGCAGATGTGCTGGCCGTCTTTGACAGGAAGCGTGAGGTCGAGCAGCACCAGGTCGGGCGCGGCAGCGAGAATATCGCGCGAGACGTGCTCAAACGATTCGCAGGCCTCGACCTCAAAACCAGCACGGGCAAGGATGTCGGCGAGCTCGCGACGAATGGGCTCGTCGTCCTCAACGATATAGATCAGCGCCATGGATTCCGCTCCCCCTCTTGGTTGTCTTACAGCCATTATTGTCGCGAAGTCACCGGCACGCGCCTCGCGCGGCAACAAGGTGACAGAACTGTTCGCGAACGAAAGGTTCGGCTCGCCCCTCGCTCGCAACGGGTGCGGGGATCAAATGATTATAAAATCCCCGTCCCAGAAAAATCACTTAGCGGCGGGCGCGAAGCTTTTCGTAACCGTCGGCAAAGAAGGCGACCGTCGCGGCATCGGACTCGGCGGTGTCGGCATCGGCAGCGGGAACCACGCCGTGCTCGTCGCTCACCAGGAACAAGGCACCCTTGAGCTGTGCGGGAATATCTACGCGCGTGACCGAGATGCCCTTGGTCTGGGCCAGCTGCTCGATGAGCGTCGCCGTACCGCACAGGCACTCGTCCGCCGGCGCCACAAAGGCCAGCTCTCCGTCGTTGACGGAAGCGAGCAACTCGGGCGCCACGCCGGTTTCGTCGGCCTCGGAGCGAGCCTCGGCAGAGCGGGCACGCAAGGCCTTGGCCGAAGTATCGGACAGCGGCTCGTACTCGCCTACCGTCATGGCTGCGTTGCCGTTGACGTCGATCACCAGCATGAGTACGCCGTCATGTGCGGTGTAATCGCCCTCGGCAAGCGACCACTCAACGTGCTGTTTGGCCCAGCTGAGCATGTTATGGGCAAGCGGCTCGCCCTGCACCAAGCGCTCGGACAGCGCGCGAATGTGACGGTTGAGCATGGGCACCTTTTTGTTGGACATGCGCCAACGGCAGATAAGCGCGGGCTTGTCGAGCGTAAACTTCTCGACCGCCTCCTGATTGGCGCAAAAGTCCTCGTACGCACGCTGGTCCTCGGCATTGCCAAACAGCTCTGCATCATCAATCTGGGGCATGGTCATACCTTTCGTGTTAGTCATTCCGTCCTCTTATACCAAAAAGACGGCCCTCCAAACGGAGCGGCCGTCTTTTGCAGAGATAATTTTAGAAGCGAGGCGGTCCAAGGGACGAGATAACATCCCATCCTCCCCAGTCAACCTAACAGGTCGGCGAGGGTTGCCCAGGTGCCGCAGATTGCCGTGAAAGAGGAGCGACGCGTACTTGGGTACGCGGGCGACGAATGAGCGGCAAGGTGCGGTGGTTGGGCAAGCCGCAGCGCCACCTCCCTACTTAATGGCGGAAGTGGCGCGCACCCGTGAAAACCATCGCAATATTGTGCTCGTTGCAGGCCTGGATGCTCTCGTCATCGCGCTTGGAGCCGCCGGGCTGGATGATGCAGGTCACGCCGTGTGCGGCAAGCACGTCGACGTTGTCGCGGAACGGGAAGAACGCGTCGCTTGCGCAGGCAAAGCCGCCCTTCTCCACGCCCTCGCGCTCGCAGAAGTCCTCGGCGCGCTCGCAGGCAAGCAGCGCAGAGTCAACGCGGTTGGGCTGACCGGGGCCCATGCCAATGCCGGCCTTGCCCTTGGAGACCAGGATGGCGTTGGACTTGACGCCCTTGCAGACCTTCCAGGCAAACTCGAGCTCGGCCATCTCAGCGTCGGTGGGCTTGCGATCGGTGGGGAACGTAAAGGTCGCGGGATCCTCGGTCACGTGGTCGACCTCCTGCACCAGCATGCCGCCGTCGATGGAGCGCAGCTCCACCTGGGCACCGTGGTCCACGCCGCCGGTAGCCAGCACGCGCAGGTTGGGGCGCTTGACCATGCGCTCGAGCGCCTCATCGGTGTAGCTCGGGGCGATGATGACCTCGACGAACTGCTTGTTCTGGTCGGCGAAGTGCTCAACCAGCTCAAAGGGAACCTCGCGGTTGCAGGCGATGATGCCGCCGAAGGCGCTCTTGGGATCGCAGGCGAAAGCGCGGTCGTAGGCGGCCGTGATGTCCTCGGCAACGGCGGAACCGCAGGGGTTCTGATGCTTGAGGATCACGCAGGCCGGCTCGTCGAACTCGCGGACCAGGTTCCAGGCGGCATCGGCGTCCAGATAGTTGTTGTAGCTGAGCGGCTTGCCCTGGATCTGCTCGGAGCCCACGAGCGGGAACTGCGAGCTCGCGGTGTTCTCGCAGCCCTCGGCAAAACGATAGACCGTGGCCTTCTGCTGTGGGTTCTCGCCATAGCGCAGGTCGTCGACCTTTTCCAGCGAAATCTCGAGCTTGGCAGAGGTGTCCGCCACGTCGCTTGCCTGGGCGGCAAGCCAACGGGAGATAGCCGTGTCGTAGGCGGCGGTGGTCTGGTAGACCTTCACCTGCAGACGACGACGGGTAGAAAGCGTAGTGCAACCGCCGGTCTCGCGCATCTCGGCCAGGACGGCGTCGTAGTCGGCCGGATCGGAGATGACGGTAACGCTCGCGGCGTTCTTAGCGGCGGAGCGCAGCATGGAGGGACCGCCGATGTCGATGTGCTCGATGGCGTCCGCAAAGGTGACCTCGGGGTTGGCGACGGTCTTCTCAAACTCATACAGGTTGACGACAACCAGGTCGATCAGCTTAATGCCGTGCTGAGCCGCCTCCTGCATGTGCTGCTCGGAATCGCGGCGGGCCAGCAGCGCGCCGTGAACCTTGGGGTGCAGGGTCTTAACGCGGCCGTCCATCATCTCGGGATAGCCCGTGAACTCCTCGATGGGGGTTACGGGAACGCCCGCGTCCTCGATAGCACGAGCCGTACCGCCCGTAGAGATGATCTCGACGCCAAAGTCATCGACCAGCGTCCGTGCGAAATCGACGACGCCCGTCTTATCGGTAACCGAGATCAACGCGCGTGCGATCTTCACATCAGATCCCATGCAGTCCTCCTGTCTGGTACGCCGCCGTGCTCTGTGAGTCGGTGATACGTCGATCTGCAGCGCTCGCGCAGCGGCATTGAAAATACTGATTCAATGTAGCGCATCGAGCGCGTCGATGCACCCCGCAACGGTCGCATGTGCAGAAAAAGCTTGCGAGTGGAGGATGTGGGCGCAGCGCCGGGCACGGTGAGTTCATGGAACACAGGGGCACCATAATTAGATGCCAATAGCGTGGTAGAACTGTGCTCGATATGCATCCGCAAAAGAAAGAGGCACCATGGTCTCGCGGGTTCTCTACCGACCGTTTGACACCGAAGACTTCGACGCCATCGCGCTGATTCTGCAGCAGCTTTGGCATAACAATTCGGATAACGATGAGTACAACCGCCTTGAGGCCGCGTGCGACCTTGCCTACTGCCTTTCGTCGTCGACGTTTTCGCAGGTTGCCGTAATTGACGGCCAGGCGCGCGGCATTGCGCTCGCGCGTGCGGGACAGAGCTCCGGCGCCACCGTTAAGGAACATTGGATGGATACCGAGCGCGCGCTGCTATCGCAGATGCGCGAGCTGGAGCCCGATGCCTGCGCCGAGTATCTCTCGTTTGTACGCGCAACCATCCGCACCAACAACCGCCTGCTCGAAAGCAGCCCCCTGCCACACGACAACGAGGTCACGCTGCTTGCCGTGGATCGCGATGTCCATGGCCTAGGCGTTGGCACGGTTCTGCTCGACGCCGCGGTCTCGCACCTGTCCTCGCGCGGGGCGACAAGAGCGCACCTGTACACCGACTCCAACTGCTCATGGAAGTTCTACGAGCTGCACGGCTTTAAGCGCACGGCCACGCACCGCGCCAACCGCGAAGAGCGCCGCCACGACATGCCGCGCGAAAGCTTTCTCTACGAACTCGACCTAACAGCCTAAACCCGGCAGCCACACCTAGTCATTTAAGAACGTCCCCAATGACTAGCCGTTGGGGACGTTCTTAAATGACTAGTCGTTGGGGACAATCTTGGGCAAGACTGGTCATTTAAGTCTGTCCCCAATGAGCGGACTAGGGGGGTTTGTAAATAGCTGTGGACAAAAAGCATTAAATATGAGTACTGCTATCTTTTTAATAGCAGCGATTTGGGGCATTTTTGAAACTATTAGGCATGCAGTCAACCATACGAGCTGACGTATCTCCCCAAATGTTCAATAAAATAAGCTTCTAACGAGAAACACTCTCATTAGGAGTCATCTAATGAGCGTAAATAAATGTGACCATTGGGGCAACAGTACTCATATTCGGCATTTTTTGACCACCGCCCCTTTCGAAGAAGCCAAAAGACGAAAGATCAGCCCTTTTCGGCGCAAAAGAAAGGGATGGGCTTTCCCCGACGGCTGTCGAGAAAAGCCCATCCCGTAATTTAGGACCGCTAGAACGTTCCGCCGCCGCCTCCGCCGACGCCGCCGCCTCCGCCGCCCGAGAAGCCACCGCCTCCGCCGCCGCTCGAGCTATCGGAACTCGAAGCCAGCTCGCGGATGGTCTCGTGATACACATCGTTGAACGAATCGAGCGGAGACTCGTTGCCGTAGTGATGGTAATACCACCAGTAGCAGGGGTAGTTGTCGTAGAAATCGTCGCTATTGCGCAGGTCCGCAGGCACTGCCTCGGCCAGCTGTCGCAGCACTTCTTTCGAAACGCCCAGGGCAACGCCCATCACCAGCAGTTTGTTCCACAAGATCAGGTCGCTGGGGATGGCCTCCTTCAGGCGCGTAAAGTCCTCGAGCCAATGCTTGAGCGCCTTGCAGCGAGCCGCCACCTCGGCACCCTCCGGCGTAAAGCGGCGGAAGGTGAGACTCACACCAATGCCGACAAGCACGATGGGCACCGAGACAATCGCGGCGATAATGTTTGCCTGCGCGCCATCGGTAAAGAAGATGGATCCCACGGGAATAAAGGCGATCAAAATGCCCAGGACCAGGCCAAACACCATGGCGACAATGCCGTCCGAGGCAACATACTCCCTATCGGCCAGCTCGCCCTTAACGGTGTTCTGATAGTCCTCGAGCTTGTCGCCCACGGGCGTAGCGTGCTGCTTGACGTAATGCTGCAGCTCATCGAACGTACGCGAACGGTCGCCGTTTTCATCGGGCTTAACGCCGGCAAAGAACACCTTGAGCACAGCGCGATCGACACTGCCCTTCTTGACCGACTTCCAGCCTGCATCGCTTACCGTCACGCTGTACGTCTGCTCCTCTTTCTCGCGCCCCAGCAGGCCCTTCTTGGCCTTGGTCACGGTCGCCTGCTCCAGCTTGATCACACGGTCGTCAGTGAGCTTCATGAGCGTGGCGATATATGCCTGATCGGGCACCTCGTTCCAGCTCATGAGGGCCGAAAGCACGGCGGGATGGTCGGCCGAGGGCACATCGCGGAAATATTCGTCCTGGAAAAGCGGCTTGGGCTTGCGCTTGCGCAGCTTGAGCATAACGATTATGCCGGTAAAGGCCACCGCCGCAACAACACTTAGCACGGCAAGTGCATTGGCAATCATGCGAGCGTGAGCGCGGCGGGCGTTAGCTTCGTCGGCCCATTCCTTCTCTTCGCTCAGGATCGTTGACATGCGCTCTTCGCCCGAAGCGGCAAGCTGCGGCACCCAGTCGCTGGGGAAGGCGATGCGTGCCTCGGCGAATTCGCCCTGATGCACGCAGGGAATGGTATAGGTGACCATGGGCTCGTCCTCATCGAGCGACACGTCGCCCGTCAGCGGGCCGTGGCCCCATGCGCGGAAGTTATCGCCCTTGACGGCCGCCGTCCCGGCAGCGGCATTTGCGAAGCGCACTTCCATCTCGACGTCATCGGAATCCGCAGACCAGCCGTCACCCACGAATTTCCAATAGAGCTCGGCGGTATCGGCCCAGTTCATGACCGCACCGGTCATGGTATAGCTCACGTAATAGGTCGCGCTGTCGCCGCTCTCGTGAGGGCTGAATACCTTAATCTTTACGCCGTCACCAGTCTGCTCGACCGTATAGACGCCAGAGTCACCCTTATTCGCGCTATCCACTTTGTTAAACGCGGTGTCCTCTTCCTCGACACTTAGCACGTCGACGCCCGCCGAGCCACCCTGCTGGTTGGAGCCCGTATTGATCTCCCAAAACACGCCGTTGATGTCGTCGTCGAAATCAAACTGGCGCCCCTCGACAACGGTCAGCGAGCCGTCGGCCTCGACCGTGGCACCGATATAGGTTTGGGTCATGGAGTAGCCGTCGGCGCACGCGGCGGCGGGAAGCAGCAGCAACGCAAACGCGACAAACGCGCAGACGGAAACGAATCGCGCAAACAAGCGGCGCTGCCGGCAGGCATTGGCAACGGGGGCGTTCATAGGCACATCCTTTGTCTGTAAAACCAACATCGCCATTGTCCCACGTTTGCGGGAACACATGACGAATATCTGGGCCAACGGAACGTCAAATGGGACAAAAGTCCCACCCGAGTGGCACTTAGGGACGTTCCTTATCTGCCGGCAGTTTGGGACAGTCCTTGGCATGGCCTGCGCCAACGATAGATACCACTCCACAGCTCCGTCACAGGTGTAGCGGCTTTGTGTTGCCGCGGAATACGCTGATTGAGCCTGCGGTCGAAGGGCATAAAGCAGTTGAGCGAAAACGGTTTGCCCCTTTGCCGTTCGCTCGAGGATCATGTCCCCCTTTTCCGCGGAAACCCCGGCAGTTGCGAAGAGCTGCCGGGGTTTCTGTCGTCTAAGATGCCGAGTTGATGGACAGGAATCAAGGCACTGAGTCTGCGGCTCGCCATACGCAATGCGAGGCCTCGACAACTTGCGGACCACAGTGACGCCCCCACCGCGCCCCGCGCTATACTCGTCCGCATGGATATCAACGCACGCAACATAGCAACGCCCGCCGCGGACGCGCCAACGACGCAGCCCGCCTCCGTCCCCGCGGCCGTCGTGGGGCGCTTTGCCCCGTCGCCATCGGGCCGCATGCACCTGGGCAACGTGTTCAGCTGTCTGTGCTCGTGGCTTTCGGCCCGCAGCCAGGGCGGCAGCATCATGCTGCGCATCGAGGATCTGGACGATCGCTGCAAGCGCCCGGAACTTGCCGCCCAGCTCATCGACGACCTGGCCTGGCTGGGACTGGAGTGGGACGAAGGCCCCTACTACCAGCACGATCGCCTGGATCTGTACGAGAACGCCTTGCGCCAGCTGCAAGACGCCGGCCTCACCTACCCCTGTTTTTGCACGCGCGCCGAACTCCACGCCGCGAGCGCGCCGCATGCCAGCGACGGCACGCCCATCTACCGCGGCGCCTGCAGAGGCCTTTCTGCCGAGGAGGTCGCCCGCCGCAGTGCCCTGCGCGCCCCGGCCACGCGCCTGCGCGTGCCCGCCGTCGACGACCTCGCAGACGATGTGGTCGAATTCGTAGACCGCACGTACGGGGCCCAATGCGAGGCACTCGCCACCGAGTGCGGCGACTTTTTGGTGCGCCGCAGCGACGGCGTGTTTGCCTATCAGCTGGCCGTGGTGGTCGATGACGCCGCCATGGGTGTCACCGAGATCGTACGCGGATGCGATCTGCTGGGCTCCACGCCCCGCCAAATCTACCTACAGCATCTGCTGGGACTGCCCACACCGCACTACGCGCACATTCCGCTGCTCATGTCGCCGGACGGCCGCCGCCTTTCCAAGCGCGATCGCGATCTGGACCTGGGCGAGCTCCGCGCCCGCTTTGGCACACCCGAGGCACTGCTGGGCTGGCTCGCCGGGCAAACGGGCATCGCGCCGGACACCACGCCGCGCTCTGCCAAGCAGCTGGTGGAGCACTTTAGCTGGGACGTCATCCGCAAGCACAGGGAGAACATCACCGTAACGGCTGAGTAATCAGGCACCCCACCCCTACGCAACATCCCAGGGCTGGAGTTCGTCGCCCAAGCGAACGATGCAGTCGTAGAGCACGGTGTGACGCTCGGCCGGGTTGGCGTCGCGATGAAAATGGCCGTAGTACCAGCGCTTGTAGTCCAAGCGATCTTCCAGTTCATCGAAAAATGCCGTAAGCCGATCGACATCGGGGTAATTCCAACCAGGTGCCGGATAGAGCGTGGGCGAGAGCATACGCGTGGAACAGGTGTGGGTGATCACGTAGTCGACCTTCCAGCCCACGCTATCGAGCTTTGCCCGCGCTTCCTCAAAGTTGCGCTCACTCGGCAGCTCATGCGGCCACCAGCTGGAATATGGCACGCGGTATTCCTTATCCACGCTCGTGGCGCCGCCCATGGTAAAAACCGTTGAGCCGTCGAGCTCAAAAATCTCGCCACGCGTCAGGCGCCGTATGGGCGAGGTGTCCGACAGGCGCTGCGTCAGCCCACCGTGCCACAGCTCCATGGGGCGCTCCGTCCAATGGTCGAAGCGTTCGTGGTTGCCGTCGACGAACAGCACGGTATAGGGGCGCGACTCCAGCCAAGCGATGTCGGCACATTCCTCGGCAGAGAAATCCCACGGAAAGCCAAAGTCGCCAGCGATAATCAGATAGTCGTCGCTCGTCAGGCTATCCCCAAGATCCCAATCGCGCAGCTTTTGCATGTCGAGGCCGCCGTGAACATCGCCCGTCACATAGACCGTCATCGGATCACCACTTCCCTCTTATAGGCTTCGAGATCGCGCTCGACCCGTTCATCGTCCGTGGCGTTGACCCACCACGGCCACTTAACGCAACACACCGGCTCCTCGACCTGAGCAAACCACGACTTGAGCTCCTCTAGGCTCACCGGGGCATAGCCGTTGGCATCCACGCCCACGTCATAGCGCAGCAGTCCCTGCCTAAGGTTGAACTTGTTGTACGCGCCGCCGCAACTGTGGATATGCCCGTGCAAATGCCAGCCGCCGTGCGACATGCCCTGCCAATCGGCCATGGGATAGTGGCTCAGCACGATTTTTTGACGGTCGATCTTGAGCACGCAAATGGGCGGCTCGACGATAAAAGCATCCGCCACCGCAGGCTGTGTCCAATCTTTGTCGTGGTTGCCGGGCAGCAGATGGACGCGCTTGCATGCAATGCTTTTGCGCAGCTCGTAGGCATCTTGAACCGTCATCTTAAAGCTGAAGTCGCCCAAAATATAAAGCTCGTCGTCCACCGCGACCTTGCTATTAATGTTGGCGACCATGTCGTCGTTCATCTGCGCAGCGGTCGACCAAGGCCTATCGGCGAGTCGCAGCATGTTCTCGTGTCCAAAGTGGGTATCGCTGGTAAACCAGATCATGGGGACCTCCTAACGTTCTTGCTCAAAATAGCCACTCGCCGTCTCATCCTACCCATCGGTGCATCGCACCTCGATCGGCACGATATCTTGGTAGATAAGGCGATGTTTGTCATCGCGCCATTCATCGTCATGGTAATGGCCAAAGAACCAGGTGCGGTAGTCGAGCCGCCCATCGAGCTCGCCCAAAAAGGCCTGCAGCGAATCGTCGTAGAACTCGCGATTGCGCTCCATGCACAGCTCGTCCGCCAAAGCGATCGGCGCCTCGTGCGTCACAACGTAGTCGACCTTCCAGCCCACGCGGTCGAGCGAGGCGCGGCAACGGTTCATCTCGCGCTCGCTCGGCATCTCCTCGGGCCACCACGTCTTTCCCTCCCGGCGCCACTGTTTGTCATGGCTCGCGGCGCCGCCCATGGCAAGCACCGTGGTCCCCGCGATGTCGAACACCTCGCCGCGCATCAGGTGCAGTACGTGCGGGCGAGCCTCGTGAACGAGACCCCCATTCCACTCTCGTATTGGCAGCCCTGCCAGCAGATGATGGTTCTCGTGATTGCCGTCGACAAAACACGTGGTCCAGGGCTTGGACTCAAACCAGTCGAGCCAATATTTGTCGGTGTTCGAGCCGCTCCATATAAAGCCAAAGTCGCCGGCAACGATCACCACGTCATCGCGTGCCAGTGTTCGGCCCAATGGCCAAACACGCGACGAAAAGCGGCTCGCCCCGTACTCGGCAACACCGTGAACGTCTCCTGTAACGAAAATGGACATCAAACAACACCTCCATGCCGTGCGGCTCTGGACAAATCGATAACAGAAATTGCAGGCCGGCCCCGGCATCTGCATCCCTTAGGGCTTACCCTTCGTTCTTCCATCCAAACGGGTCAAGCACCCAAAAAATCAAATCGAGCACGCCGCCGGTCATCATGGCACCGGCAAGGGCCATGCAAACGTGCAGAAAACTGGCACTTCGAAGCACGTCGAACGGGCCCAGGACGGCCAGCAGCGCGACTGCTGCACCGACCAGGCACAGCACAAGGCACGGCCCTGCGTCCTTAACGCATTTCTTTGCAAGATGCTTGGTGTTGTCACTCATCGATTTCGAACTCCTTAGAGGGTCGTTGTTCGGGCGTATGCCGCCGCGGCGGAGCAGGGCGGCAGGTTAAGTGTCGCATGTCGTTCGGACACGCATTAGTTACCCTACAAATAATTGCATTTGATAGAATGTAGGGTAACTACTCAGAAAGGAGGCGCCATGTCCGTCTTAGAAGATGTCCTCGAAGAGGAGTACGCACGCTCAAGCCGCCTCTTGGAGCTCATGGAGCAGGAAATCGGCCTCCTTCCAAAAGGCAGCATTCGCATGCGAAACATAAAGGGCCACGAATACTGCTATCTCAACTATCGAGTCGGCGACAAGGTCAAAAGTGACTATGTCCCTGCTGCAGAGGTTGATGATCTGCGAGCCAAAATCGAACGTCGAAGGGCTCTTGCGGCCGCCATCAGAGAACAGAAGCAATCTCAAAAGCAAATCGTACGTGCGCTGGGAAGGGTGCCAAATGTTGACTGAGCAGCAACAAGCTTTCTTAAAAGTACTTGACTTGGTCAAGGAGGCAGGGTGCATAGACCACGTTATCCTCATCGGGTCCTGGGCGGAGTTTGCCTACAGAGAAGCCGAAGTACTTCCGGGCTTTTACCCAAATATCAAAACAATGGATGTCGACTTCCTTGTTCGAAACCTACGACGCCCCAGCCCGGCGGCGCGCCTGAGCGCTCTCGCAAAAGAACGAGGCTTTTTTGTCGAATCCGACCGCATGACCGGAACAACAAAGTTGCTGGACATCACCGGCCTTGAAGTTGAATTCCTCATCAGAAAAATGGGCGCTGGAAAAGAACCTGCTCTCAAGACGAATATCGGGGTGACAGCCCAAGCGCTATGGCACATGGACATCATCCTGAAAAACACCATCGACGTTCGCTGTTTGAGCCACGTTGTGACCGTTCCGACCCCCGAGGCCTATGCGGTCCACAAGATGATAATCAATGGCGAGCGTGGCAAAAAGGCCGAAAAGGACGCCCATGCCGTGGAAAACATGTTTCCGCTGCTAGACGAGGAAAAGCTCAATGCAGTATTCAGCTCGCTAACAAATAAAGAGAAAGCAAGGGTCCGTGCGTTTGCAGAAACCCATGGCGTTGCGGAGCACATCTTGGGAATCACCTAGGCCCCTGGTGGGCAGCATGTTGGGCAGGGTGTCTTGCCTCGTTTGAGTGCGGTCGCTAATGGCACGCTGGTTCTAATGGCGTTTTGAGGAAGGCTTTTGCACCCCGCACGGTGGTAAATCTTGCCGTTCTAGGTGACGGTTACCTTGACCTTTAAGGCATCCACGCTGCGAGGCTCGATGGGCGCGGCTACCTCTCGAGGAGACAGTGCCGTTTTCCAAGGCTTGCCTCTCGAAAAACCAGAATCGCGGTATCGATTAATGTAGCCGTCAAAGCACCCATCGAACAGCAACCCCGTTGCCAGGCCCGCCATGAATCCGCAGGCGATCGCGGCCTCTCCTCTAATTTGCATATATCCCTCCTTAATCAATCTTGAAGAAAAAGACGGCGCGCGCCGCAGAGCCCATGCCCCTGCGGTGCGCGCCAAAAACAGCGCGCTTCCCTGTCCCTAACGGATCAGCTGGCGGCGCTTATCGGACAGGAATACGCCGGCGGCCACCAGGACCGTGCCGCCGATCACGAAGGTCTCACCCAGCAGCTCGGACGCATCGCCCGTGGCGGGCATCGCCGTCTGCCAAGTCGTGGCCTCGGTCTTTGCCTCCGCATGCTTGGCCTGGTACGTCACTTGCGTGACGGGCTGGGTCTGCTCGCCGTTTCCGCGGTCGGCGGCCTCTTGGCGAGCGATCTCGGCGTTAAGCTCGGCAATAGCCTGGTCGAGCTCGACCTTGGCGGCGGTGTAGTTGGCGAGCGCCTCCAAGTATGCCGGCGCCACGGCATCCGCCGCAGCCACGGCGTCATCGAGTTCGGCCTTGGCGGTCGCGGCGCGCTCGGCGGCATTGTGAGCTGCAGCGATCTTGGCGTTGAGCGCCTCGTCCGCATCGTCAGTGCTGCCGTTGGCGATGGCTTCGGCAAGATTGATCCTGCGCAGGCGGGTGACCGCGGCGGCAGAGGCATCGCGGGCGGCGGCCGCATCCGTCACGGCATCGTCAGCCTCCACCAAGTCGTACTCGGCATCGCTCACGGCCATCTCCGCAGCATCAAGCGCAGCATCGGCAGCGAGCTTGTCCTCAGTAGCCCTGGAAAGTGCTGCAGCAGCATTCTTAAGCTGGGAGGCACGCGCGGCAGCTGCATCAGACTTTGCCTGAGCCGTTGTCACGGCAGCGCCAGCATCGCTCGCAGCCTGCTGGGCCATATCGAGCTCCGCCTGAGCGCCAGCAGCATCGATGGCTGCCTGATCGGCATCGCCTTGGGCGACAGCAAGTTCAGCCTCCGCCTCACGCTGATTGGCACGTGCGTCTTCGAGCGTAGACGATGCCGCATCAAACGCACGCTGAGCAGCAGCGATATCGGCCGAATACGCCGCCAGCTCATCCTGGGCCGCGGCAAGTGCATCCTGCTTGTCGCCGACACCGACACGAGCGGCATCCAGTGCGCGCTTGGCAGCAGCCACCTTGCCCTTGGCAATGTCGAGCTCGCCAGACTTGGCGGCCACGGCGTCCTGAGCCGCCGCAACTGCGGCGTTGGCAGCGCTCAAATCGGTGCGGGCATCGCTGGCAGCACGCGCGGCGACGTCAGCTGCAGCCTGCTTTTGCTCCACAGAAGCCTGAGCCTCCGAGACCTTGGCAGTCGCGACATCAACGTCAGCGACAGCGCGCTCAACCTGAGCTTGCTTTGCCGCAACGGTCTGCGATGCTGCGTCCACCTTGTTGCCGGCATCGTCGGCAACGCCCTGCGCCGTAGCAAGCTCCTTGCGTGCCGTGTCAACGCCCTGCTCGGGATTTGCCAGAGAGTCGCACCACGCGTTCAGCGCAGCCTCATACTCAGTAACCGTCATCGGATTGACGTTGTACGGCTCGTACCATTGACCAGAATATGCGAATGTCTGCGCTTGCGTGCTGTACCCGTTGATCGTTCCACGCGTGCAAACGCCCATGCCCGTCACGGTGTAGTTGGGATCGATTACGTTGATGTAATGGCCGACTGAGCGAATTAACCCACCATGCTTCGCAGCGTAGTTATCAATCTCGGAGCTATGCACCGTATAGAAATCGTAAGCGGCCTTTCCCGTAAGGCCCGTCGCGCCCAGCGAGGCTGCGGCAGCGTCAAAGACGGCCTTCTCCTGATCGACCCACTGCTTAAACGGATTGCTTCCGTAGTTCCATGCCACGTTTTCGCCCACTTCGAACTGCCTGGCGTGGTCGATCTTAGTGTCGGAGAAGTTCGCATCGGCAATGGCAGTCGCCATCATGGCATACGTCACCTTGAGCTCACCCAGGCCAACGCTCGCGCGATACTCGTTGCACGCCTTGAGCCACACGACCGCCTGCTTCATGTTGGCCAGGCTCGTCGCATCGGCCTCCTCGCCCACCTTGTTGTAGCTAGCGAGTTTGCAGTTGAGGATGATATCCGCCGCGTCGTTGGCGCCCACGCTCTTAAAGAACGCGATAGCACCCTGGCGGTAGTTCTCCGCCGATGCATTCGCCGTTGCCTGAGCGGCATCGAGCTTGGCCTGGGCCTGAGCCACAGCCTGGTCGGCCTGCTGCTTTTGAGCCGTCGCCTGATCGAGCGCCTTGTCAGCAACTTCCTTCTCGTCTTTGGCTGCCGAGAGTTTGGCCTGAGCATCGGCCAGCTCCGTAAGCGCAGAGGCATGATCGGTCTTGGCCTGGTCAAGAGCGGCATCTGCCGCAGCCTTGGCGACAACAGCGACATCCAGCTTGGACTGAGCATCGGTAGCAGCCTGTTGCTGGTCGGCAACTGTCTGCTGGGCAGTCCGCACCTCGCCCTGGGCAGCGGCAGCGTCCTGCTCGGCGGCAGCAAGCTCACCCTCGCGCTGCGACTGCGCGGCCTTGGCGGCGGTCAGGGCTTCGGACGCAGCGACCACCTTTGCCTTGGCGGCCTCGTACTCCGGGCCCGCAGCGCCCTGCTCGGCTCGGTCCAGATCGGCCTTGGCCGCGTCATAGCTCGCCTGCGCGGCATCCACGTCCGCATCTGCCGCGGCCTTTGCCTGCTGAGCTGCCGAAAGCTTGCCCTGCGCGTTCTGCTGCTTGGCAGAGGCGACAGCGACAGCGGCCTGGGCATCCGAGAGCTTGGCCTGCGCATCGGCGGCCTGCTGCTTTGCCTGCTCCAGGTCGCTTGCTGCCTGCTCTGCAGCAGCCTGGGCAGCGGCTACGGCCTCGGGCGTGGCATCGGATGCAGCAGCCCGTGCAGCTTCGAGAGCAGACTGGGCATCGCGGGATGCCTTCTGGGCGGTAGCCAGGGCTTCGTCCTTGTCCGTCAGATTCTTCTTGGCGGCATCAAGCGCAGCCTGAGCATCCTCGAGCGCCTTGACATCCAGATCGGCCTTGTCCTGTGCAGTGCCCATCTGCTTTTCCAGCTCTGCCGAGGCAGCAGAAGCCGCACTATCGCTCGCACCGCGGGCTTCGTCATAGGCGCCCTGCGCCTGCTGCTGGTTGGCGGCAGCGGCATCGTAGGGAACGGCAGCCGTTTCCAGATCGGCCTTGGCGGCAGCAGCCTTGGCGCGTGCCGCATCAACCGCAGCCTGCAGGTCGGCGACCTTCTGAGCCGCAGATACAGCACCCGCGCTAGCACCGGCGGCCGCAGCACTCGTCAACGGCGACATCACCGCAGCCGTTGCACCTGCAGCGCCAATGCTATCCGCATCCTGCGCCGCAGCGGCCAAGGGCGACAGCAACGATCCGCCTGTCATGGCAATCGTCGCCGCAGCAACCGTCGCTACGCGTCCAGCCGCCTTGGCCCTACCCAAAGCCTTGCCGTTCATGTCCTTGTACATGTTGTTGCTCATTGCCGATTCCTTCCCACGGTGAGCCGTTGTTTGACACAGACAGTCGATCCAACTTGCCCCGCTAAAAAGAGGTAATAACGGGGTAATTAAATT
Organism: uncultured Collinsella sp.; assembly: GCA_900542945.1. Classification (GTDB taxonomy): domain Bacteria; phylum Actinomycetota; class Coriobacteriia; order Coriobacteriales; family Coriobacteriaceae; genus Collinsella. Next base: position 16,957 of record UQPI01000002.1, read on the forward strand.
GAGGGGTTGAGAGCGCGGGAGGCCTAGCACTACCAAATGCCAAGTTCCCGTTCGCATTCGCGCTCAATGTCCTTCTGATACTCAAGTTCCTCGCCGCTAAGCATCGAATCGCTCCATTCGTTCCAGAAGTTCTGAACCTTAGAGCTGAAACAGCAAACGCGGATATGCTTGAAATCAATTGACTCGATATTGTCGTTGTAAAAGAGGGGGTTGCTGGTATTCACGCTACTTGTCCAATCAACATAATCTCAACTTGCAATGCTTGGTCTCCTCTGAGACCCCATCTCAAACGCTATGACTGCAGTATATGTACTTCTTCCGTACTATGCAAGAACATTTTTATTTTTCTAACGCATATAACGAATCTGTCTCTTCACAAACAATTACCAGACTCCCCCGCCGCGCCCTCACGCGCGGCATATTCGTTGAGATACTTCACCGGAATCGGCCACCTGGAGGGAGCTCCGTAGCGCGAAAGCCCCACATTGACCAGCTGAACCAGCAGCTCGGACAGATCATCACCTTCGAGCACCTCAATCGAGCGTACATGGATCGCCGTTGCCACATCCTCTTTGGTGCCGTTGTTGACGCCGACAAAGTAGCAGGTCATCCCTGCGCGTTCGAACGTTCCAATGCCGTAATAGGGCGAGTTGTAACTCTCGAAAAACTCCTTCTTACGACCCGCCCTACCCGTAAGCTGGTAATCGCGCACCAAGTTCACGAAGTCGCTAGAGAAGGTCGTCAAGCCCGTATCCCGCACGCGTGCGAGCATAGCGCGTCCGCCCGCCCGCACGTCAAAGATATAGGCGTCCTTGTCGAGCTTACCCTCGGCCGTCAGCAGCTCAAGCTCCATCTCGTCCACGGGACCGTCCTCGATCGGATGTGAGGCGTACGTAGTCCATGGCCCCGTCCGCACCGATCGTCAACGTCGCAAGGCGCTCATCCAGCTCAACCTTATCCTTCTCCTTGCGCGCAACATTGGCCACGCCGCAGACCGTCACCGACCCAACGCCAAAAGAGCCAAGGTCAAACGCCCTCACCCGTCCGTCGGCAACATCTTGCTTAACCAGCAGCTCTTTGAGCATGGCCCCCAGGATCCCCTCCTGTGCGCCGCGCACCTTTGCATTCGACGCCGCCTTAAACAGCGGCTCGCACACATCCGGCGTCACATGCTGTTCCACCACCCCAGCGTGCAGGGCATAGCCATCGTTCTCGGCAACCTCGTTAGGCACAACAACCAGATTCCAAGCCAACGGATCAACAACCCTGCCGTCATACGACGCGCGCACATCCCAGGAGGTATCGCTGAGTCGATCGGCGAGTTTGCGCGCGACCCCGGCAAGCCCTTTGCGCGCAAACGACACCACGACCCGCTGCCCCACCGAACGTTCCGCAACCACGCGGGCATATTGCTCGCTTTTCAAAACCTCGTAGAAGCTCTTACGCGGATACTCTCTGAGCGACACCTGGGCAAAATCGCTGTACCGACGCTCAAGAATCTGCAGCTCTCGGTACAGGATGCCCTTCTTGGTATAGGCGACCTTTTCCGCTTGGGCCGAAAACGTAAGATCACGGCGCTTGGACGGCTTATCGCCCTTGGCGCGGCGCAGGATGCACTCGTCACGTTGTCCGTGAGCCAGCACCACCGAAGCCACGGGCGACAGCCTGTAAGCAACCTGGCTGTTAATCTTCTCGAGCTCCTTCTTGTCGCCTGCCGCACGACCGATGAGCACCCGTCGCTTGGTAAACGTTCGGATCTTAAGTTCGAAGGTGCAATCCTCGTTGATAACGGTCTCGACCGTCTCAATCTTGGCAGGGCCCGTTCCAGCTTCCTCAATGGCGTCGCGGCGAGCACCCTTGGCGCTTACAACATACAAGTGTCCCGTGTCATTGGGAATCTCGTCCTCGATCCCCTCAAACTGCGAGCACGAGTTGAATAGCAGGCGCAGCGCGACATAATCTTCCAGCTCGTTCCAGTGAGTTTTAATCGGAACCATTTGCTCATGGGCGAGCGGGGCGTTCAGGTCGCCCGTCTGCGCGCCCGCCTTGACCATCAGAAAGACGCGGTTGTCCTCGAGCTGCGCAAGCGCGACGACCTTACCCGTCTGGCACACATCGGCCATAAAGTCTGCCACGGCATGCTTGCCCGCATCGCCGACGTTGCACCAAAAGACCGAGTAACGCTCCTCAGCAGCTGCGGCATCGAGCTGCACTACGAGCTCAGACACAGCGATATCTCCCAGCCCACACGGCTGGTCATGCTTCGATTGCACGGCCGATCGCCTCCATCATCTCCAGGTTGATTGCTCCATCAGCTGCCATATAAGGGAAGGAGAACACCATCCCCTCGTCATCGCTTGGCTTTTGGCGGAGCTCCAACGCCGCTTCATCGGCCAAAACATTGACGATCAGCAGGCGCTTCGCCCCGACTTTTTGAGCCTTTGCCTTAAAGCGCTCTGCGTCCGTAGTCTCGCCGCCGCTGCGCCTGTAGGCCTCGTAGGCGCCAATGCGATAGTGCTTAAAGTCGATCCACACCCCGGTCTTGTTGCCGGCGGCATCGAGCACCTCAAAATCGCCGCCCGTCTCGGCATGGGCAGCATCACCACGCGCAAGCGAATACCGGCCATCGTAATATGCCTCGAAGATAGCCCTACCGGCAGACTCTCCCAGTTCTCCCAGATACACCGCCTGGAACATATAGGGCGTCATGTGCGCCGTCGCCGCCGGCTGCAGCGTCGCGGGCACCCCGTCGCGCGACCAACGCTCGCGCACCTCACGAATCGACAGCAACTCGGGCACGCGAGCCGCCGCCTGACATACCTGGCGAACCTTCGCACCCTTAAAGCCCTCGTTATAACGGCAGCACTCCTCCAGACGGGCGGTAATCTGCTCGACAGGCTCACCGTCATAGCTGGGAAACTCAAAATGCGGCACCTTGCACGCTCCGCCCTCTGCATATGCATAGCCACTCGCGGCGAACGGCATGTGCAGCGCAGTGCTTTTGCGCGCAGGATAGCTCGCCAGATCCTCCCACGGCAGGCAGAAATGATGTAGACAGAAGTCGCGCTCGTCGTCAAAGGCGACCAGATCTTCCTCACGCGCATCGAGTGAGGTAACCCTCCACGCCAGTCTCTCGTGCTTCTCTTTCGCCAGGTTGTTCCTAAAGGCAGCAAGGTTCTGTTGCTTGCTAGCAGCGTGCTGCTTCTTGTCCGCCATGTGATTGTTGACGGCCGCGCAGGCACCAACCACCTGCTCCAGCTCGTAGCCCATCGGCAAATCGTGCAGGAACGAAAAGTCGCAATCGCCGGCGATTTTGCGATCGAGCATCACCCGTACGTGCGGCATCTTTACGCTCGTGCGCATCAAGCGACCCACGGCCTGCGCCACAATGCGGGCTCCTTCGACCTGATAAGAGAGGGTGTCGCGCACCGGCAGTTTTCCGCCAACGCCCGCCAGTACCGTGCGCACGCGATGGCGCTTCTGAATAAACGGGATCTCACCGCGCGTCACGAGCTCCTCCTGTTCGACCACGCCAAGCAGCGCCTGCTGGTCAAACTTCTTTGAACTAATATCGACTCCCCAGGTCAAGCGGCTCGTGGGCGACTCCACGTACAAAAAATCGAGATCCATCTTGGGATGTCGCTCAGCGTTATCAAAGCCGCAGTCCACCTGGCGCACCGTGCTGCGCAGGCTCTCCGGCACCTCGTATTTGAGGTTTTTGGAAAAGCCGCCAGCAGCAAGATTAATAAACATCAGGGTCGGCTTGCCGTCCTTCAGACGCCCCTGAGCGTCACGCCAGCCCTCTTCCCAGCCGGAGGCGTTAAAGCACGGCACCATATCCTTGGCCTCCTCGAGCGACTTCTCGTACGACGCCTCGGGGTGCTTAACGCTCCTAATCACCAGTTCGGCAACGATTTCTCGGGCAAGATCCAGCGCCAAACTATTAAAGTCGCCATGGTTTCCCATGTGTCGTGTCGTAAAGATGGCTCCCGCCTGCTGCTCACTGCGCGCCACGCCACGCGCCCAGGCGCTCACGGCAACGAGCGTCTTGCTCAGACGCTTTAGTTCAAACTCGATGCTTTCGGCATCGCTCGTGGTCACCCTGTCGGCAATCTTTCGGCGCAGGCACGCCGCAAGCCCTTCGCTCACGCCAATCTGGTCAAAGAATCCCATCACATGCTCGTACACCTCGTCGGGCGACACGATACCGCCGCCATAGGCGCCGCCGGCCACGGCCGCCATGCCGGCAAGCTTCTTGGACTCGTCAACCCAAACGACGTCGACGGCGTACATCGTTGCCGCCTGCTTGTTGAACAGCCTGGTCTGCCGCACGATCTCCTGGTTGAGCTCGCCAATCCAGGCATCTTTACGAACCACGCCATGCACTTCGTCCAGGTAATCCAGGTCAAAGTTCTTAATAGTCGGTGCATTCCAGGTGGCGCTCATGCACACACAGGGAGCCTTGGCGGCAATGGATGCCAGATACGCCTCGGGCATGCGCTCAATGCCGTGATTAGTCAGGTACGTGGTAAACATATGGTCGATGGTGGTTTCCATCACCAGGTAGTCAACACCACGCGCATACATCGAGTCGTCAACGGCATCGATTTCATCGTTCTTGCGGTCCTTAAAGAACAGCGCCAGCATCAACGAATTCCAGAAGTATTTCTCGTTGGTCTGGTCGTTCCTAATGCCCAGGGCATCGATGATATTCTTGCGCGAAAGATCGTCCTTGTACGAAATGCTGCCGTAGTACAGCTTGTCCATAAGCGTGGCACAGCGGGCAAGATGGCCCACCACCATCCTGACAAGGCCGCGCGCACGGCGCACCGCCTTATTGACGGTCTGCTGCTCGTCCGTCCCACAAGACGTAATCATGTTGCGGTTGCGGCGAGTATCGAGCTCATAGCGCAAGGGATTCGACAGGCCATCGCCCACCGAAATATCGTCGCTGCCAAACAGATGACGACCGGCAAGCTGCTCGTCTTTCGCCTTGTCAGACAGGGCAAAAGGCTGCTGCAGCTCCATATCCTGAATACACGCAGCGATCATCTTTTGAATACGCTTGGCACCCTTGGCGATCTCTTCGGCAGCCGTCTCCACACTTGCGCGCGAAACCTTGCCCGTTGCCGCGTTTGACCCCTCGTGCTCGCCCGAGGTCGAGGCATGCGTATAGACCGCCATCCACTGGTCCCGATTTCCCAGCAGCAGAGGATCAACCACGCCGCCATTAAAATGACGGTCAAGAATACGCAGCATCTCGTCGGGCTGAAATTTCATATGTCCCGCCGCCAGCATCGACAGCATATCGGCCTTCGCATGGTCGATCTCGTCAAAGATAAACAGGCATTCGTCGGCAACCGCTGCGTTAAAGAACACAACGCCCGCTTCTGTCACCGTATCGATTCTATTGACGAGCTTTTGCGGCGTGCATGCAATTACATGCGGCGCGCGCTTATCGTTAAGCAATGCCGAGGGCCAAATCCGGGGAATCTCCTCAATGCCACGCGTGATGCTCTGGCGTCCACGGCTCACCGCTCGACGCAAGCTCGCGTCTGCCAACGCCAGCTTATCCCACAGCCCTGGAGTCAGGCGGTCGACAACGCTTCCCAGACGCTCCTTCTTGTCCAAAAGGCCCAAAAGGTCATCGGCGACCTCCATCACACCGCGCCACGCTTGCGCAATATCGCGAAGAACGGCCTCGTCCTTTGCTCCAAAGGGGCATGGAATATCGCGCGGCCTTACGCTGCCCTTGTCAAACGTGGCGTCGATCCAGTTTTTGATGTTCTCGCCCGCTCGCGGAAGATCGAACACCATGCGCTCCGCATCATCGTCACTCATGCCCTGCTCAACCAACAATTCGCGCACGTTTGCAACATAGTTGTCGCGGTTGTCCTTACCCGGAACCACAAACACCAGAGTACGGCGACCGGGACATTTATTAAAACAGCCCGACTCATCCCAGCCGCCGGCAATCAGGTCTGCCGTGACCTGCTCGGCCGTGTAGTTTTTACCCGAGCCCGTTGTGGCGCCCAAAAAGTACAGGCCGTTGTTGTCCTGATCCTTGGGGACAAACAGCGCACGCTCAAAAAACTCGCGCATCGCCTTTTGGCGCGCAAGATAGGGAGAAAGCTCCTTGTCGCCCGCAGACGACGGATTCGATTGACAGTTCAGCTTCCACGTAGCCATGGTCAAACCTCCGATTTAGTTGTTGCATGTGTTGAATACCATCCCGTGCGGACAAAAACTCACGCAGGGCGGCTGAGCGATGGCATCTATGCCGCTTGAGAAAAGAAAGGAAAGAGAAGCAGTCGGCGACTACTCGCACGAAGCGAGCAGCTTCTCAAGATCGCATTCCAACGCCTCGCGCTCCTCAGCGTCGATCACCGCGAGGGCGACACGCATCAGGGACACATCGGCGGCAAGCTCCTTTACCTGGTCGGGACGCTTGCTAAAGTGGTCGTAAATCCGCAGGGCCTCCCCGGCCGCCAGGTACTGCCACTTTTCCAACGAAGGCTTTTCGGACCTGCTCATGGCATCGACCCACTCGCCAAGACCCTGAAAACCGTTGCCCGTAGTCGTGCCGTTCATAACCACATCGAGCGGGCTCAGCAAGCAATCGGGCGATTTTTTGTACACCAATTTGGTGAGCGTAAGCACCTGAGCAAGGTTGCGATACTGTTCCTTGTCGGCATAGAGCACGTCGTTGTAGCAGGCGCACGCCTTAAGCAGCTCGTGGGCGGCAATGCGCTCCGGCCCATCAAACGGAACGCCGCGCAACAACACCCCAGCAAGATCGAATGCCTTGCCGCCCTGCACGATCTTGTCGAGCGCCGAACCGTCCACCAAATCCGCCAGCCAAGCAAACTCAGGCTGATACGGCTTATGCTCGTCCTCGTCCTCATGCTCCATCCAGTCGCTTACCAACGCCAGGGCTTCAATCTCTCTCCCGTTCAGAAAGGGCGAATTCTCCCCCATCTCTTCCTGCAAAAAGCCCCGCGGCTCATGAGAGCGCTCGTACGCAACCGCAAGTTCCCCGTCGCTCACGACCAAGGTCGCACGGGAAATATAGGTATCTTCCCGCATGTCCCTCCAGGCGTACATCATAAGGGGACGCAGTTGACGGAGCATGCCGCGCGCGCCGGCACCTTCCTTAACCGCGCGCTTCGCCGCAAGGCGAGCAGCATCTGCCATCAGCTCCATCTTGGCGCCATTTCCCATCATGTTGTTGTACTTGGGCAGGTACTGTTCATACGCAATCTGGACCAGATCGTCCACGCTCAAGGCGTTAAAGTTAATCACCGAGCCAATGCGCCCGCACAGCTCGGACATAATACCCCAAGTCTCAACATCCTCGATGGTCGCACTGTCTCGCAGCTCGTTTGCCGATTTTGCGGCGGTGCACACGGCGGCATACGAGGATCCGAAGCCGACCGTGGTGCCAGACTTGTCACTCAGGCGCTTGCGCACCAGAGCATCCAAGCCCATAAAGGCGCCGCCCAAAATGCAAACAACCTGATCGAGGTTGAGCGTCTTAATGGCCGCACTCTTGGAGGTATCGCATTCAAACGGCATCTCCCCGCCTTCCAAGAGCTTAAGGAACGACTGCGATGGACTAAAGCTTGATGCAACTTCGCCCCCATCGGGCTCGGCACGAACTGCCTTGTCAAACTCGTCAAAGAGCACCAAACAGATATCGCCGGGATTGGCAGCCTGATAGTCCGCGACCTGCGACAGGCAGTTGCTCATGCTGGCACCGCGCCAGCCCTCGCCCGTCATGGTGGAGACATCGAACACAAACAGCTTGAGCCCCGCGGCATCCGCCACGGCCTTGATGGTGTGGGTCTTTCCCGTGCCAGTGGAGCCCATCACCAAAATGGCAGCGGGCGAAAGAACGTCGCGCGGGTCGGCGCCGCGTGCCAACATCACGCAGCGGTTGACCTCAAAGCTCAGCGCCGTCACAAAGGCCTCCAAGCTTCCTTCGTGGCCAATAACACTCTGACGCGTCTGCTCCACCAGACGCGTAGGCGCAATTCGATTGAGCAAGTCCTGGTAGCGATCGATGTTTCGATACTGCTTCTGAGTCATGGGCGCCTTCCTTTCCATATTGGTTTTCTTTCCTTCGATGTGGGCCGAGCCCTTAAACCACTACAGTGCCAGCGATGTCGCCGACTCCAGATAGATCACGTTGCCCGGCTGGGTAAAGACCGGAATGTGGTAGAGCAGCTGCAAAATGCCCTGCTTGAGCAGCGGAAACAGTGTGGGATGCAACACTTCGTACATCAGGGCACCAGCCATAAGAGCGGTAAGTATGGCAAGCAGCAGAAGCTTTTGAGCGTTAGAGAATACCGACATGGTCGTTCCTTTCTTCATGCGAGATATTTGGATTGCGTTGTGGGTAAGCGACTCATAGCGATGGCAATGCCAATAACCGTGATAACCACGGGGATCGCAAGCGATGCAAACAGAATCCCGGCAAAAAGGCCCACCACCAGCGCGCACACGATGATGACCAGCGTGGTGGGTACAAGCGCAAGCAGAGGAGTAACCACGCAGGCGGATGCAAAGCGAAGCCCGTGGAACTTGTGCTCATCGGGAAATAGAGCGTTAAGGACCCCTTCGACAATTCGCCACTCGACAATCGTTCCGATGGTTAAGACAACCGCCCAAAGCAGGTAATCATTTGCACGGGAATCCGAAGCCATCTTTCCGGTGACGCCAGCCCAACAATCAAATGCCGCGGTATAGCCCAGCAAACAGACGATCGCGCAGACGACGGATGCAAATGCGCCCGCGCTCTCGATTGCACCGAGCAGCTCGCACATGTCGGATTCGCGCCCTCCCGTTAACAGCACGATCCATTTGTGGGCAAGCGCCGCAACAAACGCCGCGCCCAGCACAACCCAGTACACCCTAAACGCCACCAGGCGCCATGAATGGAGCGGGATCACCGTGTTGCTCTCGCTAATCTCGAACATAAACCCGCCGAGCCACGTCGTCAGCAAGCACATCATGTCGATGGCGACCACGTAGAGTACAACCGCAAAGACGGTTTGCAGAATCATGCCGAAAATATTCATCGCCGTTGGCTTCTTGGGGGCGTCCGGCTCGATTCTGTACATGTCGTATCCGTTCATTAGCTGTCCTTTCGTTGCTGAAACAACTAGTTGGTTTATCCACTGTAGCTTGATACAACTAGGAGATATGCAAATCTCTTAGTGTTAGTATCTAGCGAAATATTACCCAATGCGTACGGCCTCATACGCACCATTCGATTTTTTTCTTTTTCATTTGAGTGCCCCGTCTGAAAAACGCCGCAACTGCTCTTCTTGTAGACTGAAGGCAATTGAGCCGCGACGGGCCAGTCAGCGAACCGCGCAATATAGGGAATATGCAGGAGGTGCGCATGCTCAAAACTAAAGCAGAATTTGCAACTCTTCGCTTAAACGAAGATCTCAAGCCATATATGAGCCGATATCTATCGGATCTTGTGTCTCATATGGTCGAGAAATATCAGCCTTCGTCGAGAACGAAAAGGCTCATTGAACTGTGCTGTCGCGATTTTGAGTTTTCGAGCGAGCACGTCGATGGCCCCTCGTGGTCTGTTTTGGGGATTGACCTCAAGCGACCTTCGGCCGCCTCGTTTGAGTTTGAGGACCGCGTTTACAACGAAGCAACCGACGAATGGGATTATGTGCCCGCTTGCGTTTGCAAAAACCGAGTCAAAGTCCCGACGTCGACGTTTACTGCCATCGAGGAGAATATCTTTTTATACGACTACGAGCAGGACGCAGCCTCTCACACGTACGAATCAGCACTCATTTACTGCAGGCCCCCCGAGCTACGACCGCTATCCCAATTCCCGGCATCTATCGATGCGGCAAATGCGCGAGTCCTGGATTTCCTCAGAACGCGCTCGAAGCAGCTGCAACGCAGCGCAGGCATCCCCGATCTGCTTTCGGTCACTGAGTGGTACTACATCTTTCTTGCGGCATCCATTGCCTGCTCTCAGTCCCATGCCACGGCCGTCATTCAGATTTCGGACCGTCTGTTCAATCTGGCGCGAGCCGTAGATGGACGTCGCCTTCTTTGTGACCTCGGCCTGCTAAAGAGCATTGTGCTTCTTCCCAACACCATTGCCAAAAAGGCCGAGGGTCGCGCGCTGCTCTTTATTGGCGACGGCGAGCCCAATGATCCGTATTTCCTTTTTGACGGCAGGAGCTTTGACGACAAGCAAATGACCGATGAGATTCTGCACCAGCTCCTCGATTCCGTCGACCGAGCCTACGGCGATCAAAAGAATCCAGTCTATTGGCATCGGCTCGAGGATCAGGGCAACGGCATCTATCCCCTATTACCCAATACAAAGAGCGGATCGTTCGACGAGAGAATGTTCATCCCCCTTGGGTCGCTAGCGCCAATCTACCGCGGCACCGCCCGCAGCGTTGTAACCAAACTGCCCGAATCAGATCCGACAGACAGTTACCAACAGCACGACTGCTACTACCTGTCGCTAAAGCATCTTCATGATGGCGCAATCATTGCCGCAGAAGATGTACTTGAGCGTGTCCCCGATACAGATATCTACGATGTAAGCCGTGTAGACTACGAAGATTTTCGGAAGGCCAAACCGATCGACGCCCGCGAGGCGAGCCTTCTCATATCACGCGTCGGGCCTCCATTCAAGCTTGCCCTCATCACGCCAGGCCACTTTTCTGTCGGTTCTGAGCGCCCCGTGGAGCGCGGTCTTTTGTTTGAGAGCATTGTCCCCTGCGACGCCATGTTCTGCGCTACCTTTGAGGACGAGCTGCTTGCCCAGTTTGTCCTGGCATACCTGTCGTCCGATGAGGGGCAGAAGAAACTGGCGGACACCTCGCACGGAGACGCGCTTGTGCAACTTGCCCCAATGGACCTGCGAAGCATGACCGTGCCTGTTCCCGGGCGAGCGGAGCAGGAGCGCTACGCGCTAGAGTACGAAGCAAAGCAGCGCGCCTACGAGGACGCCCTTAAGCAGGCGGAACATTACGCTGCGAGCAAGGGAACGATGTAGCGACCGAGATTGGCAGACTGTCCGGACTTTTCCGACGGCTTGTCAATCAGGCGCGCCATTCAGCGCGGCGGCTAGAAATTGTCATCGGACTTTGCGCTGGCTTTGGCTGCCTCTTCGCCCGCGATCAGGTCCCTAACCGTTATATGCGCACCGTACGTAGCGTCCTCAATCTTTTCCATAACATCAGGGTCGCAAGTTCCCCAAATATCTTTAAGGACTCGAGCCAATCCCCAAGCGGCGCTGAGCAGGACGTCAACATCCTTTAGATCTAAGTGGCTGACCGCAAAGGGACAGTACTCGCGCTCCAGCAGATAGGTGTCAACGGCGCCAATTGCCTCAGCCACGTACCGCTCAAGATCGGGATGGGGATGGAAGGCGCACAGCGCCTTGTGCGGATCGGTCGGCTCAATCCAATACAGCGTTGTCGCATCCTCGCATTTCTCGAGCGGATAACGCTCAACCGCCTTCTCCCAACTTTCATACCAAGGATCGGCATCGCCGTCCGTCATTGACTTGCAAAGATCAATCGCCGCAGAAACAGTCGCACACGAATATCTATAGCTGGCGTCTTTCTTAAACTCATCATTGAGCTCGACATCGCCAGACAGCTCCGCCTCCATGATCAGGAACGGACCATCCTCATCCGTAACGCTCATGGGGTAGTTGTTGCACTCATAGTCCGGATACATTTTGTCTCCAATCAATCGTTCGGACACATTAATGACCAATATCGAAACCGCGCTCGCGCGGAGGGACGTCGTCCTCGCGCCAATCTGCAAGTTTTTCTCATCGCGTGAAAAGAACTTGCGATTTCTGCAAGTTCTTCTCACGCTGCGATAAGAACTCGCATGATCGCCCCGCTACCTGCGCCACGAGGCAGCAAGGATAATGGGGATCCCGGCAAGGCACACCACCAAGGCTACGGCCGCGAACGCAAGCGCGATGGCCACGCTCGCGACGACATAGGCCACGGCAATGAAGGCCAGCGCCAGCAGGCAGGCAAGCAGCTCGGCCACGTAGCACAACACCAGGTTCGAGCTCGCGCGCTTCAGCAGGACGTCGGCAAGGCGGACAAGCTCGACGGCAAAGCCGCTGCCGAAATTACGGCCAGGGCCCTTGGCAAGGAACCACTTGAACAGGCACATCAGGGCGCAGCCCAGCATGATCATGATGGAAACGGTCCATACATTGTGCCCCGACTCAACAAGGTTCTGGTCACCCATCGCGCTGCCGTTGATGAGCCAACTCGTTCCATAGCCCATGAACAGCATCGCCAGCAGCAGGCAGGCGCTTACCGCGGCAAGAGAGCGCGACACGCGCCTGCTGAACACCGGAGCTTTGCAGCTGAGCCCAAACCCCTCGCGAACGCGCCAGACGGCATGGTAGGCAGGGTAGGCCGCGATGAGCACGGCCACGAGCAGCGACGCCCAATCGGACCCGGGTGCCGCTGACGCGTACTCCGCGATCGCAGAAACTGAGCAGTTGGTGTGGAACGACTCGTTCAGAAACAGCGCGACCTCGCCCTTCCAAACACAAAACGGAGCGGCGACGGAGGCGATGCCGGCAACGGCAACCGCAGCAACGACAATAAGCGGTGCGCCCTGCACGAGCTTGACGACCTCGCCCTTGGCGGTGCGGGGTGAAGCTTCAACGGTGCTGGCCGAAATTTGGATAGAAGTGTTCATGATCTTCCTTTCAAAGAAGGCTACGTTCGCAAGCTAATGTAAGAAAACACTGTCTTCGAGGGATTGAACAAGACTGTTGCCCTCAGAGACAAACAAACGTTGCTATCGGCATATTGGCCGCTCGGGTACTTCATCATTACGCATCTGTAATTCATCAAATCGCAGGATCTCATTACGCTCAAGCAGAACAGATTGAATAAGCTCATGGACAGCGGCATTGCGGTAGCACAACGACTCCCACGTGGCCAACAAGCCGTCAACAACTCCCTTGTAAGCAACAGAGGAGTCCTCGAGCTCATAGGCAAGATCAATTGCCTCGTCAACTATCTGCCTCATCTGCAAAAGCGTGCACGTGAGATCCGCCTCACTCGACTCGTCGCAAATATAAATACAATCGGACTCAAGCATCTTTGAATCTCCCTTCGAACAACTGACACCTGCAGAATAGTGAAAAGAGATAAAAAGCAACCCGCAATCTACCGCTATATAGCGGTAGATTGCGGGTTAAACCATAAAGCGCACTTAGCCTTGGGCCAAATTACGACTTAGATTCAAATAGGTCGCATATCTCTTTGGCTTTCGCCAGGGGATACTGCGCGTAGTAGAATACGTCGCCGTTCTTTTCTCCGCACACAAAGACTGCGCCCAGCCCCAAGCCTTTAGCGGACGGAACTTTGCATTGTTGTACGCTCTCTTCGCCTTCATCGAAAAGTCGCAGATACCCTTGTTCCATCAGAATAGTGTTGGCATCTTCAGCCCTAATCCCTGAGCCACCCTCTCTCAGTATTTTCGAAATCGAGGCATAGCCCTTAGCGCTTGCCTGATCCATTGAGTAACAGACCGGCAAACGCTCGGCCCCCGCAAAAGCCGCTTCGTAAGCAATACCCTCTCGCATGATTTCCACACTCTTATGACCAGATTCATCAAGCTGAAAAGCAACGAAAAGGCATCGAAGCGCCAGCCAGACCTCGCCCGCGCTAACCATCTCTTTTCGGTCGGTGTGACAGGCGCTATTACGAAATTCAGTAAATCGACCCAGTGTTTCGCCGAGTGTCCTCCACCAGTCCCCCTTTGACGCCTGCGTCAATTCAGCATTTTCAACTCGAACAGAGGATGCCAGTAGCTCACTCTTTTTTTCAATTAACCTTTTGTATTGACCGAGGTTAAGGCCCTCAAGCTCCTTGAGTGGCTTTCTTGCAACAACATAATCGGGAGCAATGGCCTTCAAGGTCGGCAGCAATTTCAAACGCAAGTATCTCTCCGCCGCACGGCAGAACATTAGCAGGCAAAATGCGCAATCTGAATCGCTATCGGTGCCAACACTGCCAATGCCAAATATCTTGCACAGAAGAAGCCCCTGCTCGATATTCTCAAGCACCCTATTTTTGCCATTTTGGTCGCACTCGCAATCAGCGAATGCGCTTTGAAGAGCTTCGCGCGAAGAAAAGCCTATGATTCGACAGTCTTCTGCATCCAGATTAAAGCTTTTGAACGCTTCGCCCACGTTGTCCAAATAGGAATCGGTGTTTACATCAGGGCACCAAACATCTTTATTGTCATCTTTCTTGTCGTCTTCATTGATATGTTCCTCGTCCGCGCCAGCTGTCTCCCTTGGAAGAGATTCTCCTCGCGGCAGCATATCCTTGGCTGCATTGAGTTCCTCAATAGCGCCGGTTTTCTGGTAATTTTCCCAATGCACAACCCATGCCGTATCGAGAATGCGCTTCATCGTTGCAACGTTCTCGTTAATCTTCCACGCTGCATAGTCGGCAATTACGTAGAGGCGATACTTGGCTCGGCTTGCCGCAACATTCACGATATTTGGGTTTACAAACTTGATTGCGCCCTCACAACTGCGCCTTGTATCACACCCCAAGACAAATACCACTTGATGGGCTTCTTTACCTTGGAACGTATGAACCGTACCAATATTATGCTTTGCGAAATATTGCCATGCATCTTTGTCAGCCACTTCAGTCCTAGCACTTAACAGCCGGTCCTGAAGCCCCCTGACAACGGTTTTAAACGGAGAAATAATATAGAGACTTGGAATAACAATTCCCTCGGACTTGCCCGATTCGCAAGCTTTTTTCTCAGCCGTAGCTACGGCCTTATCAAAAGCGTCCTTGACAATCTCGAACACTCTATCGCCCTGGGCATCAACATAATGATCGCGATTGCCACGTTCAAATCCCGTAACATTGATCCACTGTGAGGACTTTAGATAAAAGCTGTCAGCGAGATCCTTTTTTGGGCTAGCCGTCTCGTTAAGCATGGAGCCCTGATACGAGATCTCATTTGAAATATCGAACATGGGTGATATGCAGCGACGGTGAACCACAAGCGGGCAGCCAATCCATTGATCATCCTCGCCGTTGCTGCGCAGGTGGCCATAGGGGTTAACGGCGTCGGCAAGTCGCTGGACCGAAGCCATATCCCCCTTATAAGGTAGTAATACTTTTTTACCGAGGACAGCGCGGAGCTCCTTAACATCCCCTGTGATCACAGGCTCAATCTGAGAGGGGTCACCGACAATCATTGCACGTCGACTGCGAGCAAGGGCGCCCAAAGCAGCATACGGCACCGCCTGTCCCGCCTCATCTATTATCAGCAGGCCAAATAAAGGGTCTTTCCCAATCTGAATGTCCTCAAACATGCGGCCAATCGACGCAAACGTGGAAGAAATCACTGGGGTAAGCAAACTGAGCGTCTGAAAGAGCGCAGGGGCCATACTCCTTCTATCGGCTTGCGTGAACTCTATTAACTCCTTTTTACCAGAATCGACGCCCTTGTCTTTGGCTCCCCAGTATGTTCGTAGAAGCGCAATGTTATTCCGCATACATTTTGATTCAAGGATGAACTCGCGTGTCACCTGCAATGCATAGAGAAATAGCAGGTTGCGGTCCTTTTTTAGGTCAGGGTCATCGGATGGATTATATAGATGAGTCTTTTTTCGGCTTTCGCTATCCCCCTTTGAGATGCACTCGACAAAATGCCCATTAATCGTCTCAACAGATTCAGCACCATCAACTCTGTTGCGCTTTTGACCTTGGATCTTCACCCACAAAGAGGATAGTTCCTTCTTTTCATTCTCTAGTTTTTCGTATTTGTTCTCGAATTTCGTACGCAGCGCAACAAGCCTCTGGTCCGGTGCGGTTTGCAGCATAAAGGAATCGAGCTTCTCGCGGCTATCGGACAAACGGCCCCTATTGAAGATGCTCCCGATCAGCCCACTGGCCTTTTCTTCCGCATCGCGCAATTCTGCTTCAAGCCTATTCCTTCTCGCCTCATAATCAGCAGTATCCTTCGCAATGTCATCAAGATATTTCCGGACATCACCTGCGGAACTGCCTTCAAAAGGACGAGACAGACATACCGTTTCGGTTGTCAGTTCTTCAACTATCTCTCGCTCGTCCTTTTGACACCTACAATTCAATTGGGACAAATGCTTCTTGCGGTTCAGAAGTTCGCGCTCCCCGGCTGCTTGCTCCTCCATTCTGTTGAATCGATCGGTTATCTTTTTGTATTGAGCAAGAAACAGCTTCTTCGCCTCAGAAAACCGTCCGCCCTTTCCCAGCCCGCCGTTAAACTGCAGCGAAGAAAGCTCGCAATCTCTGAAGTTATTAATATTCCTACGGTTTCCCAGACATGCCGCAACCATAAGCCCAGGATGCGTAGGGTCGCGAAGATTGCCTTTATTGTCAACGAGCGCCGAAGAGAAATAGAGATCATCCACCGGTTTCTGCTCGTTTTTCTTTCCCCAAACAATGTTGGACAAATCTGACTCTAGAAACTCCTTTTTCTCAGATTCGTCAATACCCTCCAAAAAGGCCTTCCCATCAGGAAGCTCTTTGGCGATGTTCTCAACTGCTGCATTGTTTGTCGAGCAGACCAAGATGCTGAGACTTTTTATCGCATCTCCCGTTCTGCCCTCTTTGAAGCGATAAGGATTCTTGGCGTACTTGAGATACCGTTTGCTAAGTTCTACCTCTTCGAAGGCGTCATCGGGCTTGTCATATTCGCACAGCAGACGGGCTTTTTCGACAACGTTAGCCGCAACGATATCCTTGAGCAGGGTTGTTTTTCCCGTGCCCGGAGGACCGTTAACCGACATAACGTCGTTTGCCGGGTATTTGCGTGTCGAACCGCCACGACCAACCGCAAGATTTACCGCCACTTGTTGCATCAAACTCAAGGAGTATTTACTCGGCCAGCGACCGATAGGTGTAGCGCCGGCTCCCAACACTTCAGAAAAGAAGTCTGCACGATCAGCCAGATCTTCATCGTCTTCGCCGTCCAGAAGATCGATCTCTCCGCAGGCAGATTCATTCCTCAAGCCACCTTCAAGGTATGCGGCGACAAGAGACAGCGATCCCTCACGAAGATCGTCGAAAGACCCTGACTTGTTGCACAGCTCATTTATCATGGAAATGTCTTTTGCGAAAAATGAGTGACAGAGTGATTGGTCGAACGTTGGACACGCATCGTCCCCGCTGTCCTTTGGCTTCATTGCTCTATATTCGACAAGCAGCCTTGAACACCACTCGCTGATACGTTTAGCCCCGTCACCGTCGGGAAGGCAGCTGGCTATCCCCTTAATCATTGGCCGGACGCAACTATTGACAATGCCCCTAATGACACCATATGTCAGCTTTGTTCCAACGAGTTCTTGATTGAGCTTCTTGCAAATATCGTCCTGCTCTTTCTCAAAGCTACCGATGGCATTTAGGCTATTCCCGACGTTCCTCTTCAACCACCAAAATAAGGAGGACAACTCGAAGCTGACAAATTGACCATCAGGACTCACACCTAATAGTGCAACCGTCATGCACTCATCCTCTTTTTCGATTTCATTCCCCGGTTTTTCTGCAAGATAAGTCATGACCGCTTCGCGTGGAACGGAGCCCAGGTGACAATAAATCGTTGAGATCGGCCAGTTTTCGCCGTTTGTGACACTATCCGTACGCTCTCTCGCTTCTTCAGAAGGCGTCCTTAGCTCCTGGTCGTCCCGCTCTTCAGGGACAAAGCAGTCATCAAGCATTCCTTTTCTGGGCCTAGGCGGGTCCTTTTTCTCTTCGGGTTGGTCGCCTTGGCTCAAAAAATCAAGCAAATACCAGTAATCTAACGCATCGCCAATTGCTTGCTTTTTCTCAGCAGGGGTCATTTGAATCAGTCCTCGCACTCACATAGATACATTTATGTCCAATAATGTCCACAACGTCATCGCGCAATTTCTTTGGTTGAAGTATCTCAAACACATCGAGCCACTTCATTGCCCATGTTTTCATGCCATCATACGACGCCATAAACGAATACTCTGGATTTGGATGCCCGTCCTGTGTCTCGCGCCGAAACCCATCGTTTCCGGCAAATTCGGCTAAAAGATACTTCTCCTTTGCTTGGTTATGACACCTTACGTGAACCGTAACGATGTCGTCACTAAACATCCTGTTCACGCCAGCACAAGAGAACCTTTTTGCTTCTTCGGCCATCGCCTCAAAATGACCTTTTGCATCGTCCGATGGTCCAGCAATGGTTATATCCCGCAGGCTATCAACTCGAATTGCGTCAAAAGACCTCGCGGCACCCTTGTGACCCACAAACAGGTAGTAGTAGCCATCGTGCATACATAGATGATATGGCGTATGACTATGCAATCGCCCCTTATCAGAAGTTCGAAAGCGGACTCTCTGCCTTTGGCTAATGGCCTTTTCCAATAACTTCAAATTTGCAAGCGTTGCTTCCATATTTGCAATTCTGCCGCTTTTGAGCAGAGCATTTTCTTGAGCCAAACGATCTTCGATCTGCCGTCTTTCTTCGCCGCACAGTAGGCGAAGAACTGCATGCTCAAGTACGTCGGCTCCACCCACGCCCGTAGAGGCTTCAATGAGACGGCACAGATGCTCAATTTGCGCACTATCAATTTGACGCTCTATGCTGTACAGGCGCTTCGCATTTTTAGGTGCAGATTCCCCATCGCCATTCGTCAGCCGCTCGCCCTTACAAGCCAATCGACTTGCAATCACCGTGTAGAACGGATTCAGACAACTGTTGTCGAGATCGATACTATTCATCTCGGTTAACGGACTGGCGCCCGCATTATTGCAGAGCGAAGGCTTTTTTGATCCAGAATCAACAAGTGCGTTCAATACGCCCTGCACTGTGTCGCGCTTAACTTCATAGCCATAACGGGCTTTAAGCTCCGCCATTATGTCAGAAACGCTCAACCCTTTGCCAAGCCCAGCATCAGTTTCCTCCAATAGGATACGCTCGACATATATCGCCAGCTCCTTTGGATATGCTCGGTGATTTCCCTGGATTTTCGGTTGAACCATAGCCGCCTCCAATCTGAACAATCAACATTTTACTCAGTCGATATGACCAAGAGATTGAAAGTGCCGCTATTTAACGGTGAACGGCGAAGCCATCCATAAAGGGCTCCGCCGTTCACAAATAGATTAGCACAACTCGTATACGACGTAATGACTGTTAGGGCGCACTCGCAGCAAACTTGAATCACCTTGATTGGCAACCTCGAGCAGAGCCGAAGGCGACCGAATGCATCCTTGTTTTTATTCATTGGCGAGCTACAATCAACGCAAACCGACCCATCGATATTTCTCTGCAGGCATCGATTGAAATAGAGACAACAATGTTTGATTTAATTAGCGAATTCAATAAAACTGTAGCCGAGCATAATGTCGATTGGGTTGCTAAGGGATTTGCTTTTCGCGACGAAACCATCTATCCAATCGGATATGACACGAAACTGCTCGGAAGAATTTTCGAGATGCTTACCGAGCCGTTGCTCAAGGAGATTGCCGACGACTTCGGGTTTACGCTAACGACCCCAGACAAACAAAACTACTATCCGGACTTTGTACTAACCCCTCAAAACGAAGAGGGGAATCGAATTGCTGTCGATGTCAAATCAACTTATCGAAAGCACCTAAAGAGAGGAGGCATTGCTCCATATAAATTTACACTTGGATCATATGCATCTTTTCTGCGCGATGGGAGGAAGAACATCCTCTATCCCTATAATCAGTTCTGCAAACACTACGTAATCGGATTCGTCTACGACCGAAACGACGAAATAGAGAGCGCACGTCCCTGCTACCCCCTTAACCAATTAAAAGAAATACCCGAACCCTACAGCAATGTTGAATTCTTTATTCAAGAGAAATACCGCATTTCAGACTTCACCACCGGTAGCGGCAATACCGAAAATATCGGAACTATTTCCTCGAATTCAATCAGCCCATTCACTCAGGGTTCAGGGCCTTTTTCAAAGATGGGGAACGATGCATTCGAACTTTATTGGCGAAACTATCCAAAATATACAGCGAAAGAAAAGAGTTACACCGACTTTCAGGGATTCAGAAGATGGGTCGAAACAAACGTTATTGAAATTGATTCAAGCCTACGCGATCGAATTCTCTCCTATGGCGATGTCGTCAACGACAGCCGGGGCGACAGAAAGTAACGGCTATTAGGAGAAAAGTGGACGAAGGAAAGGGAAACACGAGATTAAAGGTGGACTAGGGGACGTTATTCCATCTACTTCTATATCATCATTTCCAGCACATGAACCAAGTAAGAGTTATTTCTTAGGCCTTCACGAGAAGCGCTTCGATCATTGAATTGCGTAAGCTCTGCTTCGAGCCGACGTGATAAAAATGGGAGAATTCAAAGCACTCAAAATCACTCCAACAGTTTTCAATATGCTCATTCACCCTGTACTTATTCTCTTTCCACATGGAAAGATAGACATCCGCCTGAGTCGCATGAGCAGCATCAGCCAGAGCAACAGCTTCAGACTCTGGCCATTCACCCACATAATTTGTATCGCGGCCGATATAAGGAGGGTCGAGATAAACACAGTCGCCTTTTCTTGGCGCCCGCATAATCTCTTTCCAATCGCAAGATTTGAACTCCCAGTCTTTGCCTTCCATGGCAGCCTGCACCCTATCAATCTGATTGCATATCTTAGTTATATACGACCTGGAAAAACGCTCGGGCTTCTTGCAAAATGGAACGTTAAACATCCCGCTCCTATTGAAACGCATAACGCCGTTAAAACAGGACCTATTTAAGAAGATAAAGTCATACGGTGAATGACTTGTATTGAATCTGTCCCTTACCTCGTAGTAGTATTCCGCTCCACCAGTACGCAACATCACAGATTCGCGTTCAAGGTATTCCCGCATAGACTCTGATGTTATTTCATGCCGCTGCACGCTTCTATAAAAATCAATAATGTGTTGATTGCGATCACCGACCACCGCTCTCTGTGGACAAACGTTAAATAGCACAACCCCGCTCCCCAAAAACGGCTCGTACCATATCCCCTGCTGCTTATCCCAGTTTATTGTCTCCTCAATGAAGGGGACTAGCTTCGTTTTAATTCCCTGGCATTTAATGGGGGGAACAATTACCGACATCAAACCTCCGATGCGCCGTCCATGTTCAGACTCAAGGATTTTAGTTTAGACGCTAGCTGGGACACAACACACGTTGCGCACATCAATATCCCTTTCCTCAACCCAAGAATCGGCAGCGAAGCATGGCACGCACCCCCATATCCATCGTTAAGCCAAATAAAGCCAATACTCTTCGAAAATCATTCCTAATAATTAATAACGACCCTCAAATACTAAAAATGTCTCCGGATAACGAGGACGCTTAAGCAACGTCTTAACAACAATCGCTTTCAACTCGGGCTTTCCATACGGACCCCTACCCCTTAAACACCATATCGTTGTGATATTCAATAAACTCAGCTCTTGGGGCGAATCGTTTCGGAAGCGTAATCGGCTCTCCGTTGTAGCGCCACAAGTACTCGTCCTCAGGAGTTTCGTGCTCGACCACGCTAGACACCACTATCTTTAGGTCCTTCGTAATGGTGATTAGTCCCCGGTCGAACGCTTTATCGTGCAATGCGTTCAAAAGCAAGCCGTTGTCGGGCGCGAGTCGCTCCGTCTTTGGATCAGAGACTTTCCAGGGCTTGATATGGCTAGCAACCAACAGAGCCTTGTTCGTTAGCCCCGTCAAGCAGCATCTTGAATCGTAATTGACGAGCAGGGTATTTCGAAAGAACTCCTGGTTCACCCGCATCGAAACAATTGCCTCGCGCTCCTTGCCCTCTGGCAAATCAAAGCCGATCGTCTCTTTCAGCTCATCACTTAGCGGTTCTTTAAAATCGAAACGGTTGAGGAAAACATCAGTCGCCTCCTCGACAAGCTCATCACCAGCAGAGGAATACTCAGCCCAAACCATCTTGTCCATTTTGCTTGCATGGGTCATTCCAACCTTGCCGCGAGCACGTCGACGCTCATCGAATGATGCAAGGTTCCAGATTTTTAGAGCAACCGCGCCCGGCGTTCTGCCAATGGCCTTAGCTAGCGCCTGGACATCCTCGTTTGTATCATCAACCTTTTTCGATGGTAGGGCGAGGTACAGAAACAGAGCCGCAAGGGTTTCTTCCCTCGACCATTTGCTTCCACGACCAGCCATGATTGCTCCTCGCCCGCGCACCGCTCACGTAATAGGTCCAGGATAATCCCGCGGGGGACCGCGGCCGCCGCCTTTTTCTCATTCGTCGGTGAATGATTGAAACAACGGCACCTCCCTGCGCTCCTCATACCCTCGCTCAAGTTTCTTCCCAAGCTCGGCAGCGCAGCGCTTCGTTTCCTTAGAAAACAGGTCATCGATAGCCCTGTCGATTCGCGTGCAAGTCTGCCGGTGCTCGTTCTTCCAGGGCAGGTTGAGTCCCAAACTCGCATCCCAATAGCCGCCGAGTTTGGCGTTGATCACTTCCTCGGGATACAGCACGTCGCGGCGAATCCCTTCGATCGCCTCGTCCTCGTCCATATCACAGGCTGTCTCGCCCTGCACGAGGCACTTGCGCAGCTCCTTTTGCGCCCGGATGCTGTTCAGCATGCGAACGCACACCACGGCCAAAAAGCGGTAGCGCTCGCACAGGTCCCACTCGCCGCCGAGCCATACGCGATAGCCCAGCATTTCGCTCGCGGACTCATCATCCATCAAGATCAATTCCCACGGACGTACTTTGGCGAGCACATCCTCACCTAGCATTTGAACGCCGCCGCGTGTAAAGATGCACGGCTCCACGTCGTAATAGCCAAAGCCGTGGCCTGCACCACGACGATTGATGACGTGCTTGGGCAGCAGGACGATATTGTCGCTGGGCTCGGGGTCAACCTTGCGCAGCTTTTTGACCTTGCGGCGGGCGCGCTTTAAGCTGCGCTCGTTATCGACACGGCCGCGGCCGTCCGGCTTGCCGCCGTATCGCAGGGCAACCTCGCGCGCCAGGATCTTTGTGTCCGCAGCGCACAGCAGGTCGCTCACGGTGGGCAGGTCTTCCCACTCAATGCCGTCGACATCCCAAATCCTGCTCATGTTCAACCTCTTTCTGGCCGTTAAACTACGCGATCGTTCGCCCCGCTCTATATGCCCACAAGACATGAGCCCCGCTAGAGCGCCTTCTTACTCGGAGCAATCGCCTCGTCCACCAGACCCAACTCCAGAGCGCGCCTGGCGTTGCACCAGCAGTCGCGCTCGGTGAGCTCGTGGAACTCCTGGGCGCTCAGGTTGCCATGCTCGGCCAGCAGCTCGTCCAGCTCGGCGCGCATGGCCGCCGTGTGCTGGGCCACGATCTCGATATCGGTCTGCTGCGCCATGCCCGTGCCGCCCATCAACTGGTGGATGAGCACTTGCGTGTGGCGGTATACCTGGCGGTGGTCGCCGCAGGCCAAGATCACCGCGGCCATCGAGGCCACGACGCCCTCGCCCACCGTGATCACGGGGCAGTCGAGCGACTGCATGGTGTCGATGAGCGCCAGCCCCGCCGTAACGCTACCGCCCGGGCTGTTGATGATGAGGGTGATGGGCTCGGTGGCGCTCTGATGCTCCAACACCAGCATGGACTTAATAAGGCCATTGCAGGTCACATCGTTGACCTCGCCTTCCAGCAGCAGCACGCGGCTGTTAAGCAGCTCACTTGCCATATCGACGGCGGCAACGCGACCGTCCTTGGACTTCTTGATAATGCTAGGCTCACGATACATAACGGACATGGTAATTCCCTTCTAAACGGAATCGGTAAGGAAGTAAAACGAGGCCGCACGGCTAGCGGCCAATGGAAGCCGTGCGGTCAAATAGGCAAGATGGAGCGCGCGAAGCTGCAAGGACTAATCCCTCAGCCACTTGGCCGCATTGGGATGGTCGCCGCAAAAATACTTCTTGGCACGGAAGGGGCGCATGCCGGTTACTTTGACCAGGCAGTCGGTACGCGGCATAAGCCCCACCTCGCCCGGGGTTATCACGCAACCGCGCACATCGACGGCAGTACGCTCGGCGCCCACGTAATTGGTGCCCAGAACCGACTCGCCGCACAGATTGCTTATGTACTCCTGTGTCGCGATGTTGCTGCCGCCGCCCATATAGATCAAGCTGTCGCAGTTATCGAGGATGGTAAGCGCTGCGGATTTGCCGTACGCACCATCGAGCTGACTCAGCGATTGCGCGCACATCAAAAAGCTAATGCCACGGCTGCGCACGGTCGCAATACTCCGCTCAAAATCGGGAATGCGGCCCACGTTGGGAAACTCATCCAGAATAAACTGCACGTGGCGCTGCAAATGCCCGCTGGGGTTGGAATCAGCGCGGCGCTGGGCCAGGTTAAACAGCTGCTTAAGGGCAACGTTCGCAAGCCATGCATTGGTCGAGTCGTTGTCGCTCACCTTAAGATCGATTACGCGCTTGCCCTCGTCGATACGGTCGAGGCGCATCTCGTCTTTCTCAAAGACGCGCATGAGCTGGGGGGTCTTAAGCCGCGAGATGGTCGCGTTAAGCGTGATCAGAATGCTCTTAAGCGTTCTATCGGCTGCCCCGCGAAAATCACGATACTGTTCAACGCCATACAGGTCCGCGTTCGCAGAATCATACTTGCCAAGAAATTCCTTGGACTCCACCTGCTCCACAAGGTGATCCAGCGGAAATCGTCCCTCGCCATCTCCCGTAACCTTGATGAGTGCCGCCAGCTTAAAGACGTTGTTCATCTTAAGATAGCGTCGCGGAGCTGCGGGATCCCCGTCCGGCGCAAATGTGCCGGCAAGGCACTCTAAGAGGAACAGGATTCCAATAATCGCTCGAAGTAGCAGATCGCTCGCATTGTCCCAAAACGGATCGTCCCTAAAGCTACGCCTGTCAGGATCGACCCCCTCCATGATTGACGCCACTGTGGTGGGGATATCCTCGACATCCATCACGTAGCGCAAAGGATCGTACCCGGACGACTGCTCGGGATTGATGGTGTCGAGAACCGTTACCTCGTAGCCGTCCTCCTCGAAGCCCTTCCCCGTACGGCGCAGCAGCTCGCCCTTGGTGTCCGTGACCACATAGCAGCACTCGTGGTGATTGAGCAGGTTGGGCAAAATGAAACTCGCCGTTTTGCCGCTGCCGGTACCGCCAAAGGCAAACACATTGTTGGACACGCTCGTCTCCCAGTGCTTGTCGCCCTCGTAGAAAGCCACCGTGGCACCTTGCGCCAAGATCACATCGCGCTGCTCATCGCCGGATGACAGCGTCTGCATTTCCTCCTTGGTCGCCCACTTCTTGGTCTGATACTCCGTTTGCTGCGCGGCCTCGTAGCCGTACATCTTAATGACCGACATTGCACGGCCCCTTTCTTGTCGATAGTTCTGCGTGATTGCTAGGAAATACGGTCGACGTCTGCGCCCTCCTTGGGGCTCGTCGCACACGGCAACTTGACCGCACCGTCAATCAGACGCTCGGTTTGCGCCACATAGCTCTCGCGCGCCGCGATTGAGACTGACCCGTCGCGCAGATATGCAAGCAATGCATCAATCATCAGCTTGTCGAGCAGGTCATACTCTTTGGCCTGAGCGAAGTTGAGGGTGTAGCGGTCCTGGAGCTCCCGTACCTTAGTTGCCAAATCGATTTCCATCTTTTCCTCCATGCAATAAAAGTTCTCCCGATTGTCCGAAAGAGCCTCAAACGGGCGTTTGACGCATAGCTCAAAGTTGAAACGCGGACTGGTATCGAATACGTGTCTCTGCACCTTGAGATAGCGCTTATAAAACATGACGGCATCGTCCTCGTCCGCCGTAAAACCGCGCGAGCCATCGCGATGCACGTGGTCGCAGGGTCTTTTGTAGTCAATGCTTCGCACAAAGCGAGACAGAATATATCCACCTTGTTCAGACGAGTACTTCATACCTGTCGTAACCTGCTCGAACATGCGCACACCGCTCGACTTAAAGCGCGGATTGCTTCCGTGCTCAAACATGCCAATTAAGATGGCCATGCAGTGCGCGCAGTTATCGCGCTGGGGAAAATACAGCGACAACAAAGCGAGCGACGCTGCGGCCAAAAGCTCGCGGGCCTCGTGCACATCGTCTCGATACTGCTCGGGCACCAGCCCGGGAATATCGGGCGAGTGCTTTTCCAGCACGTCAACGAGTGCCTTGGCCAAGCGCTCGGTATCCTGCTCGCCGCAGTACGGATACGGAAACGGCATCTCTGCCTTCCCGTTCTTTTTGCACATGCTGCGGAGATCTTCGTCGATCGTGTTGAGGAACACCTCGTAAATGCTGTCTTCATTCTTCATGAATGCTTCTTCCTATCCGGTTGCGGATGTTTGTCGATAAGTCTGTTCTATGTTTTAGAATGGTCTGAGGCATGGACGATGACAATCGACCTAACCTGTAGCTTCGTTAGTGAAATCACCCTGCTTGATAGCGCAGTTTACCTAAAGGCTGTGTAGCGATTGCATCAAGCAGTTTGTATTGAGTTGGTTTTGGATTACTTCGAGAATAGCACAGTGCTCTGTTCTCGTCATTAGAAATTATCAAAATTTTCTGCTAATATATAACCCACTAAGAAGAAAGGGCTCTATACATGCGTGAAACAACATCATTGCCACGTCTCACCGCCGCCGCCCTCTCACGCGCGCTTAATCTGGAGCAGGGCAGCCGTCTACTCACCGTCCGTCTGCCTGGCGCCATCGACTGTAAGGCGCTTCGTGAATGTTTCAGCCTGAACAGCAACGGCGTACCCGATATTTGCGAGCTTGAACCCGGCAGGCAGGGCGCGGGCAATGGCGATGCGGCTCCGGTGTTTATCGACGCATCGGGGTATTACCGTACGGGCAAACACGACATCGAAAAAGAATGTATCGCCTTGATCGATTACTTAGAGCCCGGCTACCTCGATTTCTGTGACTGGGGTCCCTTTATTTGGTGTCTGTATGCGCTCGCCCTTTCGAATCGCACTCGCGCAGCCGTAGTGCTGCCCGCCGACCTACTCGATAAAGCCGAGCAGGCGCGCACGATCCTGATACGCGAAGGACTCATCGAGAGCGTCGTGTATTTGCCACTTTCTGAACCCAGGCCCTACATGACAAGCGCGCTTCTCATATTGTCTTCAGGAAATCGCAGCGTTGCATTTCGCAGCGCAATCGAATCCGGGCCGCGTTTTCGATATGTGACAGAAACATCGTATTACTCAGATATCACCTTTTCCATCTCCCCCGACTGGGCCCGCATTGATACCAATACGCCCAGATCAACGCCTATCGAAACGTCCACTTTTGCCACGCGTGAATTGCTGCTGCATCGCGCAGCCCTCTCAAAAGGCAAAATCAGCCTTATCAGCCTCACCCGAAACTACAGGGCTACGCTCGGTGACGCTTTTACGCGAGTAGCTCCATTTATGCCCCGCGAGAGCACCACATCAAACGACATTGATGCAATCGAGGTACGCCGCATCTCATCTCAGGATTTTCAAGATGGCAACCTTCTACCCGCATATGCTGTAGAGAGTGCAAATAGCTCGGATTCCAAAATCGTAAAGGTGAACCCCAGCGTTCTCGATCGATATGAGCTCCGCGCTGGAGATATCGTCATGCCACGCATGCTGGGTCGCTACGGCGCGTCCAACCTGCTCGTCGTCAGCGCCGATGACGCGAAGCAACACCTAGTTGCTTCGCATAACACCACCGTCATTCGCCCGTCGTTCCAAACGATGACCGAAGAGGAGCGCGTAGTGTTTTCGGAGATAATCGTTGGATACCTTACCGAAGGCCATGGGGCACAGCTGATTCAAGCATTAACCGAAGCAGCCAGCATCCGCGCCATCCGCCCTAACGACCTGTTCGAGATCGAAGTCCCGCCAGCGCTCGACCCGCGCACGCGCGAGTACAGCGAATCCATCAATCGCTTTGCCGAGGTCGTAGAAACAAAGAAACAAGCCGAGGCTGCCGTCGCCCAAGCCCAGCGCAACCTCGAAGTCGCAAAAAAGACCATCATCGAAGTGCTCGACCAAATCTGCGAGTAACACATAGGCAGCAGTAACGCCCCAAGCCGGCGGCGGGACCAGCTCCTGCCGCCGGCTTAACTGTCTGGGCTACTCCCATCCCGTAGTCTGGGGATTCCATTTGCGCACATTCTCCGAACGATCGAAGCACGGAGCATACAACCGATTGACGACCTCTTCTGCTCCAGTGATACTCCCCGCGAGATCAAGTACCCCCGCCTGCCTAGCCATCTTTACATACTGCGCAGAACCATTTTGTTTCCACCAGAGAGGCGCCACGAACTCTTCCGGCATTGCCACCTTGCGGACAGACGCTTCTTTCTCGACTCTCTCGATAAGTGTAGCCCCATCGATGAAGCAAGTTTTCGCGTACACCAAGATGTCGACTATATCCTTGATTCGCGAAGAGGCACGGCCCTCATGCATCTCTATCATTGCGAGCAATTTATCTGCAAGGGCGCTCTCCACTCGGCATACTCGATAGTCGCAGACTGGGAGCCCCTCGATATTCAAACGATCGATCGGCGCGAGAACCTCAGGCTCAAGTCCCCGCACTTCATCAATTACCAAGTCAATTGAAATTGGCTGTAGCTTCTTGGTTCCCATAAAGGGGGTGAACCATACCTCAGCACCGCACCGATACTCATCTTCTTCTTTGATCTGCTCTGCACGATCAAAGACAAACGAAACGAAATCCTCCAGATCAATCGAAGCCGCCCGCACCAGATCGGCAACAGCCTCTTCGAGGCTCTCCTCTTGAGCAACCAAGTCAATATCTCTTATGACACGCGCATCGAGCGTTCGCGCCAGGACGCTTTGACCACCTTTAAGCACAAAACGGCAGTCATCTTCTGAAAAAACGCGACATAGGAAGCGATGAAAGTAGAAACCAACGATTGCCCGATTAGTATCCATTGGTGATTCTCTTGCGGCATTCCTAACAGCCATCTCCAA
The DNA here is from genome assembly GCA_900542945.1 of uncultured Collinsella sp. Taxonomy (GTDB): domain Bacteria; phylum Actinomycetota; class Coriobacteriia; order Coriobacteriales; family Coriobacteriaceae; genus Collinsella. The sequence goes on from UQPI01000002.1 coordinate 46,006, forward strand.
TGCGGCAGGCGTTTTGTACTTCACCATGTCCTCCGTTTCGCATTACCCGTTCAGTACCATCAGCAAAGGCGCCATCAGCTCGCGTCGTTTGGCGGTTTTAGAGTTCTCTTCTACAAGACCTCTCAGCCGCTGTATATCGAGCCCTCGCCCAAGCGCATCGTGATAGGCATCGATGATTAATGAGGGGTCCTCGCAATCGAGGCAAAGATCGACAAGCGTGCGCTCGGGTTTAGTTACCGGCAGGCCGTCGAGCCAGACGATGTCCTGCTCAGCAATCTCGCGCTTTGCAAAAGAAAGGGATTCGTTTCTTGTATTGATGCGCATGGGCGCGGTCATCCTGTAGGGGGACAGATAGAAATCACCCATTTGCTGAAGGTTCGCCGCAGTCGTACCACTCACGGCGATGCCATCCCACTGGCGTTTTCTTTCCCATGCGCAAAGGGAGGGATTGGTGAGCTTCCATAGAGCGTTGAGCTCGTCGGTGTCTCGGCGCTGCGTTCCGGACATCCGGTAGGCGCCGTGGCATATCCGTTCAAGACGCCCCACACGGCATGAATGTGCCAGCGCATCTCGAGAGATGTCCATGCGAGCCGCCTGGGCTGTGGTAAACACGCCCTCGCTCTCGGAAAGCTCGCTTATCGCCGTTATGTTGCTAAAGTACTTCATGTTGCAATTGTAGGATATTTTCATACTTTTGCAACATGTTTTGATTCCATATGATCGGCGCGCCTTACTTATCTCATTTTTGCCGCCGGCTTGTTACCGGATCAACATCAGCCGCTATCGAGGTCTAATACTTTTCCCGAGAAGTGAACGCCCCTTTTTGGACCCCTGGAGCATCCGCATTTTTCGCCGGCAAAATCGCAGGATTCCAGTATCGAAACCGCAGGAAACGATGCCCTTAATGAGTCAATGCTTCGGGGGTCCGATTTAGCTCGTTCACTTCTCGGAAAAGTATTAGACCTCGCTGCTAGCTACCCAGAAGGAAACCTCTCCCTTTCCCATTGCCACCCAAAAACTCATCCAACATTAATCTTGGCTCAAGAATCGCTTAATCTATAACCTGCACTATAGAGTTCGACCAAGGGCGGGGCGGCACCACGCAGGCCGCCGAACGCAACGCTCGCGCCCGGGCAAATCGCCCGGCGTTGCGCCCATCGAACGAAAGGACAGGTCATGGACGACCTCGAAAAAGTTGAAACCATCCGCACCAAGTGCAACGTGAGCTACACCGATGCCAAGGCCGCGCTCGACGCCGCCGACGGCAACGTGCTGGATGCCATCATTTGGCTCGAGTCGCATGGCAAGACCCAGACCACGTCGGCGTACGCCGCCACCGAGTCCGCGCCAGTCGATGAGCCCTCGGCCGAGATGGTCGCCGCGCAGGCCGCCTACGAAAAGTCGAGCGAAAAGACCGACTTCTCCAAGAAGATGGACAGCGTGTGGGAGTACCTCAAAAAGCTCTTCCGCCTGAGCCTGGACACCAAGTTTATCGCCACGCGCCGCGATGCGATCATCCTCAACATCCCCATCCTGATCCCCATCGTCGCGCTGTTTGCCTGGGGCGCCACGATTTGGCTGATGCTCATTGGCCTGTTCTTTGGCATGCGCTACCGCATCGATAGCGACGGCGACGTGCCCGGCAGCATCAACAACCTGATGGACAGCGCTGCCAATGCCGCGGACGACATCAAGCAAAATCTCAACGACGACAAGTAATCGCAGACGGGGGCACGTATGGCACGGATCCTGATTGTAGAGGACGAGGAGAAAATCGCCCGCTTTGTGACGCTCGAGCTGGAGCACGAGGGCTACCAGGTGGAGCACGCCGCCGATGGCCGCACCGCCGTTGACCTGGCGCTGGAGCGCGACTACGATCTGATTCTGCTCGACGTGCTGCTGCCGCAGCTCAACGGTATGGAGGTGCTGCGGCGTGTCCGCAAGCACAAGGATGTGCCGGTGATCATGGTCACCGCGCGCGATGCCGTGATGGACAAGGTGGCCGGGCTCGACGCCGGCGCCGACGATTACCTGACCAAGCCATTTGCGATTGAGGAGCTGTTCGCACGGATCCGCGTGGCGCTGAAGCGCTCGGAGGCCGTGCGGGCGGCTTCGGGCGTTGGCGGCGTTGGGGCGGGCGGTGCGGGCGGGTGCGCCGTTGCGATACCCCCGGCTAGCGACTCGGCCAAGACCTCTGCCGTGCCCTCCCCCGCCGTGCTCACCGTGGGCTCGGTTGCGCTCGACCCCAACCGCCGCGAAGTCACGGTCGGCGGCTCGCCCATCGCGCTCACGGCTCGCGAGTTCGACGTCCTCGCCCTGCTTATGACGCATGCCGGCACCGTGCTCACGCGCGAGCGCATTGCGCACGAGGCGCTAGGCTACGACTATGTGGGCGACACCAACAACGTCGACGTGCACATCGCGCACCTGCGTGCCAAGATCGAAGACGCCGGCGGTGCCCGCATCATCCAGACCGTGCGCGGGGTGGGCTATGTCTGCCGCGCGTAACGACGAGGCTAAGCGCGTCACCTCCATCGCCCGCGCCATCAACTGGAGCTATATGTGGCGCCGCTTGGTGAGCTACGTCTGGCTGGATCTGTTACTGCTGCTTGTTGCGGCGGCGATCCTCGTCTATGGCTACAACCAGACGCTGCCCGATGGCGCGTTTACCGCGGGATGGATCCCCAGCGCCAGCGTTCACGGCATGTCACTGACGCCCGCGCGCGGCTGGGACCTGACAACGCTCACCTATACCGTCGAGTTTGCGCGCACCACCAAGACCTTCCCCCTCGCGCAGGACCTCGTCGCGCTATGGCCTCTCTACCTTGTCGTTGTGGGTTGGCAGGTCATCAGCGTGCTCAACATGCTCGGCGGCGCCCGCCGCGTGCGCCGCACTATGGCGCCGCTCAACGACCTGGCCTTGCGTGTGGACGAGCTCGGCCGCATGCAGCTCGCCGGCGGCAAGATGGAAACGCTGGAGCAGGCCATCGAGCGCGCAAGCGTCGACTCGCCGAGCGTCACCACCGGCGACGCCGACCTGGCGAGCATCGAGGTCGCACTCAACCGCCTGCTGCGCCAGATGCAAGAGGCAAAGCTGCAGCAGATGCGCTTTGTCAACGATGCGAGTCACGAGCTGCGCACGCCCATCGCGGTGATTCAGGGTTACGTGAACATGCTCGACCGCTGGGGCAAAGACGACCCGGACGTGCTGGCAGAATCCATCACCTCGCTCAAAGCCGAAAGCGAGCATATGCAGGAGCTCGTGGAGCAGCTGCTGTTTTTGGCACGCGGCGATGCCGGGCGCACGGTCCTGCGGCGTGCGAATACCAACCTGGCCGCACTGGTCGGCGAGGTATGCGAGGAATCGCAGATGATCGATGCCGCGCACACATATCGACTGGCGTACGATGCCGCACTTACCAGCGACCCGCGCTGCGACGCGCCCGTTGACGTGGCGCTCGTGAAGCAGGCTCTGCGCGTGATCGTGCAGAACGCCGCCAAGTATTCGGACGCGGGCACATCCATCTCGTTTGGCGTGACGCCGGATGCGGGCGCGGGCACGATCGACATAAGTGTTGAGGACGAGGGTATCGGCATGAACCAGGAATCCGCAGCTCACGCATTTGAACGGTTCTATCGCGCCGACAACGCACGCGATGCCGGCGCGCAGGGCTCGGGTCTGGGGCTCGCCATTGCCAAGTGGATCGTCGACAGCCATGGCGGTGTCATCGGCGTGACCTCAGTCGAGGGCGTCGGCAGCCGCTTTACGATTCGCCTGCCGCGGTAGGGGCGTCTCTCACGAATCGAAGGTGAATGCTTTTCCGCGAAGTGAACGACCTATTTTGGACCCCCGAAGCATCCACACTTTTTGACGCCAAAACCGCAGGAAATACCTGACAAAACCGCAGGAAAGAGCGACGTAAAAGTGTCGATGCTTCAGGGGCTCGATTTCACTCGTTCACTTCGCGGAAAAGCATTCACCTTCGATTTACGGCAGCCCGTCAGTCACCCTCTCGGCATTAAAAATGGGGCAAAGCCACGCGCCTTACCCCATTTTTCGTTAGCCATAGCAGCTCGTGCGCTACTCGCGGCACAGGTGCACGGCGAAGCCGGCGAACTCGCGCTTAAAGTACACGAGCTTGGTGCTACCGTCGGGCAGCAGCGCGCGCGACTCCTCGTTGACCTCGAGCCCGCGCTCGGCAAACCACTTCTCGGCCGCATCGATGTCGTTGACGGCAAAGCCAATGTGGCCCTTGGTGCCACGACCGTTCTGCTTCATAACCTCGACCAGCGAATCGTTAAAGTACGAAACCGGGGTCTCGATAACGGGCAGGCCCATCATCGTCGAGAACAGCTCCGCGATCTCCAAGGCGTCTGCCGGGTCGGTGGCGTTGATGCCCACATGGGCAACGCGCATGCCAAAAAGCTCGACCGGGTTGGCGTTCTGCTCACTCATACAGTCAGCGCCTACTGAGCCATGACGTCGAGGACGGCCTTCTCGGCAGCGACGCGGTTCATGCCGGTCATGAAGGGCACGCCGCTCACGTACGGGCAGGTGAGTCCCTCGGGGGCAACGGTGGTGGCGATCAGCAGGTCAGCGCCCTCGTCGCAGTAATCCTTGGCCTCGGAGATAGCGCACTGCACGATCTCGTACTTGTCGGCGTAGCCGTTGGCGTCGAGCAGGGTGGCGACCTTCTGGGCAACAAGCGTGGAAGTGGCAGCGCCAGCACCGCAAGCCAAAACGATCTTCTTCATAGGTAGTGTCTCCCTTCATGGTTTACTTTAGGTAAGTGTACCGCAGCGAGCGATGGCACTTAGCCTCGATGAGCTTTTATGCCAGTTTGCTTGCGCGCTGCGTATAATACATCTAGTACGTGTTGTCATACCGCTCGCTTTATGAGCGACTAAGGACCCTAATATGCCCGATTCCCGCACACTCTGGACCGCCGTCGTTATCATCTGTATCGCCGTGTCGGTGTTCTTTAGCGTCAAAAAACGCACCACGTTTAAACACCTGCAGCAGCTTATGGCCGCTAAGCAGTGGGACGAGTTCGATCGCTTGCTCGACGGCAAACTCACCAGCATGCTGTACCCGCGCTACAACCGCGACTACCTGCGCCTGAACTCCTATCTGCTGCGCGAGGACCACAAGCGCGCCAGCGAGATGTTCGACCTGCTGCTGGGACTCAACCTGCCCAAGATGCAGCGCGTCGACCTGGTCATTAAGGCCTTTAACTACTACGTTGGCCAGGAGGACCGCAAAAAGTCCAAGGAGTTGCTGCACGAGATTAAGGGCTTTGAGGGCGGTCAGGCCGAGGCAGTCGCACACGAATGCCAGCTGATGTACGACACGATGATCCTCAAGCGCCACAACGACATTCCCGAGCTGGAGCGCATGCTCGAAGAGGCCGGTGACGACAAGGTCAAGAGCTGCCGCCTGGAATACCTGCTGGCCCTGCAGTACAAGAACAAGGGCGACGAGGCCAAGTTTGCCGAGTACTTGGAAAAGTCGGGCCAGCACTCGATGGCTGTCAACGCGTAACGGGCGGCTTGTGCTAGACTTCTAGTCTCACGGGGGCGTGGCGGAATTGGCATACGCAGGAGACTTAAAATCTCTCGCCGCAAGGATTGTGGGTTCGAGTCCCACCGCCCCTACCATTGGCTTTTACGGGCCCGTATCTCCCAGGGATGCGGGCCCGTTTCTTTTGCACGCCGGTGGGGCTCGAACCCGCGAGGGGGCGAGCGTTAAGCAAACGCGGAGCGTTTGTAGCGAGCCGGCGAGGGCGCCGGCAGGCGACCGAGGCCGGTGCGTATTTGCTGCGCAAATTCGCAGACGTCCCACCGCCCCTACCACGCATTGTTTTCGAGCCCGTGTCCCCCAGGGATGCGGGCTCGTTTCTTTCGGACGCCGGTGGACTTTAGAAGTTGCGGTGGAATAGTTCCTGTTTTGACTGGTTACCAGCTCATTTAAGAACTTTTTCACCGCAACTTAGATTGGCACTCCCACATTTTTCGATGGAAAAACGTGGTTGTCTCGCACATTTTCCGATGGAAAAACGTGGTTGTCTCGCACATTTTCCGATGGAAACGCCCAAATGGTCTTATACTAGCCGAGAGGGTTGGGAGGCAATATGCAACGAGAGCTTATGAGTGAACTTATCGCTTGGAAATCAAGGGCGAATCGCAAACCTCTCTTGCTTAAGGGAGCCCGCCAGACAGGAAAGACTTGGCTTCTTAACGAATTCGCAAGCCAGCAGTATCGAAACGTCATTCGTTTTGACTTTATGCTCGAGCCGAGCACACGCTCGCTGTTCGATGGGGACCTCGACCCCAAGCGCATCATCTCCCAGATAGAGCTCCTACGTGGCCAAACCGTAACGCCGACAGACACGCTCATCATCTTCGACGAGATCCAAGAGGCGCCACGCGGGATCACCTCGCTCAAGTACTTCAACGAGCTTGCACCCGAATACCACATCGTAGCAGCCGGTTCCTATATGGGCCTCGCGCTCCGACGCGAAAACGAGTCATTTCCCGTCGGCAAAATCGACCAGCTCACCATGCGTCCCATGGGGTTTGCCGAGTTCGTTCGCGCCGTCGACGGCAACCCGCTCGCCGACGCCATCCTTGCCGCAGACATGAACCTTCTAGCAAACGTCACCGAAAAGCTCGTGCACTTGCTCAAGGAATACCTTGTTGTCGGTGGTATGCCCGAAGTTGTCTCCGCTTTCGCCGAGACACGCGACTTCATTGAAGCCCGAAGGCTTCAGCAGCAAATCATCGAGGCTTACGAATCCGATTTTGGCAAACATGCACCCGCCCGCATCGTCGAGCGCATGAGGTTGGTTTGGAAATCCCTTCCCGGCCAGCTTGCCAAGGAGAACAAGAAGTTTGCCTATGGCGCCCTTCGCCCTGGAGCGCGCGCACGCGATTTTGAGGAAAGCCTCCAGTGGCTCACGGACTACGGAATCGTTCATAAGGTGCCACGTGTTTCCGCTCTAAAGGCACCGCTCTCGAGCTACGAAGACCTCTCGGGCTTCAAACTGTTCTGCATCGACACCGGCATCCTCGGAGCGCTCTCCGGTCTCTCTCCGGCCATCGTTCTTAACGGATCCGCTGTTTTTACCGAGTTCAAAGGTTCGCTGACCGAACAATACGTCGCGCAGGAGCTTTTGATCCAGGACAAAACTCCCGTGTATTGGTCCTCTACCTCTGGCAATGCCGAAACCGACTTTGCCATCGACCATGCGGGAACCGTGCTTCCGCTTGAGGTCAAGGCGGCAGAGAACCTTAAAGCGAAGAGTCTGAAAATAGCCTGCGAAAAATTCAAACTCGAGCGTTGCGTGAGGAGCTCTCTGGCGGCATATAGAGACGAGGACACGCTCGTCAATATTCCGCTTTGGGAAATTGGGCAAATCGACAAACTGGCATAAAGGCTGCGGAGGCGCTCAGCAAGGACTGTCCCCAGGTGCCGGCAGAAAAAACGTCCCTAGGTGCCGGCTGTTGAGTTGCGGTGGAATAGGGACTGGTTGGGGCCCGAAAGGGCGATTTTAGTCCGCATTTCACCGCAACTCAGAGGAAGACGGTTAAAGAGCACTCAGGCTCGGGGTCCAGGCGATGGTGGGAGTCGCGCCGTCGAGAACCTCGTTGATGGTGGCGGCCATGCCGGCGAGCAAGCTGTTCTCGCTTACGGTGAGCGTGTCGTAGCCGCCGACTCGCATGAGCTCGCGAATCACCACGGCGCCTGCCAAGATCACGCCCGCGCGCTTGGGTTGCACGCCCGGCAACGCGGCGATGCCCGCAACATCCAGCGCGGACATGCGCTCGATAGCGGCCGAAACCTGCTCCAGCGAAAGCTCGCGCAGGTGCACAAAGCTCGAATCATACGGCTCCAGCTCGTGAACGAGTGCCACGAGCGTAGTGACGGTACCACCCACCGCGACCAGGCGCTCGGCGCGCTCAAAGTCGACAGGCAGGCTCTCAAAATAGCCCGCAAACTGCTCGCCCGCCCAGTTGGCAGCGGCAGCAAGCTCGCCGTCCGCCGGCGGCAGCGCCGAGAAAAACCGCTCGGTCACGCGACGGCAACCGATGTCCAGCGAGCGCGTTCCCTCCAGAGCAAAGATGCCGCGCTCCGGTGCATAGACGCCCGTCGCGAGCTCCGTGGATCCGCCGCCCGAATCGGCAACGATGATGCGCTCGCCGGCAAAGTCGTGCGCCACGCCAAAAAACGTCAGGCGTGCCTCGACCTCGCCCGGAATCACCTGAGGCTCAAGCCCCAGATCGCGCAGGCCGTCCAGCAGCAGCGCGGCATTGGAGGCATCGCGCGCGGCGCTCGTGCACGTGGTGCAGATGCACGCGGCCCCAAAGGCACGGGCCTCGTCCACAAACATGCGACACGCAGCGAGCACGCGCTCAACGGCCGCCTCGCAAAAGCGCCCCGTCGCGTCCACGCCCTCGCCCAAGTCGGTAATCTCGGTATGCTTGGACGAGTCCACGATCGTCCCGCCCTCGACCTGGGCCAACACCAGTCGCGACGACACCGTTCCCAGGTCAATCGCCGCCACCTTATATCGTTTGCAATTTGTCATTGCGGGCTCCCCTCCGGGCGCTATTTGCCGTTGGACACGACCGTCTGGCCCTCGACGCCGTTAAACCCAAACAGCATGTCGAGCGCCTGGATGTACCACGGCGCATCCTTACCGACTTCTTCGATTTCCTTGGCAACTTCGCTGGCCTTCTTGGCGTTCGACGACCTCTGGCTCGACGAGGCATCCGAATCGCCGTCCAGGCCCTGCACTTCAATCCTCTTCTCGCCGGGCATCACCAGGCCCAGGTCCTCGGATGCCGCGTCCTTGATACCCTCCTCCGAGAGCAGCTTGTCGACGCTTTTTTGCAGCTCATCATTGTATTGCTGGCGAATCTCGACCTGCTTGGCCAAGATATCGCTCGAACGCTTTGCCACGTACAGATCGCGCACGGGGAAATACAGGCTCACGAGCACCAGCGCCACCACGATACCGATAAACAGCGGACGCAGAGGGCCATGCGTAAAGTCATAGATCGCCTTGACAACCGCGTTGTCGTTGGCGTAATGCATAAAGTCCGAGCCCGAAAGACGGTTCGAGGGCCTACTCGATTTGTCGTGTGCTTGAGTCGAGGGACGCGACGCATGCGACGAACGTGCCGGGCGCACCGGTCCATCTGCCAAGGTATTTGATTGAGCATTGGGGCGCGAGGTACTTGCCGGGCGCTGCGTGGAGCGGTCGGCGCCGGCATAAGCGGACCCACCGAGCTGCACCGTGCGCGCACGGCGAGGCGACGGCTCGCGCGAACCGGCGGAATAGTACCTGTTGTCGTAAATCTGATCCATGTGCGCCTTGTGCGGTTGAGGTTTGTTTGCGCTAAGTCCTTTAGTTATAGCACGAGCGCCTGCACCGCCTTCGCCAGCCTTTGCTCGACATAAAAAAGGCGCTGAGCCGTATGGCCCAGCGCCCATGGCGCTTTGCAGCATCCAGTCAAGGCGGGACGGAACCGAGTCAGCCTCCCCCTCGCCAAATTCGCCCGTTTAGCGAATGTTGTAAAACGCGGCCTTGCCGGCATAGCGCGCGCTGCCCTCGAGCTCGTCCTCGATGCGGATGAGCTGGTTGTACTTGGCGATACGGTCGCTGCGGCACGGGGCGCCCGACTTGATCTGACCGGCGTTGACGCCCACGACCAGGTCGGCGATCGTGGAGTCCTCGGTCTCGCCGGAGCGGTGGCTCACGATGCAAGCGTAGCCCGCCTCCTTGGCGGTCTCGATAGCCTCGAGCGACTCGGTGAGCGTGCCAATCTGGTTGACCTTGACAAGGATCGCGTTGGCGGCACCCAGCTCGATGCCCTTCTTGAGGCGCTCGGTGTTGGTGACGAACAGGTCATCGCCCACCAGCTGCACCTTGTTGCCAATGCGACGGGTGAGCTCAACCCAGCCGTCCCAGTCCTCCTCGGCCATGCCGTCCTCGATGGAGATGATGGGATAGGTGTCGACGAGCTTCTCCCAGTAATCAACCATCTGGGCGCTCGTGTACTCAACACCCTCGCCCTTGAGCTCGTACATGCCGGTCTCGGCGTTGTAGAACTCGGTCGAGGCCGGATCCATGGCGTACATGAAGTCGACGCCGGGCGTAAAGCCGGCCTTCTCCACGGCCTTGGTGATGTACTCGAACGGCTCGGCGTTGGTCTTGAGGTTGGGCGCAAAGCCGCCCTCGTCGCCCACGCCGCCGCCCAGGCCTGCCTCGTGCAGCACGCCCTTGAGGGTGTGGTAGACCTCAGCGCACCAACGCAGGCCCTCGGCAAAGCTCGGGGCGCCCACCGGCATAATCATGAACTCCTGGAAGTCAACGTTATTGTCGGCATGCACGCCGCCGTTGAGGATGTTCATCATGGGCGTGGGCAGCAGGTGGGCGTTGGCGCCACCCAGGTACTGATACAGCGACAGGCCCGCCGACTCGGCAGCGGCGCGGGCGACGGCCAGCGATACGCCCAGGATGGCGTTGGCGCCGAGCTTGGTCTTGTTGGGCGTACCGTCGGCGGCAATCAGTGCGGCATCGACGGCACGCTGGTCGAAGGCATCGAGGCCCACGACGGCGTTGGCGCACTCGTTGTTGACGTGCTCGACGGCCTGCGAAACGCCCTTGCCCAGGTAGCGGCCCTTGTCGCCGTCGCGCAGCTCGCAAGCTTCGAAAGCGCCGGTCGAAGCGCCCGAAGGCACCATCGCGCGACCGAAGCTGCCGTCCTCGAGCACGACCTCGACCTCGACGGTGGGGTTGCCGCGGCTGTCGAGCACTTCACGACCGTAGACGTCCAAAATGTCACTCATGTTGTCTCCCTCTCACTTGGAAACGGGTTGAATGCTTGGCGACACGGCATTGCGCCAATGTGGCGCTTTGGTTTGCAAGTTAGCCTTGTCGCACTTTTTGCATTATGCCCTAAGTTAGCCAATGGATACATATGAATTGGAGAAATCATTCTTTAGGGCCCTTGTTTTTACACCAGGCATTCATCTCTAGAGGTCCTCTCCATTAAAATCTCCAATCCGCATTCCGTTTTTACCCGACTTGCGAATGTAAGAGCCAATAATGTTCTTCACATCGTGCAAAGTTCTGGATATCGTGCAAATCTAAGGGTCTGAAGTTCTGGATATCGTTCATAATCAGGTAATAAAAGTTCTGGATATCGTGCACGAGGTAACCATGCTTAAACGCAAAGCCTATGACACACTACTAAAATGGAAGCATGAAAGCGCTGGTAAAACAGCACTTCTTATTGAAGGAGCCCGCCGCGTCGGCAAGAGCACGCTTGCCCGCGCGTTGGGAGAAACCGAATACAAGTCCTGCCTTGTCATTGATTTCTTTCAAGCACCTGCCGAAGTTAAGCAATATTTTGAGGACTATCGCACTGACTTCGACTCGCTCTTCCTCTATCTCTCGGTTTTCTATAACGTCAAACTCTATGAACACGAGACGCTTATCGTCTTTGACGAGGTCCAGATGTACCCGCAAGCACGCGGACTCATCAAGTATCTCGTTGCAGACGGACGTTACGACTACATCGAAACTGGATCCCTGCTCAGCATCAAGCAGAACATTAAAGATATCGTCATCCCGTCCGAGGAAGAGTTTTTGGAACTTGAGCCCCTCGACTTTGAGGAGTTCCTCTGGGGCATGGACGAAAAGGGGCTGGCCGATCTCATTCGCATGAGCTTTAGCAAAATGAAGCCGCTCCCCGATGCCCTACATCGCAGAGCGCTCTCCCTTATGCGCGAATACATGCTCGTAGGCGGCATGCCTGAGCCGGTATCCATCTATGTTGAACAGCGCGCTTTTGCGCCCGTCGACGCATCGAAACGCCGAATCGTCCAGCTCTATCGCAACGATATCTCTCGTTTTGCAACCGGTTACGAATTCAAAGTCGTCTCCGTACTCGATGGCATCCCGGGTCAACTCTCTAGGCACGAAAAGCGATTCAAGCTTTCCTCACTTGATAAAAACGCGCGCATGCGCACCTACGAAGAAGCCTTCTTTTGGCTGGCAGACGCGCGAATTGCCAATATCTGCTATGCCGCAAGCGAGCCGAGCGTGGGCCTTTCACTCAGCATGGGGCAAACAGCACTCAAGTGCTACATGGCAGACACCGGCCTGCTTGTAACGCTTGCCTTCTCTGACAACAACGATACCGATGAAGACGTTTACAGGGCCGTGCTTCGCGGCGACATCGGATTGAACGAAGGAATGCTTACCGAAAACTACGTTGCCCAATCTCTAAAGGCCAATGGACACAGGCTCTTCTTTTATTCCCAAAGCGGAAAGAAAGAGGGGGAGGAGCGCATGGAAATCGACTTCCTCGTTACTCGACCCTATGTCAATGCCGCCGGAAAGCCACGCATCAGCCCCATCGAAGTTAAGTCGCCACGCAGATACGGAACCATCTCCCTCGACCGATTCCGCGCGCGCTTTAACAAGAAAATTGGGACGGCTTACGTGTTGCACCCTAAACAACTCGAGTGGGATGCCAAAGCGCAGCTGGCACATCTTCCGTTGTATATGGCTTTTTGCTTGTAGAGACTTCTCTACGAATGGATGCCGTGAGAGACGCAGGTCTCACTCGCTTGCTTTTGCTTGGTCCCACAGGTCGTTGAGTTGAGCGGTTGAGCAGGCGGCGAGGTCATCGCCCGCCTCGCGCGCAGCAGCCTCCATCGCAGCCCAGCGACGGCGGAACTTGGCCGTGCTCGCGCGTAGAGCGCTCTCGGCGTCGATGCCCTCTTTGCGCGCAACGTTGACCAGGGCAAAGAGCAGGTCGCCAAACTCCATCTCGCGCTCGGGCGAGCCGGGCTCCTCGGCCTCAAACTCAGCGCGCTCCTCGGCAACCTCGTCCCATACGTCCTGAACCGTCTCCCACTCAAAGCCCACGGCAGCCGCCTTGCGCGACACCTTCTGGGCCTGCATCAGCGCCGGCAGATGCGTGGGCACGCCGTCGAGCAGGCCCTCGGGCGCAGCCTCGCCTGCTGCCACGGCCTTGTCCTTGGCAGCCTTCTCGGCAAGCTTGACCTCGTCCCAAATCTTGAGCACCTCGTCGGAGCTCCCGGCATCCGCATCGCCAAACACGTGTGGGTGGCGGCGGATGAGCTTGGCATCGATATCGCGCGCCACGTCGACCAGCGTAAACTCGCCGGCGTCAGCCGCAATCTGCGCATGCAGTACGACCTGCATGAGCACGTCGCCGAGCTCCTCGCGCAGATGCGTCACGTCGTCCGCCTCGATGCAATCGAGCGCCTCGTAGGCTTCCTCGATCATGTTCTTGCCAATGCTGCGGTGCGTCTGCTCACGGTCCCATGGGCAGCCGTCGGGCTGACGCAGGCGCCAGATGGTCTGCACCAGATGCTGCAGCTCGGCCGACGCGTCGACCAGCGTGGACAGATCGCGCGAGCCCTCGGCATTTTGCTGAGCCATATGCTCGGACATGGTTACTCCTCCTCCAGGATCACGTGGCGGAACGCGCCGCCCTCGTAGATACCGTAGCTGTGCGTGCCGTCTTTGGGAATGCTCACGCTACCGGGATTGAAGAGCCACAGGCCCGGGTGCGTCGCGCTCGCTTCGTTGACCTTAATGTGCGTATGGCCGTAGACGAGCGCGGAGCCCTCGGGCAGCACGGGCGCATGGTCGACGCTGTTGTGCATGCCGGCGCCAAAGACGTGGCCGTGCGTCAGGAACAGCTCGCGGCCGGTCTCGTCAAACAGGGTGGCGTAGTCGGCCATGACGGGAAAGTCGAGCACCATCTGGTCGACCTCGGCGTCGCAGTTGCCGCGGACGGCAATGATGCGGTCGGCCAGGGCGTTGAGCAGCGGAATCACGCGCTTGGGGGCGTAGTCGCGCGGCAGGTCGTTGCGCGGGCCGTGGTAGAGCAGGTCGCCCAGCAGCACGATGCGGTCGGGCCGCTCGGATTCGATGGCAGTGCACAGGCGCTCGGCCCAGTATGCCGAGCCGTGGATGTCGGAAGCGATGAGGTATTTCATGGTGGTCCTTTCGGGTGGGGTTGATGGGTTGGGCGCGGCGTGTCGTCGACCGTGTTACTCAAATCGCAGTGCCGAGGCTTGTGCCGCCTGCATCACGCGCTGGAGCGGCACGTCATGTTCGCGGGCAAGACGGGCGCAATCCTCGTACTCGGGAGCCGCGCGCTCGCTGCCGTCGGGCAGGGTCGCCACCTTAACGGATACCTCGCCCCAAGGCGTTGTCACCTGCTCGAATCGGCGCGGCAGGCAAACGCGTTCCATCACCTGGCGACGAACAGCGTTGGTCGTGGTTTCCAAAAAGATGATCGTCTGCAGGCGGTCAATGTCCTCACGGGCGCAGATTACCTGCAACTGCCATCCGGGGCGGCCCTTTTTGCAGTAGAGGGGCAGCCAGTGCACCTCGCGGGCGCCGGCCTCGCGCAGGCGGTCAGCGGCGTAGGCGAGCACCTCGGGCGACGCGTCATCGATGTCGCACTCCAGCTTGACGATGGTCTCGGGCGCATCGGTCTCGCGGGACAGCGGAGATGTACTTCCACGTTGCATACGGTCCGAATCCTTTCCGCACGGGCTCGTTTTATTCACCCAAACGCTAGCACATCGGACGTGGCACAGGCGTGACTTTCGTCCGTCGCCGCCCCTCGCCCCCATCCAAACATGTACATCAGCCTCCAAACATGTCATTTTTTGCAGCTTTTGGAGGCTGATGTACACGTTTTGAAAACGCAAACGGGACGGCTCTCCAACCTCATGCGCCGCCTGCCCTTTCCAGTCGGTTTCGACTTGCAGCGTTCCCGCCGCGCCGAGGCTGCGCCATTACAATGAAGCGGATTCGCTTGACGCAAAGGAGCCGCCATGTCCGCTTGCCCGCTGGTCGATTGTCACACCCACACCTCGTTTTCGGACGGCCATGCCTCGTTTGATGACAACGTCCGTGCCGCTGCTGCGGCAGGCTGCCGCGTCATGGTCTCGACCGACCACCTCGCCCTGCCTGCCAGTATGGATGCTAACTGCGAGGTGCAGGTCGTCGAGGGCGACTTGCCGGCACATCGTCTGGCCTTTGAGGACGCCCGCAAACTCGCCGCGCAGATTGCACCGGAGCTCACCTTTATCTACGGTTTTGAATGCGATTGGTACGAGGGCTGCGAGCCCTTGGTAGAGCACTGGTCCCAGGGCGCCGTCGTACGTCTGGGCAGCGTGCACTGGATTGGCAACCCGGGCGATATTGCGGCAGGCGCCGCGGGCACGGCAGGGACAGAGGACGTCGCGCGCCCCGATACACCCGATTCCCTTTGCGGTTGGATCGACGACGATACCAACCTGCATGTTTGGGAAAACTTAGGCGTACGCGGCGTGTGGGAGTGCTACGTCGACGACTGGTGCCGTGCTTGCGAAAGCTCACTTAACTTTGACGTGATGGCCCACCCCGACCTGGTCATGCGCTTTTCGAAGGACGGCTTTGCACCCGACTTTGACCCCGCGCCGTTTTGGCAGCAGATGGCCGAGTGCGCCCACGACACGGGCCGCCGCGTTGAGGTCTCGACGGCTGCACCGCGCAAGGGCCTGGACGACTACTATCCTGCGACCGGGCTTTTGCGTCGCTTTGCCCATGCCGAAGTGCCGATTACCTTTGGCTCGGACGCGCACCGCGCCTGCGACATCTGCTGGAACATCCGCGAGGCTCAGGCCCACGCCTACGACTGCGGCTATCGAACCTTCGACATCCCCCACCTCACCGGAGAATGGGAATCCACGCCCCTCGCCTAGCCATCCCCTCATAAGTTGCGGTGAAATAGTTCCTGTTTATGGCCCTAAGACCGTCAAACAAGAACTATTCCACCGCAACTTCTATTTCATTGGCAACTCCCGAAAGACTGCCCCAAACGACTAGTCGTTTAAGAACGTCCCCAATGACTAGTGGCGGCGAGCGTTGAGTTCGCCGGCCAGCTCGTTGAGGGTAATGCCGTAGCGCTCGAGCGTCACGAGCAGGTGGTAGATCAGGTCGCCGGCCTCGTAGCGAATGTGATCGTGGTCGTTATCCTTGCAGGCCATGATCACCTCGCTCGCCTCCTCGGCAAGCTTCTTGAGCAGTTCGTCCTCGACGTCGGTCAGCAGACGGGCGGTATAGCTCTCCTCCGGCGACGCATCGCGACGACCGTGAATCACTTCGGCCAGTCCCGTCAGCGTCTCGCCGATATTTCCCGGCTGCACGTTAGCTGTTCTGACTCCCATGGTTATTTCCTCTCGTTACTGCAGCGTAAAGTAGGTGCCGGTCTCATCGAACCGAGGCTTTGCGCCCTTTTTCTCAAAGAACTCGACGATGACGGCATGAGCCTCATCGAGCCTTTCCTTCTCGGCCTCGAGCCAAAGCGACTGCGCCCCGCAGGCATCAGTCAGGTGCACGCGGCATGGCACGCCCGCGCGGAGGAGCTCGGTGTTGCAGTCGGCGACCTCGAACGGCGTCACAACTTTCATCGCACGCCCCCTTCCACGCGCTTAAAGAAGCAGGTACGGTTGCCGGTGTGGCAGGCCGGACCCGGCGAGTCGACCTTGACCAGCAGCGTATCGCTATCGCAGTCGGCCCACAACTCCTTGACCTCCTGCATGTTGCCGCTCGTCGCGCCCTTGTTCCAGAGCTCCTGGCGGCTGCGGCTCCAAAACCACGTGGTGCCGGTCTTAAGCGTCAGCCCCACCGATTCCTCGTTCATCCAAGCAACCATAAGCACCTCGCCGGTGTCATATTGCTGAACCACACAGGGAATGAGCCCACAGTCGTCGTATTTAAGCTCTGCCGCGGTTGTCACTTGCTCCATTTAGAAGTCCAATCTCACGGGGATTCCCTGGCTAGCCATGTATTCTTTGACTTCGCGAATGCTGAAGGTTCCAAAGTGAAAGACGCTCGCCGCCAGTACGGCGTCGGCCTCGCCCTCGATCACGCCCTCGGCAAAATGCTCGAGCGTGCCCACGCCGCCGCTCGCGATGACGGGGATTGGCACCGCGCGCGCCACGGCACGGGTGAGTGCCAGGTCGAAGCCAGCCTTGGTACCGTCGCGATCCATGCTGGTGAGCAAGATCTCACCGGCGCCGCGACGAGACGCTTCCTCGGCCCACGCCACCGCATCGATACCCGTGGCGTTGCGGCCGCCCGCCGTGAAGACCTCCCACCTATCGGCGCCCGGTTCCCCGGGCAGCCCCACGCGCTTGGCATCAATCGCCACAACCACGGCCTGGCTGCCAAACGCCGCGGCGGCCTGGCTGATCAACGACGGATCGCGCACGGCGGCAGAGTTAAGCGACACCTTGTCGGCGCCGGCGGCAACCATGGTCCGCATGCCCGCCAAGTCGCGAAAACCGCCGCCCACGGTATAGGGAATAGCGAGCTCCTCGGCCGCGTGCGCCGCCATCTCGATGGTCGTCGCGCGGTTGTCGCTCGTCGCGGTAATGTCCAAAAATACGACCTCGTCCGCACCCTCGCGGTCGTAGGCACGGGCCAGCTCCACCGGGTCGCCAGCATCGCGCAGGCTCACAAAGTTAACCCCCTTGACCACGCGGCCGTCCTTGACGTCCAGGCAGGGAATCACGCGTTTGGTAAGCATGGGCTACTCCTCCCCTCGGGCGGCGGCCAGCGCCTGGGCCAGCGTAAAATTGGCCTCGTAGAGCGCACGGCCGGTAATGGCGCCCTCGATGGCATCCTCGCCCACCGTGGCCAGTGCGCGGATATCGTCGAGCGTCGAGATGCCGCCCGACGCCACGACGGGAAAGCCCGCGACCTGCGCCACATGGCGATATGCTGCCACGTCGATGCCCGTCTGCATGCCGTCGCGCGCGATATCGGTATACACCAGATGCTTAAAGCCCAGCTCGGTGAGCTGCGCCACGGCGTCGTCGAGTGCCACGCCCGCGCCGTCACGCCAGCCGTTCACCTTGACCTGACCGTCGCGTGCGGCGATGTCTGCCACCAGCAACTCGCCAAAGCCTTGGGCTGCCACTTCGGCAAAACCCGGCTCGGTCACCAGCACGGTGCCCAGCGCAATGCGGCGCGCACCGTAGCCGGCCAACTCGTCGATGCGCGCGAGCGAGCGGACGCCGCCGCCCACGTCCACGGACAGACCGTCGACGCCACAGATGGCATTGATCGCCACCGAGTTGGCAGCGCACGCGTCTTCGTCCTCGCCAAAGGCAGCGGACAGGTCGACGACGTGCACCCAGCTCGCACCCTGCTCGGCAAAGGAGCGGGCGACGGCGACGGGGTCGTCGGAATATACCTTGCAGCGGCCGCGGTCGCCGCGCTCCAGGCGCACGACCTTGCCGCCGATCAAATCGATTGCGGGAAACAGAATCATCTGCCAGCCTCCTCGACGATGCTCACGAAGTTCTTAAGGATGCGCTGACCCAGCGCAGAGGATTTCTCGGGATGGAACTGGCAGCCCCACACGTTGCCGTGGCGCACGATGCACGGAAAGCTCCGCGTGTAGTGCGTGCGCGCCAGCACATCGGCGACATCGGCATCGTCGGTCACCGCGTAGCTGTGGGTGAAGTACATGTTGGCACCCTCGGCAAAACCGGCAAGCAGTGGATCGGCCGCGCCGGCAGGCGTCATGTGCACCTGATCCCAGCCCACATGCGGGACCTTCAGCCGGCTCGACTCCAGGCGCGTGCACGAGCCGCGCATAATGCCCAGGCCATCGACCCAGGGGCCGCCGGCCTGCTCAGAGGCATCGTCGTCCGCGCCCTCGTCCGCCGGCACGCCCTCGTTGCCGCGCTCAAAAAATAGCTGAAGGCCCAGGCAGATGCCGAGCAACGGAGTTCCGGCGGCAACGGCATCGAGCACCGCGTCCGCCTCGCCGCTCTGGCGCATAAAGGCGATCGCGTCGTAGAACGCGCCCACGCCCGGGATGACCAGGCCGTCGGCGTTGCGGATCTGCTCCGGATCGTCCGACGTGCAGGCGGCGGCACCGGCGCGCGCAAGCCCGCGCACGACGCTCGACAAGTTGCCCTTGTGGTAGTCGACCACCACGATCTTCGGTTCGCCCACGCGACCCTCCCTTTTCCCATTCAAAACCTGCCAAAAAGGGACAGGTTTATTTTGGTCGGTTAAACGTTCACCCACCGTATGAGACAGCATTTCCGCAGATAAAACCTGCCAAAATAAACCTGTCCCTTTTTGGCAGGTTACAGTGAGCCCTTGGTGCTGGGGATGCCCTGCACGCGGGGATCGAGCTCGCAGGCGCGGCGCATCGTGCGGCCCACAGCCTTAAAGGCGGCCTCGATAATGTGATGTGAGTTGCCGCCTGCCAGCTCGCGCACGTGCAGCGTGAGTTTGGCGTCGCGCGCGAAGGCATAGAAGAACTCGACGGCCAGCTCGGTATCAAAGCTGCCCACGCGCTCGGTCGGTATGGGCAGTTTGCAATAGGCCTGCCCGCGACCCGAAATATCCACGGCGGCCATCACGAGTGTCTCGTCCATGGCAATCGCCGCATCGGCAAAACGCGTAATGCCCGCCTTGTTACCCAGCGCCTGGCAGAACGCCTCGCCCAGCACAATGCCCGTGTCCTCGACGGTGTGGTGTGCGTCGACCTCCACATCGCCTACCGCATGCACCGTCAAATCGAACAGGCCATGGCGGCCAAAGGCATTGAGCATGTGGTCGAAAAACGGCACGCCGGTCGAGATATCACACGCACCGGTTCCATCCAAGTCGAGCTTGACGACAATATCGGTCTCCCCCGTCTTACGAGTTACCTCGGCATAACGGCCCATCTACATCTCCTCCTTCACCAGCGCGGCAAACGCAGCCAGCACCTCGTCGTTTTCCCGCGGCGTACCCACGGTAATGCGTAGGCAGTCCGCGAGCCCCGGCGCATAGCTAAAATCGCGCACCAAAATCGAATACTCATCACGCAGACGCTCGCGCACGCGCGTGGCATGCGGCGTGCGCACGAGCACAAAGTTCGCCGCGCTCGGCCATGCCTCCACGGGCAGGCCCTCGGCAGCCATTGCGCGCAGGGCGCACAGCTCGCGCTCGCGCTCGGATGCGACCTGTGCCACCACGGGCGCGTAGGCATCGCGGGCACGCACGCAGGCAAGTGCTGCCGCCTGGCTCAGCACGTTGACCGAATAGATCTGGCGAATCGCCGCGAACACGTCGATGACCTCGGGCGCCGCGATCACGTAACCCAGACGCGTGCCGGCGGCGCCAAACGCCTTGGACAGCGTATGCAGAATTACCAGGTTGGGATGCTCGGCAATAAGCCCCTGCGCCGTGGTGGCCGCGCCAAACGAATCGTCGGCAAACTCAACGTAGGCCTCGTCAACCATCACCATGCCGGGGCACGCATCGCACAGGGCCGCGACAAAGTCGAGCGGAGCCACGTCGCCCGTGGGATTGTTGGGCGAGGTCATGATTGCTAGGTTGCACGCCGGCGCTGCCGCGAGCACAGCAGCTTGGTCGAGTTCAAAGGTCGCCGGGTCGCGCCACACGTCGCGCACCTCGGTCTGACAGAGCGACGCAAAGAACGCGTACTCGCTAAAGCACGGCGGGCAGTTGAGCAGAGTCCTCCCCGCGCCGCCAAACGCCAGCAGATAGTTATAGAGCAGCTCGTCGCCGCCGTTGCCCACGCAGATGTGCTCGCGCGTCACGCCATGCCAAGCGGCAAGCTCGTCGCGCAGGTCGTTTGACATGGGATCGGGATAGCGATTGAGCGGTGTGGCAGCCAAGGCAGCGTCGATCGCCTCGCGCACGCCGGCCGGCACGGGATAGGTGTTCTCGTTAGCCGAAAGGTTGATGCGCGTAGGCGTAAAGTTGGGATCGTAGGGCTCAATACCGGCCAAGTAGGGCTGGACGAGCTCCTTCATGCGGGGCGTCAGCTCGGCCATATTAGGCCTCCTCGCCGGTCGGGCCAGCGGCGCCGCCCGCAGCAGCCGCCAGGTCCACTCCCTCGGCAACCGTCGCCACGGCGTCGCCCGGCCAGGCAACCTTGGTCAGGTCGGCCGCGGCGAGCGACTCGGCGCTCACGGCATCCTCGCCCTGCTCCAGCACGCGGCGGCGCAGTGCGGCCGAAAGCGCGTGTGCCCACAGACCCTCGGCCTCAGCCAGACGCTGTGTAGCGGGAGCGTCGGAGAGCAGACCCTCGGGCGTATAGCAGATAACGCTCGAGCGCTTAACGAACTCCTCCACCGAAAGCGGGTTGGAGAACATGGCCGTGCCGCCGGTCGGCAGCGTGTGGTTGGGACCGGCAACGTAGTCGCCGAGCGGCTCGGAGCTCCAAGCGCCCACAAAGATGGCGCCGGCGTTGCGAATGACGCCGAGCAGGCCCATCGCATCCTTGCAGTGCAGCTCCAAGTGCTCGGGCGCCACGGTGTTCACAGCCTCGACGGCGGCAGCCATGTCGGCGGCCACCACGATGGTGCCCTCGTTGTCGAGCGAGGCGCGCGTGATCTCGGCACGCGGCGACTGCGCCACCAGAATGTCGATACCCGCCTCGACCTCGCGCGCAAACTGCTCGTCGCAGGCCACCAGATAGCAGGCTGCCAGCGGATCGTGCTCGGCCTGGGCCATCAGGTCGGCAGCGACCACCATGGGCTTGGCCGTGACATCGGCCAGCACGCAGACCTCGGAGGGGCCGGCGACCATGTCGATGCCCACGTCGCCCGAGACGATCTGCTTGGCCGCGGCGACAAAGGCGTTGCCCGGGCCGGTAATTTTGTCGACGCGCGGAATGGTCTCGGTGCCGTACGCCAGCGCGGCCACGGCCTGAGCGCCACCCACCATATAGATCTCGTCCACGCCGCCGAGCTTGGCCGCGGCGAGCGTATAGGGGCTGATCAGGCCGTCCTTTTGCGGCGGCGTCACCATGACCACGCGCTTGACGCCGGCCACCTTGGCGGGAATGGCGTTCATAAGCACGGTGGAAGGGTACTGCGCACGACCGCCCGGCACGTAGATGCCGGCAGCGGCAAGCGGGGTCACCTTAACGCCGAGC
The DNA here is from genome assembly GCA_900542945.1 of uncultured Collinsella sp. GTDB lineage: Bacteria > Actinomycetota > Coriobacteriia > Coriobacteriales > Coriobacteriaceae > Collinsella. The sequence continues at coordinate 68,029 of UQPI01000002.1, forward strand.
ATCGTGCCGTCCGGGCGCGTGGTAAACCAGCTCTGCTCGACCTCGCGCTGGTGGAACTCGCGAATCTGGCGTGCAGCCTTCTCGAGCGCGGCGACAAAGGTCGGGTCGAGGCCTTCGAGCGCGGCATCGATCTGCTCTTGCGGCAGACGGAAGCTCTGCAGCTCAACGCCGTCAAAGCGCCGGCAGTAATCGCGCACCGCGGCATCGCCGTTGGCGCGCACGTTGGCCACGATATCGCGGGCGGCGTCGACGATGTTTTGCGGCAGCACGCCCTTGCGGTTGAGCTGGTTGGTAACGAGGCGCTCACCGGGAGCAAGCTTGATGGTCTTCATATCGGTATCCCCTATCGGTCGAGGTTGTGTTCGAAAAACGAGAGGCCGGGCAGCGACACCAATCGGTCCGCAGCCCGGATATGGGGGCGCCCGTGCGTGCTCGCGCTATTGTGCCGAGCCCGCGACGGGCTCAAAATGCTTGTCCTTAACAGCAGCTGCCAAGCGATCGGCCAAGTTGCGCACGCGCGGATCCAGGCGCGCGGCACCCGGATTGACGAAGAAGCGGGCCGTGCAGTCCATAATGCGGCCGGTGATGACCAAGTCGTTGTCGCGCAGCGTGGCACCCGTCGCGGTAATATCCACGATGCGATCGGTCATGCCGACGATGGGGCCCAGCTCAATGTTACCGTGCAGGGAGACGATATCGGCATTCACGCCACGCTCGGCATACCAGGCGCTCGCGATGCGCGGGTACTTGGTGGCCACGCGAAGCGACCCGCGGCGGGCATAGTTGCGCTCGGCCTGGCCGGCGCGCCATGCGGGCTCCGCCTCGATAAACGTGCACAGGCCGTAGCCCAGATCGACCAGCTGCAGCAGGTTGAGGTCGGCCTCGATAAGCGAGTCCCAGCCGCAGATGCCGCAGTCGGCGCCGCCGCAGCCCACAAAGGCGGGCGCGTCGCTGGGGCGCACAATGACAAACTCGATATCTCCGACCGCGCCCTCACCGGCACGCGTGTCACGACCGCGCACGATCAGGTGACGACCGGGGTCACGCAGCTCAGAGACATCCAGGCCCGCGGCCTCGAGCACGTCGAGCGTGTCGGCCTTGAGCGAGCCCTTGGGCACGGCGATGCGCAGCGGGCCCTCGGCGCCACGGCCCACAGCGTGATCGCCGTCGGAGGCGGCGTCCTCGGCCGAGGTGCGCGCGGCCTCCAGACGCTCGAGCGAAAAGGCGAAACCCGCCGCCGGCACCTCAATGCCGTCGCCAAATGCGCCGGTAAAGATGGAGTCGTAGCGGCCGCCCGAACCGACCGGATCGGGCAGGCCGCCGGCATAAGCCTTAAAGACCAGACCCGTGTAGTAATCGAACGAGTTCATGATGGAGAAGTCGAAGGACAGCACCTGGGCGTCCTCGGGAGCCAGGCCCTCGACCAGGGCACGAAGCTCGCGCGTGAGCGGCGCGACAATGCCCGCCGCCGCCAGCAGCGCATCGACGCGGTCGAGTACCTCGGCGCCGCCGTGCAAGCGCGGCAGCTCGCTAACAGCGGCCTTGACGGCATCGGACTCGGCACTTGCCGCCACGCGGGCATCGAGGCCCACAAAGTCGTTGGCGTGCACGCAGCGCAGGGCCTCGGCAGCCAGCTCGCGATCCTCGCACGCCGCGAGCAGCTCCTTAAACGGACGCACGCTACCTGCGATAATGCGCGCATCGAGCAGCGCCAGCTTGCGCACCGCCTCGGCCACGAGCGAGACAATCTCGACATCGCCCGCGGTGTCGCCCGCACCGATAAGCTCAAAGCCCAGCTGTGTAAACTGGCGCGAGCCGCCGGCATTGCGCTGACACTCACGAACCACCGGCGCCTCGTAGCGAAGGCGCAGCGGCAGATCGGCCGCGCGCATGCGGGTCGAGACCAAGCGCACGATCGGCAGCGTGTTGTCGGGACGGACCACCAGCAGGCGACCGTCATCATCAAAGAGCTTAAACGGCGTGTCCGCAATGCGGCCGCCTTCCTCGAGCGAACCCTTGTCCTCGAGCAGCGGCGTCTCGACCGGAAGGTAATGATGCTCCCTGAAGCAGCCCTTCACCGTCAGCGCAATCTCCTCGCGCGCCTGAGCCTCCTCGGGCAATATGTCCCGGAATCCCCACGGTGTGGCCGTCATCTGGTGAGCCTCCTCATGCTGTGTTTCATATAGAGCAGAAGACCGGCGTAGCTCCGCCGGTCTTCTGGGTACTTTAGCATACTAGAGTGCTTGCGGGGAAAATCCGTCGCAGCCGCTCACACCGTATTCATCTGGAAACATAGGGTAGGTTGCCGCAGCCCGACCCCACCTAGGCGCCAATCGCACGACGATACTCTGCCATTACCTGCGCATCGGCAGCTGCGGGGTCGGCAAAATAGCGCCCGTCATAGGTCTCGGCCGAAACAACTCCGCGATAGCCGCGCGCCACCAGCCTATCCAGGTCGGCGCGCATATCGCGGTCGCCGTCACCCCAGGCAAGATGCGTCGTGCCATCTGCCGCAACATCGACAAAATGCACGTGGGCGACATCATCGCCAAGCAGATCGAAATAATCGTCGATGGTATCCCCCGCCACCGCCATGGCGCCCATATCCAGACACGCCTTAAGTGCCGGATGGTCAACTGCCTCAATCATGCGCTTCGTGTCGGCCGCCGAGTTCACGATTATCGACTCAACCGGTTGTAGAGCCTCGAGCACCAGTCGCACGCCGCGTTCTCCCGCATGCTCGGCAATCGCACGCAGCATCGAGGCACTGCGACCCCACGCGTCCTCGATCGGCTCGTTCAAAAATGCCCAGCCGCTCGAGACCATGACCTGCTCGGCTCCAAGTTCCGCCGCGATATCCACAACGTTCTTAAAGTACGCGAGCGTGCGGGTACGCGCCTCATTCCCGCGCGCCGCGATATTCCACGGCTTGGGGTTGTTCTGTTCGGGACAAAGCCCCACAATCCGAACCCCATACCGCTGTGACAGCTCCCGCACCTGCTCGAGCGAATCGTATCCATGGCAATCGACATACAGATGCATCGCCCCGGTCCAAAGCTCACAGCACGTGTAGCCCGAGGCCGCTGCCGAAGAAAAGAATTCCTCAAGGTCAAAATAACGATGGCTGATATTCATGACGGCAAGCTGCGGATACTCCATCTTGTCCACCTTTCGGCAAAAGGGCGCCGCAGCACAATGTGCGCGACGCCCCCTCTTACATTGTTTTAATTATGACGGATACCCTACTGGACACCAAGCACTCCAAAGAACGCGCCGGCGATACTCACGAGTAGGATCACGAGCATGATGAGCAGCGGATTCATCTTCTTCTTGAGCATGAGATAGACAATTCCAAACAGCCCCATCGTGACAAAGCCCGGGAAGATTCCGTTGAGCAGCTCGGCGAGCGTCTGAGCGCCATCGCCCGCGCCGACCATGAGCGGAATGTCCACGGTGACCATCTCCATGGTCATAGCGCCGATCACCATGGCGCCCATGATAGAGGCCATCTTGACGATCGTGTCCATAATGCCCGATTCCTGGACCTTGCTGATCATGTCCGAGCCAAAGCGATATCCCACAAACGTCAGCAGGTAACGGATGATGTAGTGGGGGACGTTGAACACGAGCAGGAACAAAATCGGGCCAAGAATAGAGCCCTGCAGCGCCAGCGACGTGCCGACACCCGTTGCCAAAATTCGCAGCGTACCCCAGTAGAAGGCATCGCCCACGCCGGACAGCGGTCCCATCAAAGCAAGCTTGACATTAGAGATCGCGCTCGTGTCAAAGTTATCTTCGGTGGCGTTGACTTCTTCCATTGCGGCAGCAATGGACATGGGGAGCGTCGAGATATACGGCGTGACGTTATAGAGCTCCATATGGCGCTTGAGTGCGGCCTTAAAGTCCGCGTCCTGCGGATACAGCTTGCGAAGGATCGGCATAAGGGCCCACATAAAGCCGATATGGCCCATACGCTCGTAGTTCCAGGAATGCTCATAGGGAATCGAGCGCCAGAACAGCTTCTTAAGGTCTGCGCGGGAAATCAGCCCGTCGTAAGAAGACTCAAACTTAAAACTCATCGAACCCACTCCCAATCGCAGGATCCTCGGTTGCCACTGCGGGCTGCTCCGCCTTTTTCTTGTCACCCAAAACCGTCATCGCGACGACGATAATCGCGGCAAAGATCGCCACGCCCGTCGTGCTAATGCCAAAGTAGGCGACGAGGAAGAAGCCAGCGAAGAAGAACGGAGCCACTGTTTTGTTCATAATCATCTGCGCCAGCATCGCAAAGCCGAGTGCGGGCAAGAAGGCGGCGGCGACATCCATGCCGGTCTGAACGAAATCGGGGATGATGTTGAGCAGGCTGGCAACAGCATCGGCGCCAAAGAAGAATGCCAGGGGAATGATCAGCAGGCCGCACCAGCTCTGCGCGTAACCGGCGATGAGCATGTTGCGCGTGATGGCCTTGGTGTCTCCGTCCTCGACGTTTTTGTCGATACGGTGCACCAGCAGCAGCATGACCGGCTGGCCCAGGGCCGTATCGAGCGCCAGGACGATCGTTGCGATGGGAATGCCCAGGGTCAGGGCCGCCGAAGCGTCCGCGCCGGCCTGCATGGCAAGCGACACACCCAGAATGGTTCCGGAAATCGTATCGGGCGGGTTATACGCACCGACCGAGATGGCACCGACCATGGCAAGCTCCATCGTGGCGCCCATAATGGTGCCGGTCACCACATCGCCCATGACAAGGCCGACCAACGGTCCGAGCACAATGGGGCGCTGAAGGTAACTCGTACCGGTCAGCCACTCGGAATAGCCCAAAAGGGCAATCAGGAAAATCAGAATCGTCTTGATAACCATGACAGCCCCTAACCGATGACCTTTGCGGCGTCAGTCTTCGCATCCGCCGGAATCATCTGAATGAACAGCTCATAGCCCTCGCCGAGTAGCTCCTTCACGTAGGCCTCGTTCTCGGGCGTAAGGAATACGCTCGTCGAGACCTGGCGGGCATCCTCGCTAAAGGCCACATTGCCGAGGTTGATCTTCTTGACGCCCATCGCCTTGGCGACGGCACCGGCCTGTTGGATCGTCTCGCAAACCACGAAGAGCTTGTACTTGTCGGTCACACCGCTCTGGAGCGCCTTGACGGCATCCTCGGTGTTTTTGACGACGACCTTACATCCTTCGGGCTTTGCAAGGGACAGGGCCTGCAGACGAAGCTTGTCGTTGAGGACCGTGTCGCTCACTAACAGGATGCAGTCGGCACCCAGAGCCGAGGTCCAGCTAACGGCAACCTGGCCGTGAAGCAGTCGATAGTCCACGCGAATCATCTGAATCATGATGTGCTCCTAACGATTAAAACTCATCGAGTTCGGCCTGCCCCAGCAGGTCGTTGACGTACTTGACCTTGGTGTCGTCCGCCTCGACGATCTGGCGAATGGCCTCATCGATCGGGGTGGAGTCGGGCGCGAACAGCAGCTGAATAAGGAGCGGCAGGTTCATATTGGTCACCAGGTGCGTGTTGGGGCGCGTCTGGACGATCTTGGTGAACTCGTTGTTGACGCTGCCGCCAAAGAGGTCGGTGCAAACGACGACCTCATCGTCCGCGGCAAAGCCGTCCAGAATCGATGCGGCCTCCTTGACCAGGTCCTCGTTTCCGTCGACATACATAGACAGCGCATGGACGTTCTCGCGCTCGCCCGAGAGTAGCCCAATGCTCTCGACGATTCCGGACGCAAAATGAGCATGGGATGCAACGATAAACTGCCTCATTCGATTCCCCTTTCTTGCGAACTTCGGCATAAAAATGCCCGGACGCATGCGCCCGGGCAGGGTGCTTCTTGATCAGTAGCTAATTTGTCGCCGATTAGTAATCGAACTGGTGATAGTAGCGACGGTAGTTGAGGTTGTGCTTGGTGACCGTCTCGTAGTAAGCGGCAAGGCGATCGGTGATCAGCGAGGAGAGGATCCACGGAGACACGATGACGCGGAACTCGTCGTCAAGGCCCGGGATC
>UQPI01000003.1 GCA_900542945.1 uncultured Collinsella sp.
AGCGAGGCGGTCCCCTCGGGCTCCTCGGGCGCCGGCCTGAGGGCGCGGGGCGCGCCGAGCGCGGTGCGCGCGATCACCTCGGCGTCGATGGCATCGGTCTTCGCGATGCCGGGGAACATCCCGCGGGCCTGCTTCTCGGCATATCCGGGCAGGTAGGCGCAGGGGTTCCCGTGCGCATGGGCGCGCGCGAGGACCAGCGCGCCGATGTTTCGCTTCTGGTCGACGACGACCAGCGCGCCGGATCCGGCCCGCTCGAGCAGCCGGTCGATGTCGTCGGGCCTGTTGGCCAGCTCGGCCCTGAAGGCGATGCCCCCTTCCGCATCGAGCGCGCACGCGCTGTGCGAGCTCTTACCGACGTCGATCCCCAGGCAGGCCACGGGCGTTTCTGCTGCAGGCATGGTGTATCCTCTCCCTTGAGCCGGCCGTAAGCCGCGGAAGCGACACCCACATTACCCGGCCGTGGCCCGGTCCGGGCCCGGCACATCTCTATCAGTCGTTCCCCGCGGCACCTCCCGCCCCGGCGGCAACACGTCCCGGGCCCTCTACGGGGCAGGGGCTGACGGCCGTCCGGGGCGGTCGGCCAGCGACCACCGGTACGGCTCAATCGTATAGCCATGCAACGGAAAAGAGCCGCCCTTTCGGACGACTCAAACTGTAATGGGGCTTTTTTGACTGGTATGATTGGTGCGACCATTCGAACCAGCTAAAAGAGCCCCGTCCCAAATTGACTACCGAGAGGAACTGCCATGGAGCGCATCGCAAGTTTTTCCGTTGACCATCTGCTGCTTGAGCCCGGCGTGTATGTGAGCCGCATCGACCGCGATCCGGCGACTGGCGCTGCCGTCACTACCTTTGATCTGCGCCTGACCACGCCCAACAAGGAGCCGGTCATGAACACGGCAGAGTGCCACACCATTGAGCATCTGGGCGCCACCTTCCTTCGCAACCATGCCGAGTGGTCGAGCCGCATCGTCTACTTTGGGCCCATGGGCTGCCGCACGGGCTTTTACCTCGTCGTTTTTGGTGAGCTGACGAGCGAGGAAATCTTACCGCTCGTGCGTGAACTGTTCGAGTTTGTTGCTGGCTTTGAGGGCGATATCCCCGGCGCTGCTCCCGAGGAGTGCGGCAACTACCTGGACCAGAACCTCCCCATGGCCAACTGGCTTGCGCGCCGTTATCTCGACCGCGACCTGGCCGATATCGACGAGAAGCACCTGCACTATCAGCAGGCATAGGGCCGCCCTCTGCCTCCAAACCGTTCACACGGAGATATCGACCGTTTAACTGTTTAGAAGTGTTTATTCGAGGTCATTAGCACTAGCTCGCTTAAACTAGTCCTCAGAGTGATATTCAGGCAAGGCTCCTGAAGCAGCATCTGTCGACATTGATTGTCGGATTCTGCTTCGGGAGCCTTGTTCTGTTTAGGGGGGGACACATGGAAATTGTTAAACGAATTAATACCAGCGCTGTCCTCTGCGTCGATGGAAATGGCAGACAGTTGGTTGCATTCGGCCGTGGTCTGGGGTTTAAGAATGTCGGAGACGAGGTCCCTCTTTCGGAGATTCAACGAACGTTTTATAACGTTAGCTCTCGCTACATCGCTCTCGTTGACGAGGTCCCCGACGAGCTTCTCGAGCTTACCTCGGATGTTATTGATATGTCGACAGGTTTGCTGTCTTATGAGGTGAGCCCTAATTTGCCGTTTATCCTTGCGGACCATATCGCGTATGCGGTTAAGCGCAAAGAGCAAAATATCGTTGTCCGCATGCCTTTATCGTTTGATGTCCGCCAACAATATCCCGTCGAATTTAGAATCGGCGAGTATGCACTTAAGATAATCAGGAAACGTCTTAACGTTAGGCTTCCAGCTCATGAGGCAGTTGGAATTGCCATGGCGTTTATCAATAACATGGCCGATTCGGACTCATGCGAAGTAGTTAAAGAGTTTAGCGCGGATATCTACGATCGTGTTCTGGAGGAGTCAACCGTTGCTGTTGAAAATCGGCTTGGCATTCAAGTTGATCGGGAAGGTTTCGATTACGCAAGGTTCGCAACCCATCTTCAGTACTTATTCAATAGGTTGAACTCTGGCGAAAGCATCGTGAGCGACAACCGCAAGATGTACCTCTCGCTCAAAAAAGAATATCCGGTGGCATCAATGTGCGCCGATGATATTGCTTCTGTTCTCAGCCGACTGACGGGGCGGGAACTTATAGACGAAGAAAGACTCTACCTCATGATGCACATCAATCGAATTGCATCGAAAACAAGGTAATTAGTTGGCAAAGGCGCGCGCTTTGCTGATGGTTACATATAAAACTCAACATGGGAGAAATGGTATTTATGGCAGATACAACCAAGCTCGCTGCCGAGATTCTCGAGATGGTGGGCGGCGCAGACAACGTTACATTTGTAGCTCACTGCATGACTCGTTTAAGGTTCAACCTTAAGGACGAAAGCATCGTAGACGATGCAAAAGTCAAGGCGATTGATGGCGTGATCGACATTCGCCATTCCGCGGGGCAATATCAGGTGATTGTGGGACCTAAGGTCGATAAGGTCTATGAAATCGTTGCCAAGGAAACCGGGATTGATGCCGGAGATTCCGAGGCAAGCGAAGGAGAGACTAAGGGCTTTCTGGGAAAGCTAATGAAGCTCATCAGCGGCATCATGATGCCCGTTCTTCCTGCCTTGATCGCATGCGGAATGATAAACGCCGTCCTTAGTATTCTGACGACGGCGGGTGCTGTTTCCGCCGAGAGCGGAATATACACTCTGCTGTACGGCATGGGAAATGCCTGCATGTATTTTCTGCCCGTTCTTGTCGGATCATCTGCTGCTCAGTTCTTTGGAACCGATCGATATATCGGTGCGGTACTCGGTGCAATCCTGATTTATCCGACTTTCGTTGCTGCGGCCGGAGCGGGCGATGCGCTGGATTTGCTCGGCATGAAGTTCACAATGGTGAGCTATTCCTCCACGGTGTTTCCTGCTATCGTGGCGGCTTGGTTCGCATCCGTTCTTAATAAGTGGCTGCGGGCGGTTCTTCCCGATGTTGTGGCATTTGCGCTCGTCCCGTTCCTGACGGTTGCTGTTGCCGCCCCCGTCTCGCTCCTTGTGATCGGCCCCGTTATTCAGCAGGCGAGCTCTTTGCTTGCGACTGCAGTGCTGGCGGTCTATCAGTTCAGCCCCGTCCTTTGCGGCGTTATTCTCGGGCCGATATTCGGTCTCGTTATGATCCCCCTTGGACTCCATTGGGCCCTGATCGTGCTTTCCATCAACAATATTATGACCGTCGGCTCCGATCCTATCCTTGGACTTCTCTGCTGCAGCATGGGTGTTGTCGGCGCTTGTTTGGCGTTTGCCCTCCGCTCGAAGGACCCGAGTGAAAAGAGTCTTGGGTTCAGCTGTGCCATTACGGGCTTTTTCGGGATTACGGAACCGGCGCTGTACGGCATCATCTTGGAGCACAAGAAGATCATTATCGCTTCCATGGTCGCCGGAGCAATCAGTGCTGTTATCCCGGCGATTTTCAACACCTGTACGTTCGTTATGACGTCGAGCGGCATTTTTAGCTTCCCCGGTTATATGGATCCTTCTGGTGATATGAGCAGCCTCATCGGCGCAATTCTTTGCAATGTCGTCGGTTTAATTCTTAACTTCGTTCTCGTTTACATCCTGTATCGCCCTGATGAAGAGGCAGTAGTGGAGTAGACAATTATTTGGGATGTAAGCTGCCGAAAACCCCGCGGCAGATTGCATGTGGTGGGCTTGCCGTTGATTCACGCGAGCCCACCCTCATTTTTGGAGTGACTAGCTATGACAATTACAGCCGATATGACGTTTGGCGAAATCGCGCTCCTTCCTGAGTTCGCTGGCTTTGGCGAGCACCTTATGCTTTGCCGGCCTTCAACTTGGGAGCGCATGTGGAATAAACCCATCGTGTCTCATATGAATTCTGATGCTAATCCATATGAAACTACTCGCGTTTTGCGTGGATTGAATCGGATTGTCGAGCTCGTGGATGACGGGAGGCAAGTTGCCTACGATATATGGGATGAAGCCGACTGCATCCGTGATCCGACTCGACGCAACACGAAACTGTTCTTCTTTCCCGGGAGACCCGGGGCTCCCTTTATCATTGCGGTTTCGGGCGGAGGTTATCAGAGCGTTTGTCATCAAATGGAAGGCTTTCCCGTTGCCCCCGAGCTCAACGATGCGGGCTATAACGTGTTCGTGCTGTCATACAGGGTGAGGGTCGCGCCTTTGATGCCGCGTCCAATCGACGATTTAAATCGAGCTGTCCGTTTTGTCTTCGAGAATTCAGCGAAATTTAATGTCGCAAAAAGTTATGCAGTTATCGGCTTTTCTGCTGGTGCGCATTTAACTGCCGAGTGGGGGACGGACAACAAGGGATTTGCGTCCTACGGATGCGAGGCACCCAAAGCCTTGGTCCTGTGTTATGCACCGATTGATCTTCGTGGCTTTGAGAACGCATCAGACAATAGATTTCTTGATTCGGTGTGCGGCGGGGCTGGTCGCGACTCGCTCGATGATTTCTGTATTAATCAGCATGTGTGGGAGCAGTATCCTCCGACATATCTTTGGCAATGCGCTGACGATGATATTGTATCGCCCGACAATTATGAAAAGATGGTCGATGCTCTGGATGCAGCTGGAGTACACCATGAGGGAGTCATGTATTCAGAAGGGGGGCACGCATTGATGAAGCCCCATGCGCCGGAGACCGACTACTGGTGTATGAGCGTTATTGAGTTTCTTAAAGATTATCTCGACTAGGAAGCTGCATGTCGCTTTTTGAGCGGGTGATTTCGTCATGCAATGTTTTCGGTATTGATCGTGGTCGTGGATGAATGATGTTCTAGAATGTTCATACTGTCACATAAACGAACAGGAGCGAACATGCATATCTACTCTGTATCAGATCCCGAGTTCAAATCCTATGGTCGCGTGTGGGACGACGTGCCGTCCAACCTGACCGCCCCGCTTGTCGAGGCGCTTGCGGCTACTCCCATTCCCGAGGGCACCAAGTACGTGGCCTCCGCACCCGAGCTCGAGCAGGTTGAGGGTGTCGACACGCTCGGCCTGCTCATGTACGGCGGCCGTCCGTTCCAGCCGGGCTGGTGCAACGGCCACAACACGCGCCTCAACTGTCTGGAGTATCACCGTGCCAGTGAGTTTAATTTGGGTGCGCGCGACTTTATTCTGCTGCTGGCCAAGCGCGAGCAAATTGTCGACGGCAAGCTCGACACCGCTCAGGTCAAGGCCTTTCGCGCGCCCGCCGGCACGCTCGTCGAGGTTTACGCCACCACGCTCCACTACACGCCCTGCATGGTCGACGACGGCGGCTTCCAGGTGATGGTGGCGCTGCCGGCGGGCACCAATGGCCCGCGCCCCGAGGCCGCAGCCGACATGCCTGCCGCCGGTGACAGCTACTGCTACTGGAAGGCCGACAAGTGGGTTCTCTGCCACGCAGATAGTCCCAAGGCTGCCGAGGGCGGCTACGTGGGCCTCGTCGGCAAGAACCTCGACATCGCCTGTGGCTAGCATCTTCCGTCTCGATTTGTAACATCTAGCGGGCTAAATCGTCTCTACCTGTTACAGATTTAGACAAACTGCGGGGGGCTGCCCGAAAATCTCGATCTGTAACACCAAGCCCGGTTTTGGTTGCCTACCTGTTACAGATCGAGACAAACCGCCCCAAACCACCACAAAGGTGCCTGTCCCCTTTGTGGTGGCTTGGGGCGGCGGTATCAGAAAGTGTCAGGCAGGGGCGGCTGCCGGGCCGCCGTGTGCGAAAAGAAGTGTCGGCCTGCGTCGTTGCCGTTGAGTAGCGCGCTGCTTACGGGGATACTGAAACCACGACAAACAGCGTGTGAAAGGATCGATGTATGGCTTTCCGTAAAGACTTCCTGTGGGGCGGCGCAACGGCTGCCAACCAGTGCGAGGGTGCCTACGACGTGGACGGCCGCGGCCTGGCCAACGTGGATGTGGCCCCGCACGGCCCCGAGCGCTATGCGGTGGTCTCCGGCCAGCGCAAGATGCTCGACTTCGAGGACGGCTATTACTACCCCGCGCAGACCGGCATCGATTTCTATCACCACTACAAGGAGGACATCGCCCTCTTTGCCGAGATGGGCTTTAAGACCTTCCGCATGAGCCTGGCCTGGACCCGCATCTTCCCCAACGGCGACGAGACTGAGCCCAACGAGGCCGGCCTGGCCTTCTACGAGGACGTGTTCCGCGAGTGTCAGGCGCACGGCATTGAGCCGCTCGTGACTATCACGCACTTCGACTGCCCGATCCACCTTATCAAGGAGTACGGCGGCTGGCGCAACCGCAAGCTCATCGACTTCTACAAGAACCTCGCGACCACGATCTTCACCCGCTACAAGGGCCTGGTAAAGTACTGGCTTACCTTCAACGAGATCAATATGATCTTGCACCTGCCGTTTATGGGTGCCGGTCTGGTCTTTGAGGAGGGCGAGAACAAGGAGGCCGTCGAGTACCTGGCCGCCCACAACGAGCTCGTCGCCAGCGCTTGGGCAACCAAGATCGCTCACGAGATCGACCCTGAGGTCAAGATCGGTTGCATGCTTGCCGCAGGTAGCTACTACCCCTACAGCTGCCGTCCGGGCGATGTGCGCCAGGCGCAGATTGACAACCAGAGCAACTATTTCTTCGTCGACGTTCAGAGCCGCGGCTACTATCCGGCCTATGCCGTCAAGAAGCTCGAGCGTTTGGGCATCGATGTGGGCATGACGGATGAGGACCGCGAGATCCTGGCCGCCAACACCGTCGACTTCATCAGCTTTAGCTACTACAGCACCCGTTGCTCCGCCGGTGCCGACAACCCCGATGTCGAGAAGACCCAGGGCAACGCCTTCGCCGGCGCCAAGAACCCCTACCTGCAGGAGAGCCAGTGGGGCTGGGCCATCGATCCGCTGGGCTTCCGCATCACCCTCAACGACCTGTACGACCGTTATCAGAAGCCGCTGTTTGTGGTCGAGAACGGTCTGGGCGCCAAGGACGTTGTCGAGGAGGACGGCTCCATCAACGATGACTACCGTATCGACTACCTGCGCCAGCACATCGCCGCGATGCGCGATGCAGTGACCGAGGATGGCGTTGACCTGCTGGGCTACACCACCTGGGGCCCGATCGACCTGGTGAGCGCCGGCACGGGCGAGATGTCCAAGCGCTACGGCTTTATCTATGTCGACCGCGATGATGCGGGCAACGGCACCCTCAAGCGTTCCAAAAAGAAGAGCTTCGACTGGTACAAACACGTCATCGAGACGAACGGCGAGGACCTGGCCTAAGGCTTCCCAACAACCATAGCCTCCTAACCAAAACGCCCGGCGAGCAGTTAATGCCCGCCGGGCGTTTTGTTAAGAAGTGAAAGCACTCATTGGGGACGTACTTAAATGAGTACCCGCAGAATGAGAGTGGATAATCTCCCGTTTTTAGCCTGTTTGTGGGCTCAAAGTGGGAGATTATCCACTCTCGCCATTTGGGCGTCCAAAAATCCTCGCTCGTTTTGTCTTAGTCATTGGGGACGTTCTTAAACGACTAGTCGCTGGTCCACTCATTGGGGACGTACTTAAATGAGTGGCCCCTGGGGACACCCTTTGCCGTCGGCGGATTTTGGGACATGCGGCCCGATTTTTGGGCCTCTCTGTCGGTACACTAAAAGCACTATGGGTACCCGCGAGCGACATATCGGCCACGCGGCCGCCCGATCCGCACCCGTGGCGGATCCCAGGGGCGGCAGGCTCTTCGCCATGCCGCGATTCCTGGTTGGCATAACGCATCAGGTGTGCCGTCACCGCGTCTTTGCTATCGCCGGCGCCATCACCGCACTGTTCCTCATGCTTTTGGCAGTCTTGCCGGCGCTGTTCGCCTTCGACTCCAAACTTTCTAACGCCGTGCCCGCCTATAGCGAGGTGTCCAAAGAGGTCGTGGATGCGCTCATCCACTCGAGCTCTCTCCCGCTGCTTATCGCTGCAATTGCATTTTCGATCTGGGGCGTATCGGTCTATCTGCGCTGCCTGGACTATGTGTTGCGCCGCCGCCTTGTTGCCATCGCCGCCATTTGTGCCCTGTGGATGATCGAGGTCATCCTCAAATATAAGTCGTTCACGCCGTTCTATGCCACCGTGCTGTGGTACCTGTACTACGTGCCCATGACGCTCATTCCGCTGATCTACCAGCTGTGCGGTCTGCGCCTCGCGGGTTTGGAACAGCATCGTATGGGGCGTCGGTACCGCACCGTTTTGTGGGTCATGGCTGTCCTGCTTATCGGCTTTGTGCTTACTAACGATGTTCATCAGCAGGTCTTCCATTTCGATCGATCGAGTGGAACCTGGAGCAACGATTACACATATGGTTGGGGCTACGGTACCGTTCTGGTGTGGACGGCCTTTGACTTCGTGGCCTTTTTTATCCTGGTTGGTCGGTCCTCGTCCTTTCGCATCCAGCGTTTCTCGGGCACGGCGGCGCTCGTACTACTGGGTGGCGCATTCTTTGCCATCTCGTATGCGTTGCGCGTGCCCTGGGCATGGAGGCTCAACTTTTCGCTCGTCTATTGCGTCCTGTGCGTGGTGGCGATGGAAATCTGTCTCGATTGCGGTGTCATTCCGTCATATCACGACATTGCTGGCATCTTCGATACCTTGCCGCTTGACCTCAAAGTTCTAACGCGCGACCTGCAGGAAGTCTATGCCACGCCAGTGTCAAAGCCAATGCCGGTAGGCGTGCGCGAGGAGTTGCGGACCCAGGAGCACGGCCGCGCCCATGCCTTTGCCGTGGCGTCCGATCCCGATGTGATGTACCGTGCCTTTCCGCTGCTGGGCGGATCGGCCCTGCTTGCCCAAGACGTGTCGGAGCTCAACGAACTTAACCGTGAGCTGACGCATCGTCGCATGGAACTGCAGCGTCAAAACGAGCTGCTCGCCGCCGACTACGACCTTAAGACGCATTTGGCAGATCAAGAGGCCGAGACCTTGCTAGTCCAAGACGTGGACCAGGCGCTTGCCCGTGCGCTCGAAGAGATGTACGACCTGCTGAGCTCGCTGCCACCGTTGACCGACGAGGCGTCTTCACACGAGCGTTACCGCATGCTGCAGCGCGCCAAGATGCTCGTCGCCTATTGCAAGCGCAAAGGGTCGCTCACGTTGGCGCAGCACGGGGAGAGCGGTTTTGATCGCGACCGCATTCAACTCATTGCCAATGAGCTCGCAAGCGACCTGCGCACCATCGATGTCGATTGCGCTTCGATTATCGCCATACGGCGCCCGATGCACGCCAGTACGGTAAGCGCCCTGTACGACTGCGTGTATGACTTTGCGTTTTTTGCCTACACCACCGACCATCCGGCGCTTATGTATCACTTGGGCGACCATGACCGGTGCAGTGTCGAGCTGCGCGCCACGCTTTTTTCCAACGATGATGAAGATCTTTCGCAGACGCCCGCTGCGCAAGAGCTCGAAAGCGCTCTGCAAGGGCGCAACGTGGCATACCGCCTTGAGGGCGAGCCCGGCCAGCTGCGCATGATCGTCTTGATGCCGAGGGCGGGTGAGTGACGATGCAGATTTCGTTCATCCTTCCCCAAATCGTTGCGCTCGATGTTATCTTTGCCCTGGCTGCGTGTCTGCAGATGATCCACGTCCCGCTCATCGCATCGCGCCGCTCGTCCTATAACCGTAAGGTGATTTGCGCCTACGAGACGAGCCTTGTGCTTCACCTGATGATTTCGGCGCTCATCTTATTCGCGTCGTCTGGCTCGTATCTGGTGGCGCCGCTTGACGTTTGCGCCAGGGCAATGGGCGGAGTGCTGTGGCTCAATGCCGCGATCTTTGCCTATGGCGTGGTCCTTATGGTGCACTATCGTCGCCCTGTCATGCTGGCCGAGCTGCTGCTTGTTGGCGCCGTGACACCGCCGGTGGTTTTTGCCATGGGCTCGGTGTGGGCCGTTGTCCTTATCGCAGAGGGAGCGTTCTTCCTGTTCCGTTCCGTCGCGGCGCTCTTGATGGACGTCCGTAACCGCCAGGAGGATATCACCGCGTTCTCGACGATCGAAACCATCAACGTGATTCCCGTGGGCATCCTGTATCTGGACTCGAGGGGCCGTCCACTGCTCATGAACCGCTGCATGCGCAAAAACCTGGTGGAGCTTCATATGCCCACCGACCTAGGCGATATGAGCGGTACATGGAACGACCTGCGCAAGCTCAGCATGCAAATGCCCGGAGGCGGTAAGAACAGCGTGCGGATCAACCTGGACCGCTTTGGTGAGGCGCGTGCGGTGGTCGAGGTTTCTCCCGCCGAGATTCGCCTGTTTGTGTGCGATGGCGTTATGGTCTCGGGCCGTTCGTTCGAGCGCATAATCGGTCTGGATGTGACAGAGTATGCGCATGCGCATGACCGCCTGGCGCAGGCCAACCACCTGCTTGAGCTTGCGGGCCAAGAGCTCCAGGCCCAGATCGAAGAAGTCAAAAAGGTTGCCGACAATGCGGCCTACCTGCGCATGCGTTCCCGCGTGCACGATGTGATCGGCCAGCGCCTGTCCATCCTCCATCGCTATTTGGAGGAGGGGCGCCTGGATGACGAGTCACTCGAGCAGATCGACCCGCTGCTGCGCTCAATCGCTGCCGATCTGCGCAGCGGGGGCGACACCGAACCGGCAGAGCAACTGGGCGATATCGTCCATGCCTTTGGCCTGGTGAGCGTGCAGATCGATGTGGAGGGCGAGCTGCCAAGCGACGTGCGTGTCGCGGCAGCCTTTTTGCAGATTATCCGCGAAGCCTCGACCAATGCCACCAAGCATGCGCAGGCGCATCGGGTCCATGTGCGCTTGTGGCAGGAGGGGACGGATGCTGACGCCGTCGCGCACATGACGATTTCTAACGACGGGTCCCCGGCCCCCGTATCGTATCGCGAGGGAACGGGTATCCCAGGTATGAGGCATGTCGCGCAAGATCTGGGTGGCAGCCTAGAGGTCCACGCCACCCCGCCCTTTACGCTTACGGTATCCATTCCGCTTAACGCCAACGACACGTCCCAAAGGAGAAACTCATGATCCGCGTGTTAATTGTCGAAGATCAGGCCATCCTGCGCGAGAGCCTGGCGCGCTCCGTTGGCGACCAGCCCGATATGACTGTCGTTGCCGCGATCGCCGATGCCTCCGAGGCCTTGGGTGTCGCGCTCAAGGAGCGCCCGGACATGATACTGATGGACGTGTGCACCGAACACGATTCAAACGGCATCGTGGCGGCGGCACGCATCAAGGAGCAGCTGCCCGAGTGTCGCATCATTATCATGACAGGCATGCCCGAGATCACCTTTGTCGATCAGGCCCGCGAGGCGGGCGTCGACAGCTTTGTGTACAAGAACGTCGGTATCGACGAGCTATTCGCCGTGATGCGCTCCACGCTGGCGGGTTACTGCACGTTTCCCAAGCCGCCCGAGAGCATCTTCTCGGGCACGGCGGCCCTCGACGATGTCGAGCTGTCGATCTTGCGCCTTGCCTGCGAGGGTAAAAGCCGCCGCGAGATTGCGGCCGAGCTGTTTATGAGCGAGGGCACCATCAAGCGCCGCATCTCGGAGATCCTGAGCAAGACCGGCTACGACAACATCATGCGTCTTGCCGTGCATGCGGTGACCGAGGGCAGCATCGTTCCCAACATGGAGCGCCCGTAATCGATGCGCTCACCCGTGTTCCGGCACCGCAAAGATAGGCCGCCCACCGTTTCGCATCTAAAAACGGCGGGCGGCCTGCTTGTATGGGCAGTGCTGTCGGCATAAAGCGGCGGGGCCGCAGGATCATCTCCTGCGGCCCCGTCTGGTGTGCGCGGATGTGTCCGCCAATCCGCGGCTGTCGTGGTCTACCGCTACGCGATGGTTGCGCTGTAGGAGGCGACGTCCTCGTAGGAATCGGTCAGGTAGGCGTCGATGCCGATGGTCGTGTTGACCAGGTCGTCAAGGCTGTCAAGCTCGCCGCTCGAGAACGTGAATTCCTCGGTGGCGTTGGTGCCGGGCATCAGGTGGGCCGAGAACCAGGGTTCCTTCATGGTGCCGTTGACGTTGGTCTTGCCGGAAGGAGCGTAGAAGGTCAGGTCCTTGTCGCTCTTGTTGGTGATGTTGACGACAAAACCGATGTCGCCCCACTCGTCCTTGAACTTCTCGGTGACGGTGATGGTGCACAGGTCGTCATCGGCAACGGTGACGGCGGGGGAGATTTCAATCTTCTGGACGTCGTCGTCTTCGACGGCCTCGTCGATCTCTTCTTCCTTCTCGGCCGCCTCGCGATCCTTCTTCACCGTGCCGGACAGGTCCTTGTCGGACTTGGTAAAGACAAGATTGCCGTCATCCTCTTCGAGGATGAGCTTGCCGTCCTTGAGCTTCATGTCATGCGACTCGTCTTCGGCGGTGATGGTTACGGTGGTGGCGTCCTTTGCCTCCCATTTAAGGTCGACGACTTCAAGGAACAGGTCGAGGGCACCTGTACCGTCCTCATCGAGAATCAGGACGCAGCGCACACCCCAATCCTCGAGCATCTTCATGTACTCATCGGTCAGTTCTTCGCCCTCCAGGGTTCCACCCGAGAGTTCCCAGCTGCCGACGAAGTTGGCCTTGGGGTCTTTGCCGCCGCCGCTGCAGCCCGTCAGGGCAAAGGCGAGCGCAAGGACGCATGTCAGAAATGCGAGTACGGACTTTTTGAACGTTGTCTTCATGGTGTCCTCCTTTATCGAACGAAACCCATAGAAGCAAATGCGGGGGTGGCGGATCCCCCGCCAATTACCAGATAGAGGGGCTAGGGCCTGGGCGTTCCGCAGTTGCTGCAGAACTTGCCGCCGTTTTCGCTGCCGCAGTTGGGGCAGAACCACTTGGCCGGTGCCGGGGCGGGTGCGGGACTGCCACACTCGGAGCAGAACTTGCCGGTGTTGGTGGCGCCGCAGCTGCAGGTCCATGTGCCGGCCGCGGGAGCAGCGGCAGGAGCCGGTGCGGGAGCGGGTGCCGGAGCCGGCTGCGGGGCGGCCTGCTGCTGTGCCTAGCCGGCGGCGAACAGCTGGCTGGCGTTCATGCCGCCCATGCCACCTGCCATGCCCATGCCCATAAAGCCTGCCATCGCGCCGTTGGGGTTGGCGGCTGCCGCGCGCATTGCGTCGCTCTGGGCGCTGGCAATGTTGGCTGCCGCCATGGTGGGATCGCGCATGACCGCGGCCTTCTGCAGATCCTTGATCATCTGCTCGTCCTCTTGCGAGGCGGCGATGGAGTTGACGCCAAAGCTCACAATCTCGACGCCGCGCAGGTCACGCCAATCGGCAGAGAGGACCTCGTTGAGCGCGCGGGCGAGCTCGGTGGTGTGGCCGGGGATGGCGCTGTAGCGGATGCCCATTTCCGAAATCTTGGCAAAGGCGGGCTGCAGGGCGGTGAGCAGCTCGGACTTAAGCTGGCTGTCGATCTTGTCGCGCGTGTAGCTATCGGTCACGTTGCCGCACACGTTGGTGTAGAACAGCAGCGGGTTGGTGATGCGGTACGAGTACTCGCCGTTGCAGCGCACGGAGATGTCAACGTCCAGGCCAATGTTGTTATCGACCACGCGGAAGGGCACGGGCGAGGCGGTGCCGTACTTGTTGCCGATGATCTCCTTGGTGTTGATGAAGTAGACACGCTGGTCCTTGCCCGCGTCGCCGCCAAAGGTAAAGCGGCTGCCGATATTGGCGAAGGTCTCCTTGATGGAATCGCCCAGGTTGCCGCTAAAGACGCTCGGCTCGCTGCCGGTATCGAAGACGAACTCACCAGGCTCCAGCGCGACTTCGATGATCTTGCCGTTTTGCACCACGAGCATGCCCTGGCCGTCGTTGACGGCGATGACGGAGCCGTTGGAGATGACGTTGTCCTCGCCGCGCGTGTTGGAGCTGCGGCCACCGGTGCGTTTGCTGCCCTTGCAGGCCAAGACGTCAGCAGGCATCGATTCGCAGTAGATAAATTCCTTCCACTGGTCGGCCATGACGCCGCCGGCAGCTCCCAATCCAGCTTTCAAGAGTCCCATGGTGATCTTCCTTTCTCGTCAAAGGCCGGGTGGTATTGGTTGGATTGCTTAGTCGTCCTTGTCGTCTTTCATGACAACGGTGGTCTCGGTGTGGCTGAAGGTGTCGTGCTTCTCGGTCAGGTCGAGCTCGCCGCAGTACTCGTCGGCGTGGGTGGCCTCGTTGGCCGTCTTGAGCTGGCCTACCAGTAGCACGTCTCCGATAATCACGATGATCAGCGGCGCGATGATGTTGATGAGGATGCCCTCGATATCAAAGGCGAGGTAATCCGGATCGAAGGCGTTCTCGCCCATAAAGAGAATCTGGGAGAGGACAAATCCGATCACAAAGAACAGCACCGAGGCGATGGCGAGCTTGGGCTTGGAACAGGGGAGCTCGCCGACCAAGCGGCCGGTCTGGCCGTTCATGGCAAACAGGTAGCTCTTGCCGTTCCACGAGGTGGAGAGCATCCAGACGGGGAACAGGGCGTAGTCGCTGTCTTCCCAGGTGTAGTCGAGCTGCTTGCTTTCGACCGTGGCATCGTCGTATTCGTCGACGACAGTCTCGCGCAGGGCCGAGATCGTGCTTTCTTCCATACGGCGCTCGGCGCGCGCCTTGCAGGTCTCGCAGTCCTCGTCGTAACGGTTGGCGATGTAGCCGGGCATATATGCGACCGAGAACGGACGCAGCGCGTCGTAGTCAAACGGCTCGATGGCGTCCATGTGGCCGTCGGGCATCTTGGACGATCCGTCGACGGGCACGCGCCTAAACGAGATATTGCCCTTGCGATAGGCATCGTAGTGGTCGGTGGTCGTGACGGTGCGGTCGGATTCCTCGGTCACGGTCTCGTTGGTCGCGTCAAAGTACACTTCGCCGTCAACGCGGGCACCGTAGAGCCAAAACGGCACGTAGACACCTTGGACCTCGTCGATGTGGGTGCCGGTGACAAAGCTCTTGGGCAGCAAGATTTTGTCCTTGTAGTGTTCCTTGAGTGCGGCCGTGACGTCGTCGCGCCCGAGCTTAAATGGAATCACCAGGTCGGGCGAGAAGTCGCCAGAGAGCTGGCCAGGCGCCACGGCGGAGTTGCCGCAGTACGGGCAGGTGGTGACGGCGACGGTGCCGTCGGACACGAGCTCGGCGCCGCACGACGAGCAGATGTAACCGGCGTTTTGGGCGAGCTCCTGCACGGCATCGTCGGCAGCAGGTTTGGGAGCTGCGGCTGCGGCATCGGCTTTGGCATCTGCCTTGTCCTGGCGCTCGCGATAGAGAGCCTCGACTTCTTCGACTT
Source organism: uncultured Collinsella sp. (assembly GCA_900542945.1). Taxonomy (GTDB): domain Bacteria; phylum Actinomycetota; class Coriobacteriia; order Coriobacteriales; family Coriobacteriaceae; genus Collinsella. Next base: position 15,343 of record UQPI01000003.1, read on the forward strand.
CAAAACGCGAATCGCAGTAGTCGCAGACGAGTTTTTGCTCGGCGCTTGCAAAATGCAGGGGGCCACCGCAGGCAGGGCACTGATAGTTGACGCTCTCGAAGGCCATGATCGGTCCTTTCCGTGCCGGAGGCTATGCGCCGATGGCGCCGCCGCAGTATTCGCAGCGCCCACTGGCATCGGGAATGGTGGTGGCTCCGCAGAAGGGGCAGGTCACCGCGGTCTTGGGGGCCTTGGCGGCCACGACGCTGTCGCGCGTCTCCTGGCGCAGCTGCACCAGCGCGTCGCGGACCTCGGTTGCCTGGCGCTTGGCCTCGCGGTATTCGATGGAGCCGCGCTGATCGATGGTGGAGTCGTTTACGCGCAGGTTGATCTCGGTAAAGTACGGCGTGTTGACGTGAATGGTCAGATTAAAGTCGTAATCCAGGTCGTAGCGCGGCGGGTTGTAGCTCTCGCGCTCGCCGTCCTCGGTCTCGCGATAGATTTCGGTGCGATGCTCGTCGATATCCATATCGCAGCCGAGTACCTGCGAGAACTCGATGATGTCGGGATTGGCGTCGCGCCAGCGGCTCTGCGAGGTGATGATCAGCAGGCCCGCGTCCTCATCGAGCATGATGTTGGTGCGCCCGGCAGAAAGCGTGCGCGTGGGGTTGAACGACGCCAGGCGCTCGGCATTGGCCTCGCGGTAGGCGAGCTGCTCGCGGATATCGTCCGCAGTGCTGGAGCGATAGCCGTGAAAGTAGGGGGAGAGCTTGCCGGCGCACTCTTTGCACAGGTAGCCTTCATTGATTTTTGTCTTACCTAGAAGTCCCAGCTCGGTACCGCAAATCGCGCACTCTTTCTTCTCGAACATCTTGTCAAAGAAGCCCATGGCTGCCTCCCATCAACTGGTAGCGTGTGTCACTTTTGATGATGGGGGAGTGCGCAGCCTTTCACGATACCCAGACGGCTCAACGAGTCTCCACAACTGGGACACATGGCCCATTTTTGACTAGTCATTGGGGACGTACTTAAATGAGTGAAACTACTCATTTAAGTACGTCCCCAATGAGTACCCGCAGAATGAGAGTGGATAATCTCCCATTTTTGGCCTGCTTGTGGGCTCAAAGTGGGAGATTGTCCGCTCTCGTTGTTTGGGTGTCCAAAAATCCCCGCTCGTTTGGCGCCTGGGGACACTCTTTGTCGAATGTGGGCGTCGCCCTTGCTATGCCACAGTCACGGCGACCTGGGTGTAGCGGGTGCAGGAGCACTCGGCGCGCGTCTGCACGGTGAGGGTGAGCACAAAGCGGTCGCCGGGTCGTGCGTCGGCGGGCACGATGAAAGTGGCATCCTCCGTGCATTCTTGCCATAGCGACAGATCCTGGACGCCTGCATAGCTCGACGGGTCTACGGCGACATCCCAATGCGCATCGAAGCCCCTGCCGTCGGGGTCGACGATGGTCGCCGCAAGGTCGATGCGCTCGCCGGCTGCGGCGCTGCGGTCGGCCGTGACCTCGACAACATGCGCCGGATGCGAGCAGGCTGCCGGATCATGGGCACACCATTGCGCGCGGGCGGCAAAGTCTTCCTGATAGGCACGCAGGTAGGGATTGAGATTGTCGTCTGCGGGCGTGCTGATGGAGGCAAAATCGGCGGGCGCCTTCGCATCGGGGTGTCCATCAAGAAACATGCGGCCGAGTAGCGTATCGAAGTCGCGGTCGTCAATACCGCGCAGGCCAAACGGCAGCAGCGGAATATAGGTCATGCTGTCGCCTTCGGCCATAAAATCGCCGCGCTCAAACTGCACCGCGGGCATGCCTTCTAGGCCCCAATCCAGACGGGCATGCTTGCCAAACTGAAAGCGCTCGGGCTCGTTTTCGTAGACCTTACCATCGCCATAGAACATATAGCGCGCCATGAGGGGGCCGTTGCCCTGCGTGAGATTCTGCTCGGGCCAAGGAGCCTTAAACAGCGGCAGCGTATCGGGCTGAGCTGTTTTGGCGTCGAAATAGTTGCCATACATATAGGGCGTACGCCAAAAGATGAGCTCGGGAAAGAGCTCGCGCCCATGGTCGAGCCACGAGTTATCCTGCCCCACACCATCGGCAACGCCCATCACGCGCACCTTCTGATAGACCCGCTGCTGTACGGCGGGCCACTCGGGCGTGGCGCGATAGCGCTCGGCAATACTCATGAGGGCGCGAACGATCGTATTCATACCACCCCAGCTGAGCAGCCATAACGTACGCGGATCATCATCCAGAATCGCCAGCGCAATTACGCGAGACCCCTCAGTTTCCTCAGTCACATCACCCTCAAAGGCAACATTTCCCACAAAGGTGCGCTCGATCATCTGGGCGGGCGTGGGAAACGGCGGCTCACCGGCAGCGGCGGCATTTGCTTGCAACTGCGGCCAAGCCTGGGCATATTCATTACTCCAGAGACTCTCAATCCAATGCTCGGGAAACGGCCGATACTCACGAAGCTCGCCGGCTGGCGGATCGGGCTCATGAGGCACAACAGCCCACTCATAAGAGCGCCGCCCTTTGGTCCGCCAATGCGAATTCACCTCGCCGAGCGTATGAACCCCATCCCCAAGAAAGTGATACTGCGAAGCCGTATACACCACAGCCTGAACATCAAGCAAGTTGAGATACAGAGCCAAATGAACAAGTGAGTTCATATCATCGACTTCCATATCAGTGGTAACAATCACTCGAGTCAACTTCTGGGACATAGGAACAGCTCCAATCAAAATCAATTCAGCCAGTTACGCGCAAGGCAAGACGGGACCCACGCCCCCATCGCCCGCGACCCGGCGGCCCGCCGGAAGCGGCCGACCAGCGTTTCGAACAACGTTAACTTAGGGGGCTCTGACCTTTAGTTTTGTAAACATTCCGCAGCGCGAGCCCCGCTTATCCGATGCTCCGAAGGAGCAGGATAAGCGGGGCTCATGCGCGAGGACGTTTACAAAACTAAAGGTCAGAGCCCCCGATGGGATGGTTACCTCGAAACCCTGGCCGACCACTCCCAGCAGCCCACCGGCTCGCCGTCGATGAGTACGTTGCCCCCGTCGAAGTCTTGATAACACAGGTCGTTGAATTGGTGGATCCACACGCCGTGGTTGAACGTCTTCTTGGCCGAGCCGTCGGCCTCGCGATACACGCCGGTCAGGTCCTCGACATGGCTAAAGTAGGTGAGATGCACGTTGGCGCCGGCATCGCGCAGGCGCGCGAACAGCGGCAGCACGGTCTGTTGCGGGTGCACGAGCTCGTCGCCCTTGGAGTGCGTAAACCACAGCGGCGTCTTGGCGAGCGCGGCTACGTCCTCGTCCGTGGCGTTGTACCACGGGGCGCAGCAGGGAAGGCCCGCGGCGAAGAAATCGGGGTAGTCGGCGCACAGGCGCAGGGTCATAAAGCCGCCGTTGGAAAGACCGGCGACCACGATGCGGTCGGTGTCGATGCGGTCGGCATGCTCGGCGACAAACTCATCGATGAGCGCCTTGAGCACGGGGGAGTAGATGCTCTGGTTGGAGTGACCAAGCTGCTCGACGCCGTTGTCCATCCAAAACGTGGGCGACTGCGGCACGAGCACCCAGGCAAAGCCGCCAAAGTAGCGCTGGATCTGCGCCTGGCTAATGGCCGTCACGCGGTTGCCGATATAGGCGCGCGTGGCGCCTTCGCCCTGCGTGGCGCCCTTGCCCTCGCCGGCGCCGTGCAGATACACCACGAGCGGTGCCTTTTGGGGCACGACCGTCGCCTCGGGCGCAAAGGGGTTGAAGCATGCCGAGTCTTCGGCCTTAAAGCTGGGCTCAAAGAAGCCGTATTCGAGCGCGATGCCGTCGACGGCGGTCTTTTGCGTGGCGTTGCTCCAGCCTTTGAGCGCGGGGCAGATGTTGCCGCGACAGGCATCGAAGACCAAGCCGCTGGTGGGATCGTCGCCGTCGTTGCCGGGAAGAGCTGTGAGCTGCGTGATGCGCAGCTGGTCATCGAGCATGCGCGAACCCATGACGCCGCCTTCGATGGTCTTGGTCAGGCGCTGCTCGGCGACCTCGAGCGCCACATGGGTGCCCACGGCGAGCTTACGTCCGTTCTCGTCGCACGGATATGCGGCGAGAATGTCGATGTAACCCACGGAGGGCGCGGCATGGTCGGCGCCGCGTTCCTTGCGCATCAGAACATCGCCCGAGCGCTCGTGACGCTCTACATATATATGGAAGGTGTTCGCGTCGATGTCGTTGGCGCGCACGGTGCAGGGCAGGTCGAGTACGACCTTGCTGATCCAGGGGCCAAAGTCGCCCAAGGTGGTGACGGTTGCGTAGGTACACAATTTGAGTTCCATGAGCTGCCTCCCTTGCGCCGCGAATGCCTGGCATCTGCGGCAATACAAACTAAACATGTTTAGTATAATCTAGAATTGAAGAATAACCAGATGAACTCGGTAAACGGCAAAATTGAACACGTCGTGAACTACTAAACATATGTTTACTAGCTTCTAGCAGGGATTCTGTTGATGAGTTAACAGATCAGTGAGGTGTTCATCAAAAAAATCCCACGTAAATGGCTATATATCAATAGAGGGTCAAAGAGACCATCTCCCGCCATTCAAATACGTTCACCCCCGATTTCCTACCGTTCACCGGACTGTAGACGGCAAAATTGCCATAAATTCGGCGCTCCGTGTAAACTAAAGCCCGTAAACGTTCAGTAAACACCTTGTTTACGACAGCGTATCCAAGGGTCCGGCAACCGTAAGGGGTTATAGTCGCCGGGCCAAAGGCGTGCCTAAGCCCAAGGGGGCTGGCACACGAAGATATGGGGAGGGGTCCCATGGCAGTAGATAACAAGCAGATTGCCACCGATGTCCTCGAGCTCGTGGGCGGTGCGGAGAATGTTACCGTCGCCACCAACTGCATGACGCGCCTGCGTCTGACGCTCAAGGATAACAACAAGGCCGATGTGGAGAAGATCAAGAAGGTCAAGGGTGTTCTGGGTTGCCAGTTCGCCGGCAGCCAGCTCCAGGTCATCATCGGCCAGAACGTGCCCAAGGTGCTCGCCGAGTTCGTCGCCATCTCCGGCGTCAAGCAGGGTGCCGCGGTCGACGAGAACCTCGACGCTCCCAAGGAGAAGTTCGATATCAAGAACCTGCCCAATATCATCCTCGACTATCTGTCGGGCTCCATGACCCAGCTGATCCCGCTGCTCATGGCTGGCGGTCTGTTCCGCACCATCGCTGCGGTTCTTGGCCCCACCATGCTCGGCGTTATCTCCGATACCGATCCGACCTACACGTTCCTCTACACCACCCTGTACGAGGCCACGTTTACCTTTATCCCCATCTACCTGGGCTATGCCGCCGCTAAGAAGCTCGGCGCCACCCCGGTGCTCGGTATGCTCCTCGGCGGCGCTCTCATGGCCCCGTCTGTCGTCAGCGTCGCTACCCAGGAGGGTGGCGGAATCATCTCCGTCTACGGTTTCCAGATCGCCGCTGCCAACTATCAGCAGTCCGTCCTGCCGATCATCCTTTCGGTGCCGGTCCTCTACTTCATCGAGAAGTTCTTTAAGAAGGTCATGCCCGACGTGCTGTCCACGGTCTTCACGCCGTTCTGCACCATGATTGTCACGATCCCCATCGCCTTCATCGTCCTTGCCCCGATCGGCAACGAGCTCGGCAACCTCATCGCCAACGCCCTCTTTGGTCTTGCTGACCTTGGCGGTATCGGTATCCTGATCGTTATGGCCATCCTCGGCGCCTTCTGGCAGCTCTTCGTGGTCTGCGGCATGCACATGCCCGTCATCCTGCTCGCTCAGGTTCAGATCATCGCCGCCGGCTACGATCCCTTCGTCTTCGTTTCCACCAACTGCGCTATGGCCGCTGTCTGGGGCTGCGCCTTCGGTGCCTTCCTCAAGATGAAGAACCCCGACGAGAAGGGTCTTGCCCTGGGTTACGTCATCTCCGCTATCGCCGGCGGCGTCACCGAGCCCGCGCTCTTCGGTATCCTCATGCGCTTCCGTCGCACCATGCTCGGCATGTTCATCGGCGGTGCCATCGGCGCGGTGTTCTCCGGCCTCATGGGTGTTACCTACTACCTGGCCGGCGGCGCCTCCAACTTCCTGGTCTTCACCAACTACCTGCAGGGTGGCCAGATGAACACCGTCTGGGCTATCGTCGGTATGGCAATCTCCTTTGTCATCGCCGCTGCCGTCGTCTTTGCCACTGGCTTCTCCAAGGAGGAGCTCGCCGAGATGGAGGCCTAAGGCCAAACCGTTCGGTCACATATGACCTCACCTACACGACAGGGCCCCGTCAGGCGTAAGCCCGGCGGGGCCCTTCTTGCAAGGTAGACTGATGGGGCGGACGGTATTCGCCCGCGATGGTTTGCCAAGCGGCGGGGGCTTTCGCGCGGGGTTGCCGCGAAAGCCCCCGGCGGTTCGCAAATCCTTTATCAAACGAAAGGACATGCAGATGAGTTTGGGAAAGCTGACCGTCAACGGTCGCCAGGATGGCTTTTTGTGCGAGGGCAAACCGTTCTTCTGGTTTGCCGATACGTGCTGGAGCGCATTTACGAGCATCGCCGAGAACGACTGGGATTACTACCTGACCCGCCGTGCCGAGCAGGGCATGAACGTGCTGCAGATCAACACGTTGCCGCAGTGGGATCGCTGCTGCCCCGATCTGGGCATTTGGCCCTATGCCAGCGAGGACGGCGTGCATTTTGATTGGTCCCGTCCCAACCAGGCGTACTGGGACCGCGCTGCTGCCATGTGCCGCGCTGCCGTCGAGCACGGCATTCGTCCGGCACTCGTGCTTATGTGGTGCAACTACGTGCCCGGTACCTGGGGTGCCAAGATTGCTGAGCGTTGCGGTGCCGAGGTTATGCCGCGCGAGGAGGTCCGCGCCCACGTTGCCCGCGTCGTCGAGAACCTGGGCGAGTTCGACCTCGTCTATGTGGTGACGGGCGATACCGACTTTACCAGCGACGAGGCGATCGCCTATTACGAGGATGCCCTCGACGAAGTCGTCCAGCGCGCGCCCGAGGCGTTGCGCACCATGCATATCAACCGCGGCAACCGCACCATTCCGTCACAGTACCTGGACCGCCTGGACTTCTACATGTTCCAGCCCGGCCACAACTACGAGGGCCAGCCCGAGGCCTGGCGCCTGCCGCAGGACTTTATCGCCAACTATCCCAAAAAGCCGATGGTCAACTCCGAGCCCTGCTACGAGCAGATGGGCGCCTCGCGCAATGTGTACTGGCGCTTCACCGCGCAGGACTGCCGTGCGAGCGTGTGGTCGTCGATCCTTGCCGGCGCCAGCGCGGGTGTGACCTATGGCGCGCACGGCGTTTGGAACTGGCAGACCAGCAAGAGCCAGGGCTCGGTGCTGGGCGAGGGCTTCGATATGCCGTTCCGCTGGCAGGAGTGTCTGCAGTTTGCGGGCGTTTGGGACTTTGGCGCGATCGAGCACGTGCTTGCCGGCCTGGGTGCTACGGCTGGTGACGACGCGCTTGCCGTGGTTCCGGCGCAGGAACTGATCGATGACGCGCGCGAGGCCATTCGTGTGGCGCGCGTTGGCGATCGCGTCGTCACGTACCTGCCGCGTACCACGGCGCTCAAGTTCAAGCTCGACGGCGCGCGTGACTGGACGGCAACGGTCCTCGACATGGAGGACAAGCGCATCGCCAAGTTGCCCGTCCGCGACAACGGTGACGGCACCGTGCGCGTGGCTCAGCATCCCTTTGAGCACGACGCCCTGGTGATCCTGACCCCCGGGCGCTAACGGCTCTTCTCCAACATTTACAACCCAGTCCCTTTCATTAGGGTGCGACGGAATGGTTCCTGTATGACAGCTTTAAGCTGCCAAGGGGAGCCGTTCCGTCGCACTCTTTGTTTACTCATTGGGGACGTACTTAAATGAGTGCTTAAATGAGTGGCAGTTGGAGGGCACTCCTTGTCGAGCTGCAAGCCGCGCGCGCCCCTTCTGGGTCATGCGGCTCAAAATCGCGGCGTCATGCGGACGGCTGGGGTCGAATTTGCAACATTTCGAACTTGGCTTCGATATTGAGATTGGTTCTTTATTAAAATGGTGTTCCGGACAACAAAGCGGGTGGGGGTTACCATGAGGGACCTGGGAGACACAACCGCATATTTGCGCCGGGGCATGCGGGAGATTCTGTGCCTAGCGCTGTTCTTCTTCACGTTTTTGGCGTGCGAGTATTTCTTTGATGCGCGCATGGCCGAGTTCGTGCCATCGAGTGAGGTCGTCATCTACGAGAGCATCGTTGTCGGCGCGAGCGTGATTGGCTTTTTCGTGCGCCCATTTCTGTACTATCGCCGTCCCCAGACGATCGATGCGACGAGCGATATTACGGGCGTGCTGTTGGTATCGGCGTTGCTGCTGATGATTATGGCAGTGCGGTTTGAGGTAGTAATTGCCGGCGGCCTGGTGGCGTGCTGCGCCCTGGGCTATTGCGGATCGACCGCCCATGCCAATCTTGCGCGGCGTTTTGCGCAGACGCCCTGCCTGGCGCGCGCCGTGGCGGTTTCCTATGCTGCGGGCATTTTGGTGCAGGTGCTCAACCATATGGTGATGCCTGCGGGCATTCCCCAGCAGTCTGTTCTCATTGCCTGTGCGATCGCGCTGGTGGGGCTGCTTCACGGTGCCCGCTGCGCTAAATTGCGTGATGAGCCTGCGCCCGAGTTCGAGGTCGGGATTGCCGAGCTATCGGTCGATGCGTCGGAGCGTGGCGCCAGGTGGCACGATGACCCCGAGGCAAAGGCGGCCTTTCAGGGCGCCGTGGTGCGTCTGACGGTGGCGACCGCTTGCCTCACCGGCGTGTTCGCGGCCCTCAATGCCGGCCTTACGACCTCGCATGCCGCTGGCGCTATCGATCTGGGCGACTGGCCGCGCTTGCTGCTGGTTGTGAGCGCCCTTGCCGCCGGCGTCCTGTATGACCTGCGTGGGCGTTCGTATATGAATATCATCATGACGTGCGCCGCCATGCTGTCCACGCTCTCGTTCTTTGTGCTTATCACCGATGGCAACGGTGGCAACACGCTTGCCGCCACGATTATCTTTTACCTTGGCACGGGCTTTTTCGTGGTGTTCTTCACCGCGAAGTTCGCCGCGATTTCGATGTATGCCCGCTGGGCGTATCTGTGGCCGTGCATGGGCCGTGTTATCAACAACGTTTGCTCGATACTCGTGACGGCTCCGGCGGTGGCGATTATCTCGAGTCAAAACGTGCTGGCGGCAGTGAGCGTCGTGCTCGTGCTGTTTGTCGGCATCGCGATTTCGCTGTTAGGGCAGTTTAGACAAGACGGTGAGGGCGAGGCGACGCACGGCGGGCTGGCGCTTGCCACCGACGATCTTGGCGTGAGCTGTGAGCCCGGCCAGGCCGACACGGTGCCCCTGGAGGCGCCGGAACTTTCGTTTGACGATCGGATCGATGGCTTCGTTGCCGCCTTTGGGCTCACCAAGCGCGAGCGCGATGTTCTGGAGGCGCTGGTCGTTTCGGACGACAGCGTGCAGGACGTGGCGGCGGCACTCTTCCTTTCGCGCTCCACGCTCTATCGCCACATCGCTTCGATCAACAAAAAGACCGGTGCCTCCTCGCGCGTAGCCCTCATCAACTTCTTCTGGTCCTGGACACCCCAAGACTAGCTAACCACCACAAAGGGGACAGGCACCTTTGTGGTGGTTTTTTACCTGCAAAAATATGAATATGAGACATTTGTCACCTGCCGTTTTGGTGCTCAAAGGCATATGAATGTGATGCTGAGCAGAGCAGAACGGAGGGGGTGCACCTATGGCGTCTCGGGGTTGCGCGTCTAATAAAATTGCGGGCGCGCTTATCGCCGTGGTGGTCTTTGCCGCGGCGGTGACACTCATGCGAGTTTACGTTGCCGGCGAACATGGCGCTCAGGGAAAGACTGCCGCGCAAGTGTCGCTCAACGATTGCGCTGCCGTTCCGGTGGCGGTCAAGCTTATCGAGGACGGGGAGGCGCGGACGGCCTATGAGACCGACGATGACGAACTGGTCGCATCGACTTTTGCCGCGCTCGATGGCTGCACCGTGGGGGATGCGGTGGATGAGCGGACGAGCGATGCCGGCCGAACGCTCGTCTTTGTCTATACGGATGGCTCGGAGCAATCGGTAGAACTTGAGGGCAAAAACATCGTGCTCGATAAGACGGCGTATCGACTTAACGGTGCCGATGAGTTATGGCGGCAGCTTGCCGCAATCAAAAACAGCTAACGAAATTAGGGATGTACGGGATGAGTGACTTGAGATTCTGCCCGGCGTGCGGGGCGCAGCTGCCTCGGGTCGCCGGCGTGCCGGTGCGATTTTGCCCGGGGTGCGGCGTCCGACTTGAGGGCGTTGTGGGCTACTCGGGCGCCGTGGGGGCTACAGATGGGGCGACTGCCGATGACGATGCGGACGAAGGCGGCGACCCGAGTGTGGACGCGCCGGCCGATGCGCCGGTGGAGACTGCCGGCGTCGCGTCGTCTCGTGACGCAGCCACGACGGATGCGCCTCACATCGGTGACCTTGAGCTTCATGCCGCATGCGATACCTCTGGCGGCCAGGCACTCGCGCAGGTGGCGCTGCCGCGGGGCTGGCATATCGAAGAAGCGCATCTTGAGCGCAGCGGCAGTTTCGACTGCCCGATTTCGGTTGGCGTGACGGCGGCGGGTCCGATGGGTGAGCGGATTATGTACCGCTCCGAGCTCTGCTACGTGGATGCGGGCGCCGTTGCCAAGCGTATCCCCACGCAAACCGAACGCAAGGTGTTTGTGCACGTGGAGGCAGCTTGCGACGAGCTGGCTCAGGCCTGTGCAGCACGGCTGGGCGCGCGGGCAGAGGTTGTTGCCGAGCAACCGTACCCATCGAGCGCGGCGGTCGATATCGAGCGCGAGCGTGCCCGCGTAAAGCGCGAGGCGGCAAACGACTTTGCAATCCAGGGCTTTTCGATGGAACCGAGTGATGTGGTCTATGAGTGCCGCATGCGTCGATATCGGCTCACGGGCGCTCCAGTGCCCACCGAGCTCGCGGTGGCGGCCAAAGTCGAGGGCTATATGTTTTCAATCGGCGGCGTCGCGGGTTCTATGGGTAAAGGTGTTGCCGCTGGGGCCGAGGCGCTGCTGGGCGCGGGCCTTTCGAGTGGGCTGATCGGCGGTGTTTTGGGCAAGCGCCTGCGCGAGCGCCAGGCGGCGGCAGCGGCGGGACAGGGCGTCGCGCAAGAACAGCCCACGGGTCGAGGCGGTTGCCCGGACGGAGCGTCGTTCGAGCTGGGTGTGGCCGACCTGCTGCAGTGGCGTATCAGGGACAGCTTCTGTTTGGTTGCGCCAGAAGGTCGCCTGGACGAGGCGGCCTCCACGGCGCTTGCATCAATGGCGTCGACTCTGCGGCTCAATCCGGCGATTGCACGCGAGGCGTCAGCTCAAAAGCAACAGATGGTGCTTGAGCAGCGCCAACGCACGCAGATGAACATTGCCCAGCAGCAACAGCAGTTTGCAGCCTGGCAACAGATGCATGCCTCGCAACAGGCGGCGTTCGACAGCTACCAGCAGGCGTGGTTCGATCGCAGCGACCGTCAGCACGCCGCGAATATGGCTGCCAGCGCCGCCAATTTTTCCAGCGCGGGCGTGGGGACGGGCGCCGCCTCGTATTCCGATGCCATTCGCGGGGTCAACCATTACGCCAGACCCGACGGCACCGATGTCGAGGTCTCGGTGATGGCCGACCAGGCCTGGGTCAACGGTTCGGGCGATGTGATCGGTACACGCGATGGTTTTGAACCCGGTTTTGGCTGGACGGAGCTGCCTCGTCAATAGCGTGAGGCGGGTTATGTGTGAATCGATGCCGGATGTGTTTCTCGGCATGGTGATAAAGAACGGGAAAGGAACAATGATGAGGGAGACGGTACTTTCGCGCACGGCATTTGTCGCGGCGGCGGGAACGGCGCTGCTGACGCTTGTGGGGTGCGGCGGACAGCGGACGCAGGATGCGACGGGTTTTAACGACGACCGCCCGGTAAAGGACAAGATGGACGCGGGTGCGACGTCGGGCGATTCCGGCGACGCGGACAGCGGCTCGGCGGATGCGTTCGATACGTGGTCGGATGATTGCTGGGATGCGCACCGCAACATCAGCATCGCGGCGCTCCTCGAGCTTAAGGGCTGGCAGTTGCAGGAGTTTGCCTCGCAGCAGGGCTATACCTGGCAAGACGCGCTCGAGATGTACGAGGACGAGGCGGGACATGTGCTCAGCGTCTGCAATATCAGCAAGGACGGCGCGACCGAATGGCTCGGCGAGGACGAAATCGGAAAGCTCGACAAGGGCGGCACCGGAAGCACCGTGATGTTCACGCTGCAACTTTCGGGCTATTCGAGCTGCGAGGATGTTATCGCGGGCTTTTCCGTGCCGGTCGAGGACCGGGCGCAGATTACTTCGGGCTCATGGATCGCGTGCGTATACGGTTCCAACATGGCGCGGCACGTTGCCATGGCGAGTCCGATGGAAAACGGTGACTACCGCTTGGATCTCATTACCGAGGAGGCTATCAAGACCGGTACGTTTACCCAGGGCGGTGGCGCTCCGACGATAGACGAATTTTGGCAGGAAAAGACTGGACGCGCGCTCGGCTAGGTGCGACGCGGCTAATACCATAGCGAGGAACGAACATGATGAATGAAGTGATGATGAGCCGTGCGGCCTTTGTGGCAGGCACGGGCGTGCTGGCTTGTGCGCTGGCTGGCTGCTCGGGCGGATTGGGCGGCGCGGGCGGTGCCAAGAAGGCGACCACGGCGGACGCCGCCTGTGTAGACGACAACGCCAACGTGACGGTCTATGCTGCGATCAACTTGGACGGCGCCGACCTGGTGCGCCTGCTCAAGCATCAAAACTATGAGTGGCAAGGCGAGAGCGTGGGCTACGGTGCCGCCGATGACGCGGGGCTTTTCGCCTTTACCTTTTCTAAGATTTCGGATGATGTGGACGAACTTGCGAACAGCGCGATACCGCTTTCGGAGTCCGAGTACGAGGAACTTGAGCCGGGCGGCGGAGACGATAGCGTGGCGATTTTGCTCTCGGTGGGTGGCTATACGACGGGCGATCGTGCGCTCACCGGCGCAATCGGTGATGCGGCGATAGTGCAGGAGAAGTGCACAATCGACGATTCCGTGTATTGGCTGGTCAAGGCGCTCGACGGCAGCCGTTACGTGATTTCGGCCTACGACACCGAAGATGATGGCGACAGCGCGCATGACATCTATATCTATAGTGAGTCTTTTATTCACACCGGTTATCTGAGCGGCGGCGACCAAATCGATATTGACGAACTCTGGAGCCGCCTGACCAATGCCTCGTAGCGCACCAAAACCACCACAAAGGGGACAGGCGCCTTTGTGGTGGTTTTGCCCTTGGGCTGTCTACTGTGGCGGCTCACCGTGCTAAAGCAGCTCGCCGTGGCGGGCGATGTAGCGGCGCTTGGCCAGCTGGGTGAGCGCGATGTAGGCGGCGACAATGCCGATGAGCAGCGCGAAGAAGATTGGCGGCAGCGGCATGAGACCCAGCGCATCGGCGATGGGGCTTGCCGGTAGCCAGGTGACGAGCACCAGGCCCAGCACGGTGAGGAGGCACAGCGCGGGCGCGGCGTGGTCGCGCGGGCTCGGCAGGCGCGGGGAGCGCAGCATATGGATCACGAGCGTCTGCGACCACATGGACTCAACGAACCAACCGCTCTGGAAGAGCGCCGTAAAGGCCGCCATGCCTGCGACGTCGCCTATAGCGGCAAGCTCTGCCCAGCTTGCGCCCACGGCGGCGGGGCACACCACAAAGAAGAGCGCGGCGAAAGTCACGATATCAAACAGTGAGCTCACGGGACCCAACTCGAGCATAAAGCCCTTAATGGACGCGGCATCCCAGGCGCGCGGACGGGCAGTCCAGGCGTCATCGACGGTGTCCCACGGCAGCGCGATGCACACGATCTCGTAGACCAGCGACAGCAGCACCAACTGCAGAGCGCTCATGGGCAAGAATGGCAAGAACAGGCTCGCGACGGTCACGGATAGCACGTTGCCAAAGTTGGAGCTCACCGTGGTCTTGAGGTACTTGAGCAGGTTGCCGTAGGTGCGGCGGCCTTCGATGATGCCGCGCTCGAGCACGCCCAGGTCTTTCTGGAGCAAGATGATGTCGGCGGATTCCTTGGCGATGTCGACGGCCGAATCGACCGAGATGCCGCAGTCGCTCGCACGCATGGCGGCGGCGTCGTTGATGCCGTCGCCCATAAAGCCCACAGTGTGGTCGAGCAGCTCGCGCATGACGCGCACCAGGCGCGCCTTCTGCAGTGGCGAGAGCTTGGCGAAGAGGTGGGTGTTCTCGGCGCGCTCGGCAAGTTCGGCGTCATCGAGCGCATCGATCTCGGAGCCGAGCAAGACGTTGCTCGCGTCGATACCGATCTGTTCGCAGACGGTGGCGGCGACGCGGTCGTTGTCGCCGGTCAGGACCTTGACCGCCACACCCTTGGCCTCGAGCGTGGCGACGGCGCCCGCGGCACTCGCCTTGGGCGGATCGAGGAAGGCCAAAAAGCCCATCAACACCATGTCGCATTCGTCGGCAATGCCAAACTCGCCCACGCAGCGCGGATTGGTTTTCTGCGCCACGGCAATCACGCGCAGGCCCTCGGCGTTGAGCCCGGCGACCTGCTTGCGAATCTGGGCGAGCTTATCTTCGGTAAGCGGCTGGGCGGCGCCATCGACCTCGACAAAGGAGCAGATCTCGAGCATTTCCTCGGCAGCTCCCTTGGTGACCATCTGGGTTTTGCCCTGGGCGTCGGCGACAACTACGCTCAGGCGGCGGCGCGAGAAATCGAAGGGCACCTCGTCGACCTTGGTATAGCGGTCGCGCAGGCTCTGGCCCAGCATAGAATCGGGCACGACGGTCGAGGGCGTCACATCGGCACGGTCGATGACGGCCAGGTCGATAAGGTTTTTGAGGCCGGTCTGGAAGAAGCTGTTCAAAAACGCATGGCGCAGCACGCGCGCATCCTCGTTGCCGTCGGTGTTGAGGTAGCGCTCGAGCACGATGCGGTCTTCGGTGAGGGTGCCGGTCTTGTCGCAGCACAGGACGTCCATCGCACCGAGGTTTTGGATCGCCGGCAGCTCCTTGACGATAACCTGGCGGCGGGCGAGGTCCTTGGCGCCCTGCGACAGGCTCGTGGTCACGATGACGGGAAGCATCTGCGGCGTGATGCCCACGGCCACGCTCGTGGCGAACAGCAGCGCGTCGATGACGTTGCCCTTGGTGGCGGCGTTGATGGCAAAGACGGCCGGCGCCATAACGAGCATGAGGCGTACGAGCAACATGGAGACGCTCGAGACGCCGCGGTCAAACGCGCTCTTCTCGCCGCGCCCGTTGAGTATCTTGGCGATGCCGCCCAGGTAGGTGTCCGAGCCGGTGGCAACGACAAGCGCCATGGCGGTGCCGTTTTGCACGGAGGTGCCGGTAAAGACGATGTTCTTGCAGGCAGAGAGTGGTAGCGCGGAGCCGTCGGCACCCTCGACGACGGTGATGGCAGCGGTCTTCTCGACGGCCTCGCTCTCGCCGGTGAGTGCGGACTCGATCACAAACAGGTCGCGCGCAGTGATGATGCGGGCATCTGCCGGCACCATGTCGCCGGCAGAGAGGCGGATTACATCGCCGGGGACGAGCTCGTCGAAGGGGATCTCGACGCGCTCGCCGTCGCGCAGGGCACAGCAGGTGCTGGAGACCAGGTCCTTAAGGGCCTCGGCCGCATTGCCGCTGCGGGCTTCCTGGATAAACTTCATGCCGCCCGATACCAGCAGCATGATGCCGATGACGATGACCGTGGAGGGGTCACGCTGCAGCTCGGGCACGGCGAGCACGTCGATGTAGAGCGAGACCAGTGCGAGGGCGGCGAGGATGCCAGCGAAGGGATCGACGAACGCGCCGGCGATGCGGCGGGCGAGCGTCTTGGTCGGCGCTTCGATGGTGTTGGGGCCGACGGCGCTCAGGCGCTCGGCGGCGTGCTCGGCGGTGAGGCCGTCGGCTGTGGCGTCGAGCAGCACGAGGGCATCCTCGGCGCTATGGGTGGCGGCGAATATGGTGTTCTTGGACATGCCGGTATGAGCGGCGGGGCGCGCCGTGCGGCGGCGCTTGGAGATGGCTTCGAGTACCGTGGCGGTTTTGAGCATCAGCATAGGGTCCTCCTTGTTGAAGGGAGTTAGCGTACGTGTCGTATGTGCTTCAAAAAACCTAGATGTCGCTCACGTCATGCTTTCGAACCACCACAAAGGGACAGGCACCTTTGTGGTGGTTTTGACGATCGGCTGTTGGCGCTTATGCGTGCGCGGAATCCTCGCGGCGTGCCGAGGGCGACATGCAGGTTTTTCGACTATGACTGCCTTCCATGGCACACCTCCTTAAGGCCGGGCGCGGCGCGCTTTGGGTATCTCGTACCCGTTACAATCCGCCCGTATTCTTGATGAGGGGGTTTGCCGTGTCAACCCCAATGTTTGGAAAACCATTGCCCCTGACAAAGCCTTTACAGAATGCCGAGGCCCCAAAGCGCGCCCGCAACGCGCCCTGCCTGCGCTAAACTGGAAGGCACGTACGCGATTACGAGAGGAGCCCGCATGGAGGCTTACAAGCAAGAGTTCATCAAGTTCATGGTTGAGTCCGACGTTCTTAAATTCGGCAGCTTTACGCTCAAGAGCGGCCGTCAGTCCCCGTTCTTTATGAACGCCGGCGCCTATGTGACGGGCTATCAGCTCAAGAAGCTGGGCGAGTATTACGCCCAGGCCATCCACGATAACTTTGGCGACGACTTTGACGTGCTGTTTGGACCGGCCTACAAGGGTATTCCGCTGGCCGTCGTGACCGCAATTGCCTACCACGAGCTGTACGGCAAGGAGGTCAAGTACTGCTGCGATCGCAAGGAGGCCAAGGACCACGGCGCCGACAAGGGCAACCTGCTGGGCTACGAGCCCCAGGACGGCGACCGCGTGGTCATGGTCGAGGACGTCACTACCAGCGGTAAGTCCATCGACGAGACCTATCCCAAGGTCAAGGCTGCTGCCGATGTCGAGATCAAGGGCCTCATCGTGTCCCTCAACCGCATGGAGGTCGGCAAGGGTGGCGTGACCACCGCGCAGAAGGAGATTGAGGCCAAGTACGGTTTCCCCGTCGCGAGCATCGTCTCCATGGCCGAGGTCGTCGAGACCCTCTACAACCACGAGATCGACGGCAAAGTCGTCATCGACGACGAGCTCAAGACCGCTATCGACGCCTACTACGAGCAGTACGGAGCTCGGGAGTAGTTACGCGGGTTTACCAACCCGCGTAACGGCTCGACGCTGCAAACCCGCCAGAGCGGCAATCTGCCTTTCAACTTCGGCGGCATGATCAAAAGATCAATGCCGCCTCGTTTCAAGGCACCTTGCTCGCTCTGGCGGGTTTTCGCTGTCGCTACCAAAACATCGGCGTTGCCGTGGTAGTCATTGGGGACAGACATAAATGAGTAGTCATTGGGGACGTTCTTAAATGACTACTCAGGATGAGCGTCCAAAAATTCGCGCTCGTTCGATTGGCGCATGTCTACGCAGCGTAGGTTGTCGAGCCTGGCCTTCAAATGGATACTGACTGTCGAACCGGTTCACTCCATTTCTTCAATTTGATTGGACAGCCCATGAACCAGACACGGCAAACCAATGCCTCCCATACTTTTTTGGCAGCGCATGCCATCAAGCAGCTGCGCGAAGAGCGCGGCCTCACCCAGCGCGCCCTGGCGGAAAGCCTTGGCGTGACCGATAAAGCCGTCAGCAAGTGGGAATCCGGCCGCGGCCTTCCCGACATTTCCCTCGTTGAGCCTTTGGCCCAGAGACTCGGCATAAGCGTGGCCGAGCTTTTGGCTGGTGACATTCGGGCCAACGCCAACCGTGCAGGCAATATGCTCAAAGGCGTCTTTTACGTTTGCCCTATCTGCGGAAACGTTGTGCACGCGCTCGGAGAAGGCAGCTTTAGCTGCTGTGGCTCCACGATGTTTCCCCAGGAGGCCGAAGAGCCGGACGCGGACCACGCCTTTTCCATCGAGCGCATCGAGGACGATTGGTACGTCACGCTCGATCATCCCATGACCAAGGATCACTACATTAGCTTTGTGGCATATGCGACTATGGACGGCATCTGCTTTAAGAAGCTCTATCCAGAGCAATCGGTGCAGCCGCGCTTCCATATTACCGGGCGCGGCAGGATATATCTTTACTGCAACCAACACGGACTCTTTACGTCGCTGACGCCTCGCAAATAACGGCTGTCTATCCGCCCTCCTCATGCGTTCCCAGGGGACCCAAAATGAGCGTGGATAATCTCCCGGTTTTGGCCTGTGTGCGGGCTCAAAGTGGGAGATTATCCACGCTCGTTATCTGAGTGTCCAAAAATCCACGCTCGTCGCTACTTGAGTCCGGGCAGGCGGGTGTAGGGGAACGAGCGCTCTAAGAACTCGGAGCAGCGGGCGTAATCTTTGGCAAAGTAGCTGCTATAGAGCGAATCGAGTACGTATTGCACGGCGATATGGCTGGCGAACTGCGTGATGCGGTGCGTCATGCTCTCGTGGTCGCTTACCGTGAGATAGGCGGCAAAGCCGGGGTGAATGCGGGCACAGTACGGCGTGCCGATGACGATGACCGGGACATGTCGACTGCTAAGGATCGGCAAGATCTCCTTGAGGTTGGGGGCAAGGCCGCTGTAGGAGATGATGATTGCCACATGGTCGGGACCCGAGGCGAGCGCCGTGCGCACCTGCGCCTCGACGCTGTCGTGGCACGTCGCGCTTTTGCCGGCGGAAAGCAGGCGATCGCGGAACATTCCCGCTGGATATAGGTTATGCGAGCCCGTGTAGATGTCCACGGTGCCGGCGCGCATGATGAGCTTGGCGGCGTGGTCGAGCTGTGCAGGGTCGAGCAGCTCCTGCGTTTCGGCCAAGGTGGTCTGGTAGAGCCCCTCCATGCGCTCCATCACCTGCGCAGGGGTGGAGGTGGCATCGAAGGGAAAGTTGATGTCCACGTCGCGCCGGTTGCCCGCCTCGGTCGCCTGGCGGATGAGCTCGACCTTGAGGTCTTTGAATCCCTCGAGGCCGAGCTTTTTGCAAAAGCGGTGCACGCTCGCGACCGAAACGTTGGCGCACGCGGCAAATTCCTTAATGGAAAGCCCGCGCACATCCTCGCCCATGGCGAGGGCCGTTCGCCCAAGTTGTTGCTCGGTGGGGGTGAGGCTTTTGCCCTGCGTGATCTTTCGCCTGATATCCATATGGCTCCTATGCGTTTGCGTCGCGATAAACCAATCATAGCGATAAATAAAACGTTCGGCTTGGCTGGGAGTTTTGGTCCGCCGGTCTATGAACGACGGACCGCTCGACGCTGCGCGGGCTCAACATAGGGGCGCTATCCTTGTTGGGCCGTTTGCGCCCGGGGCGTTACCCGAGCACGCGTACGGGCCCCAAGAGGCCGCTGGGATCGGAGGGCTCGGTCATGCCGAACATGTCGGGGACGGCGTGGTCGAGGGTGTTGATGATATCGATCGTAAGCGCGTGCTCGCCGGCCAAAAGCGCGCCGGCCTCAAAGCAGTAAGGCGGACAGATGCGCGTGCCGAGGGATTTGCCGTCGAGGGTGACGGTTGCGGTCTCAAAGACCTCGCCAAGGTCGATGACGGTGCGGGTGGCCGCTTCGCCCAGGACAAAGGAAGCCTGGTAGCGGAATGTGCCGGCCTTGCCGGGGAACTCGGCCGAGGAAAGGTCGTGCAGGTCTGCAAGCTCAACAGACTCGCCAAAGGCATCGGTGCCAGGGGCAGAGAAGGCAACCGCCCAGGGCCCGTCGACGCATGTGGCTTCGTCTTCGGCGGTTGCCACAGCAACGGAACCTGTAGCCCCAAGGACCACGATGCAGCTCTCGTAGGGAGCCAGCTCGAGCGTGCCGTCAAAGGCGGCGGGCTCGGTGCCGTTGAGCAGATCGAGGCGCGCGCCTGCAACGGGTGTGCCGTCGGCAAGCGCAATCTGAGTGGAGATACCCTGCTTGGGATGCTCGTTGACGAGCATCAGATAGGTCTCGCCCGCCCGCTCGTAGCGCAGTGCGCGCAGCCAGGGCTGGGGCTCGGCGCAAACCACGGTCTGTATGCCGGTGTTGGCAAGTGTGTCTGCGAGCTCGGTGGTCGCCAGGAGCTTGATGCCGGCGACCGCGGCTGCATCCAGGGAGGCAAAGCCCTCGCGACCTGCAGTGTCACCGTCGTAGCGCTTGTTCGGCAACTCATCCAGCGCGTACACGGCAACACCTGCGGCTGCGGCACGCGCGGAAAAGTCGAGCACGGCTTCGCCGACAAACTCGGCTCCGGGCATCACCAGGCAGCGGTATGCCTGGCCGTTCACGCTAAAGCCGCTACCGTCTGCGGCAATTTCAACGGCATAGCGCCCTGCGTCCTCAAATGCCTCTGCCGGCACGATGTCAAAGTCGACCTGCGCGCGCATAAGCTCGGAGGCGGCATGCTGCATAAAGTTCGCCTCGCCTGCCCACTCGGCGTCCGCATGGTAGAGAAGCGCCACCGGGGTCGTTGCGCGCCCGCCGCTCAGCAGGCTCGCCGTACGGTTCATGTAGCTCATAAGCTGCCCAAAGTGTGCAAACTGGGGGTTTTGGCCATGCGCATAGAAATGCGGCGGGCAGTCCCAGTCGGGGAAGGCGGCCATGCTAAAGGCATGCGGCACAAACCAATTGACGCCGCGCACCAAAAAATGATCGGCGATCCACTTCATCTCGCGTAGGCCTTCGTGCCATCCAAATGCGCCAAAGACCTCGGCCATGCAGCGCCCCTGCTTTTTGGGGTCGAGGTGTGCTGCCGAGGAGCCCAGCTTGGGCAGCACGTAGTTATAGAACTCGAGGTCCCACACGCCGCGTCCGTA
Organism: uncultured Collinsella sp.; assembly: GCA_900542945.1. Classification (GTDB taxonomy): domain Bacteria; phylum Actinomycetota; class Coriobacteriia; order Coriobacteriales; family Coriobacteriaceae; genus Collinsella. The sequence goes on from UQPI01000003.1 coordinate 36,288, forward strand.
GCTGTGAAGGCCGCGGTCCATGCCGGGTACCAGCTGGTTGATCACGATGTCGACGCCCGCCATGTCCTGACCGCCCACGGCGCGGAAGTAGTGCCCGGCGCCCACGCCCAGGCGCGCGTGGCAGTCCTTGTCCTCGATAACGTGGCCGATGTACTGCACGCCGCGCGCGCGGCACCAGTCTCCGAGCTGGTCGCAGAAGCACTCCTTATAGAGGGTGCTCGCGATGTCCATATAGACGTGGCGTACGTGCGCGCCGGCCGGCTCGCGGTCCCACAGGTGCGGGAGCTCGGCCAGGTAGCGCTCGCCCAGTGCCGCGCGCAGGCGACGCTCAAGCTCGGCCGACCAGGGTAGGGGCGCGGTGGCCTTGCCGATGAGCGTGTCCGAGATGCCATCGGGGCCCGTGGTGCCCTTCTCGTTGGCAAATCCGGGCTCATCGGAGAAAAAGCCCAAGATGGTCTTGCCAAACTCATCGCCCAGATGCTCAAAATGCGGCTCGTAGACAGCATCGATGAGCTGCGCCACCGAGGCGCGGTCGACCATATTGATGTAGTCCTCGTTGTAGGAGGTCTTGCCGCTCGTGAACATCACGCATGCCTGCGTGAGGCCCGCAGGTGCATCGAAGACCAGGCGGCTGGGGTTGCCGTCTGCATCGTCGATTACTCGGTAAGCGACGTCGACGGGGCTGCCGTCCTGCATAAATGTCACGCCGTAGAAGCGCTCCGTTTTGTCGAGCATGTTGGCGAGCGCGATGCTCGCGGCGGACGTGGGGCCCACGATGTCGAACGTGCGGTGCGTGAGCACGATCTTGCGGAGCTCGGGCACGGCCTCCTTGACGGCGCCGTTGGCAAAGCCCGTGGGGAAGTGCGCGTCGTCCAAGATCCAGAGCTTAAGGCCCAGCTGCCTGCACTCGTCAATGACAAAGCGCAAGTCGCGCCACCAGCCCTCGCCGCAAAAATCGGGGTGTGGGCGGCTTTCGAGACAGACCTCGTGGATGTCGGCGCCGGCGATCTTTTCCAGATACTCGGCAATGGTCTTATGGCTCTCGCCCTTCATCCACAAAAACGGAAGCACGTGGTTGTCGTATGTGCCCTCGAGCACCTGCTGATAGTACGCGGTCATGGATCCTCCTTGGCTCGATCGATCTGCTGCATAGCACAGATTATGGACGCGTCGGCGCGTTCTGCTAATATCTGAATCACGACGAACTATGACCAAATCAACGATTGGCAAGCCATGGAGATCGACGAGCTCGAGCGTAGGCTCAGCGAACTGAGCGCCAGTGAGATCGCTTATAAAGACGGCATGGCATTTGATTGGTCGATTATGACCGAGCATGTCGAAATCGACGGATGCCCAGTGCGCAAGATTGGGCAGCCAGGGTTTGCCTATGCCCAGCCCGGCATGCCGCGTGGCCTGACGATAAGGAAAAACTCGCGCTTTAATGCAGTTCCCGAGCACGTGCATGATTACGTGGAGATGAGCTATGTGTATCGCGGGCGCTGCCCGCAGACGGTGGCGGGGGAGAGGCTCGAGTTGCGCCGCAACGAGGTGCTTTTGCTCGACGCCCTCTGCCCGCATGCCGTGGCGGCGCTTGGTGAGGACGACATCATGCTAAGCATGACCGTTTCACGCTCTTTTTTGCGCCGGAGCCTCGAGTCGAGCCTCTCGCGCGAGAGCGCGGTCTCGCGGTTTTTGTTCAACGCGCTCAACAGCGAGACGGACCATCGGGGCCATGTCCGTTTTCATTGCGGCGAGAGCCGTCGGATTCGGCGCTACATGCAGGAGATGCTCTGTGAGCTGTACGACCCGAGCCCCAACGGTTCCGAGATCGTCCTGCGTCTGTTTCAGCTGTTTTTGGCCGAGCTCATGGATTGCTACGAGCGCGAGCTGGTGTGCGGCGTGGCGGACGGCGCGGCGGGGCCCACTGCCCTGGTGACGGGAATGCTCGGCTATATCGATCGCGAATTCGCCGCGTGCTCCCTCGAGGGGATGGCGGCGGAGTTTGGCTTGAGCCCTAATTATGCGACGGCGCTTCTCAGGCGCCATGTGGGCAAGACCTTTAGGCAGCTTGTGCAGGAGCGACGCCTGGTGCGTGCGGCCGAGCTTCTGCGCGGTGGCGCCACGGCCGGGGCGGCTGCGCATGCGGTGGGCTATGAAAACATGAGCTTCTTCTACCGTAAGTTTCACGACAAGTATGGCTGCACCCCCGCGGTATACCGCCGGTAAGCGCGGGGCGGATCGTCTTCGCTCCTTCGGTGTCAAAAAGTTTCAGCTGCAGCGCAGTTGCAGCGCGCGTCTGCGAAAAGAAGTGTCGGGTTTGGCACCCCTGCCCCTGTCTGTCGCGTGCGTGGGCGATACTCGGCCTATCGACCCGCAATGCAAAGGAGATGCTCATGGCAAACATCAAGTTCCCCGAGGGTTTCTATTGGGGTGGCGCCACGGCCGCCAATCAGTTTGAGGGCGCTTGGAACGTGGACGGCCGCGGTCCTTCGGTCGACGACCATTTCTTGGGCGGCAGCTACAAGGAGCCGCGTCAGATCACGATCGACATCGACCCCGACCGCTTCTACCCCAATCATGACGGTATCGACTTCTACCATCACTACGAGGAGGACATCGCGCTGTTCGCCGAGATGGGCTTTACCATGTTCCGCATGTCCATCTCTTGGAGCCGCATCTTCCCCAACGGCGACGATGCCGAGCCCAGCGAGGCCGGCCTCGCCTTCTACGACCGCGTCTTCGACTGCCTGCGCGCTCACAATATCGAGCCGCTCGTGACCCTGTCGCACTACGAAATGCCTTATCACCTGGTCGAGAAGTACAACGGCTGGGCGAGCCGCGAGCTCATCGGCTTCTTTGAGAAGTACTGTCAGACCGTCTTCGACCGCTATCAGGACAAGGTCAAGTTCTGGCTCACCTTCAACGAGATCAACTGCGGCACCCAGGACATGGGCAACCTCTTTGGGACCAGCATGATCCAGGGCTTTGAGGGCCCGGCTTCGGCGGTCCACACCACGCCGCAGGCCCGTATGCAGGCCCTGCATCACCAGTTTGTCGCCAGCGGCCGCGTCGTGCGCTATGCCCACGAGCACTATCCGCAGTTTAAGATGGGCAACATGGACTGCTTCATCCTCTCCTATGCCGCCACGTGCGATCCGGCCGACGTGTTCGCCACGCAGCAGGAGATGAATACCATGAACTGGTACTGCTCCGACGTGCAGGTGCGCGGCAAGTACCCGTTCTATGCCAAGCGCTTCTGGGCCGAGAACGATGTCGAGCTCGTGATGGAGGACGGCGACCTGCAGGATATCGCCGACGGCAAGGTCGATTTCTACACCTTTAGCTACTACATGTCCGGCACCGTGGGCACCCACAAGGACCACGAGATGACCGAGGGCAACATGACCTTTGGCGGCAAGAATCCCTATCTGGAGTCCACCGACTGGGGCTGGCAGATCGATCCGCTGGGCCTGCGCATCGCCCTCAACGAGATTTACGCCCGCTACGAGATTCCGCTGATGGTGGTCGAGAACGGCATGGGCGCCTACGATGAGGTCGAGGAGGACGGTTCCATCCACGATCCGTACCGCATCGCCTACTTGCAGAGCCACATCAAGGCCATGGGCGAGGCCATTGCCGACGGCGTCGACCTGATCGCCTACACCTGGTGGGGCCCCATCGACTTGGTTTCCGCCGGCACCGGCGAGATGCGCAAGCGCTATGGCTTCATCCACGTCGATAAGTACGACGACGGCACCGGTACCTACGAGCGCCGCCGCAAGGACAGCTTCTACGCCTACCAGAAGATCATCAAGTCCAACGGTGCCGAGGGCCTGGATTAATCGACAATATGAGTGCCACCGGGGAAAAGCGTTGGGATGGGCTCGCGATTCGAGTCCCCACCTTAGCATTTGAACCATTTGGCACTATAATCACCATAGGCATGCGCATAACGTTGCGCTTAATCAAGAGGAGAAAACGTATGGGTCTGTTTGACATGTTCAAGAAGAAGGCTGAGCCCGCGGCTGCCGCTGCTCCGGCCTCCATCTCTGCTTCTGCCGGCGCCGACGTGCTGTGCTCGCCCGTCAAGGGCAAGGTCATCAAGATGGCCGACGTGCCCGATCCCGTCTTTGGTGGCGAGGTTCTGGGCAAGGGCTGCGCCGTGTGGCCCGAGGACGATCTGGTCTACGCTCCCTGCGACGGCAAGGTGACCGTCACCATGGGTCACGCCGTGGGCCTGCAGTCCGATAGCGGCATCGAGGTTCTGGTGCACGTTGGCGTCGATACCGTCAACATGAACGGCGACGGCTTCGAGGGCTTCGTCAAGGCCGACGATGTCGTTAAGGCTGGCCAGCCCATGCTCAAGATCGACCGCGCCAAGATCGCCGCTGCCGGCTACAAGGACTGCGTCGTCGTGGCTGTGTCCAACACCGCCGAGTTCGCCGACGTCGAGCTCGCCGTCGAGGCTGACTCCGCTGTCTCCGCTGGCGATGCCATCGTCAAGGTCGTCCGCAAGTAAACTGCGGCAACATAAGGATGTTTTGGGGTGGTCGAATTGTCCGACCACCCTTTTTTATTACAATGCGGCGGAACGTTTTATTGCGCGTTGGGCGGACCGGTAAACCGTTCGGACGTTAAATCGAGCCGACTGCGCCTTTGCTTTGCCGGGGGTGTTCGTTATCGGCTAGTATGGCCTTATTGTTACGACGCGCACCGCGTCGGGAAGCGCGGTGCCGCTTGTTGGGAGGAATGTCATGAAGAAGAAGCTGCTGCTTGCGCCCCTGATGGCTGTTCTGGTCGCGTGCGTGGTTGTGCTTTCCGGCTGCGGAGGTCCTTCGGTTGAGGAGCTCATCACCGAGGATCTTACGACGCAGTTTGACGAGGTCAAGAACGGCGGCGACGACTTCCTCGCCGGCCTGGAAGAGGCCTCGGGCGACGAGTTTGAGCAGCTGGGCATCGATCCCAAGGAGTACGCCAAGAGCTATCTCGAGGGCTTTGACTACAAGATCGGCGACGTGACGGTCGACGAGGACAAGGGTACCGCAACTGCCGAGGTCACCATTACCTGCAAGTCCATGAACCAGATCGTTGAGGATTTTGCCACCCAGTACCAGGAGAAGGTCGCCGCGCTCGATTCGATGCCTTCCGATGACGAGCTGTACAAGATGGCCGGTCAGGTTATGGTCGATGTGACCAAGGCTGCTAAGACCAAGGACACCAAGGTCACCTTCAAGTATTCCTGCAATGACGACGGCGAGTGGTCTGCCGACGATTCCGCAACCAACGAGATGATGAATGCCATGATGAGCTAGGGGAGTTACGCGGTAGTTCGTTACGGCGTTTTACCAAACGCCGTAACTGCCCGACGCTGCGCGCCGCCCAGGACGACAATTTGTCATTCAAAAGGCGAGGCATGACCCGAAGGTCTATGCCTCGCCTTTTTCATGCCAACTTGTTCGTCCTGGACGTCGCTCGCTGTCCGTCCTCTACCCGTGACGTTACCATCGCTGGAGTAGTCATTGGGAAGGCGGTGCTTGGGGACGTTCCTTTCCTGCCGGCAGTTGGGGACACTCCTTGTGCCGGCGTTGCATTGCGAACGCTCGGGAAAATGCGGCCCGGTTTTTGGCCGAATAGTGGGTCGCGGTTTCCGGATGAGGCGGGTTGCGGAAAGTGCGACCCGGAATATAGCTCCAAAACGGGACACAGTTTCCCCGACGCGCCTCAAACGGAAAGCGCATCCCATTCCGGAGCTCCAAAACGGGATGCGCTTTCCTTGCGGAAGAATTGTCGCAGCCGCATGGAGCGGCGGCTTCGTTACTCGCCTAGAATCAGCGCCGCGAGCTCTGCCTGGCTGTCCACCACGTAGTCGGCGCCGGCGGCTTCCAGCTCTGCGCGGCCGCGGAAGCCCCAGCTGACGCCCGCGCTCTTAAGGCCGGCGTTATGACCGGTCAGGATATCGACATTGGAATCGCCCACGTAGAGCGTGGTCGCCGGGTCGGCGCCCAGCGCTTCCATCACATGCAGCGTGACGGGCGCCTCGGGCTTGGGCGGAAAAGCGTCGACACGGCCCTGGACCAGCGCAAAGCGGTCGGGGCCAAAGTACTTCTCGATAAGCGGGGCCGCCGAAATGTGGTCCTTGTTGGTGAGCACGGCAAGCTGGATGCCCGCGGCGCGCAGGCGGTCGAGCATCTCGATCGTGCCGGCGTACGGTGCGGTGTGGTCCTCCTTGTGCTCGCCGTAGTAAGCCCTAAACTCGGCAAGCGTCTGCTCAAACATACGGCTGTCGCCCGCGTACTCGGCGGGCATAAAGCGCTCAACCAGCTTGAGCATGCCGTTTCCCACCTTGTAACGGTACTCGTCAACGGCAAACGTGGGCCAGCCGTGCGTCTCGCAGGTATGGTTGCCGGCGGCCGCCAGGTCCTCGAGCGTGTTGAGAATGGTGCCGTCCAGGTCAAAGATCACATGGGAAAAAGCTGCTGCCATGGGTGCTCCTGCCGCTTGAGTTGTAAAACGCACCCCATGATACTGGGCATGCGTGCCGGGCATGTTTGGAATCTGAATATCTTTAATAGCCCTGAGCCTTTGTCGTTAGCAAATCCTCGGCAGCTGTTCTCCCACGAGCATGTCGAGGATACGGGTCGAGCCCCAGCCGGTGCGCACGCGCACGGCGGGACGGGCGCCCTCGGCAAGCGGCAGCACGCGACCGATAATCGCGGCGTTTTCGCCGTAGCGCGCGGCGCGCATGGCCGTCAGTGCGGCATCGGCCTGCTCGGCCGGCACCACGGCAACCATCTTGCCCTCGTTTGCTACCTGCAGCACATCGTAGCCGAGCATCGCACATGCCGCCTGCACGTCGGGGCGCACGGGCACAGCATCCTCGTCGATCTCCATGGCAACGCCGCTGGCCTGGGCAAACTCGTTGAGCGTGGATGCCAGACCGCCGCGCGTGGGGTCGCGGAAGCAGCGGGTGTCGGGGGCGGCGGCGAGCACGTCGGCAATCAGATGATTGAGCGGTGCGGCGTCGCTTTCGATGGCGCTCGAAAACGCCAGGCCCTCGCGCTGGCTCATGATGGCGATGCCGTGGTCGCCTAGCGTACCCGATACCAGGATGGCGTCGCCGGGCCGGCAGTTGGCACCGCTGAGCGTCACGCCTGCGGGCACCTCGCCCACGCCGGCGGTATTGATGTAGACGCCGTCGGCACCTCCACGCTCGACCACCTTGGTGTCGCCGGTGATAATCTTCACGCCTGCCTCATGTGCCGTTTCGGCCATGGTCTGAACGATCCGGCGGAGCTTGTCCATGGGATAGCCCTCTTCGAGGATAAAGCCGCATGAGAGGTAGCGTACGTTGGCGCCCGAGGTCGCGACGTCGTTGACGGTTCCACATACGGCGAGGCGGCCGATATTGCCGCCGGGGAAGAACTGCGGCGTTACCACAAAGCTGTCGGTCGACATGGCGATTCGCCCGCTTGCGGGCAGCGCAGCGACGCCGGCATCGTTGCCCGCGAGCAGCTCGGGCGACCCAAAGGCATCCAGAAAGACCTCATCGATAATGCGCTTCATCATCTGGCCGCCGGAGCCGTGGCCCAGCAGGACAGTGCTATCGGTGGCATTACGGGACATATCGAAAACTCCAATCGTGGGTGGTGCCGGTACGCGGGGGCGTCCGGGCTAGTCGCGGTATCTAAAGTACGCCGCGCAGCTGCCTTCGGAGCTCACCATGCAGGGGCCGACGGGGTGTTCGGGCGTACATGCGTGGCCGAACAGCGGGCAGTCGCTCGGCGTGATGGCTCCGCGCAGCACGTCGCCGCAGCGGCACCCGCGTGGCTCGACCGTCGCCTCAACGGGCACATCAAAGCGGGCGCCGGCATCAAAGCGCGCGAATTCGGGTCGGATGGAAAGACCCGAAGCCGCAATCGGTCCCAGTCCGCGCCACGTGGTGTCGCACGGCTCAAACACCTGCTCGACCAGCTGGCGCGCCACGGGGTTGCCGTTCGCATTGACGCCGCGGCGGTAGGCATTGTCGATCGTCGGCCTGCTCTCGACAACCATTTGGACCAGCATGCAGATGCCCTGCAGGATATCGACCGGCTCAAATCCCGTGACCACGCCCGGGGTCTTAAACTCGTCGACCAAAAAGCCAAAGGGAGCTAAGCCCGTGATGGTGGCGACGTGCCCCGGCAGGATAAAGCCGTCGATAGTGGTCTCGGGATCGTTGGCGATGGCTCGTAGCGCCGGCGGCGTGGTCTTATGAGCACAGTAGACCGAGAAATTCTGCAGCCCGCGCGCGTCTGCCTCCAGGATGGCGGCGGCGATGGCGGGCGTCGTGGTCTCAAAGCCGACGCCCATAAAGATGACCGGGCGATCGGGGTTATGTTCGGCGATATCGAGTGCATCGAGCGGGGAGTACACAATGCGAATATCGCGCCCCGCCGCCTTTTGCGCGGCGAGCGAGGTAGACGACCCGGGCACGCGCATCATGTCGCCAAAGGTGGTGATGATGGCGCCGTCCATCTTGGCGAGCGCGATTGCATGGTCGATATCGCGGTTGGCGGTAACGCAGACGGGGCAACCCGGACCGCTCAGCAGTTTGAGCCCGGCAGGCATAATGGAGCGAAAGCCATAGCGTCCGATGCTCACGGTATGCGTGCCACAGACTTCCATAAGGTTAATGGCGCGGTCGCCGACAAGCTCATGAATGCGCTCGATAAGCTCGCGAGCCAGCTTGGGATCGCGGAATACCGAGAAGTCGATACCGGAGCGAGCCGGCTGCTCGGGCGCCACTAGTAAGCCTCCGCCGGATTGATGGCCAACTGGTCCTCTTCGGCCAGTTCGGTCATGGCGTTGACCAGCTCGAGCGTCTCTTGCGCTTCCTGCTCATCGACAATCTGGATGCCAAAGCCGGCGTGCACAAGAACATAGTCGCCTACCTGCGCCGTCGGCACGAGTCTCAGCGAAACAGGGCGCTCGATGCCCATCATGTCGACGGTGGCCTTGAGGTCTTCGTCGCGTTTGACTACTTTACCGGGAACGGCAAGGCACATAATGTTCCTCTTTTATACGCTTTGCGCTGGATAGGCGCCTAATTACCCATCAGTTGATGGTAGCGCTCGCGGGAGTCACGAGCAAACGCGTTACACCTGTGAGACAGCGGCGCGCAGGCTGGCAAAACAGCCTATCGCGATGCCGTCTGCGCGAGGCGAGCGCGAGCGATGGCGGCCTGACCGTAGGCGATGCAGCCGTCGTTGACGGGCACGGCGTGGGAGACCAAGACGGCAAGACTGGCGTCTTTGAGTTCGTGGGTAAGGAGCCGAAGCAAAAGTCGGTTCATGAACACGCCGCCCGAGAGCGCGACGGTGTCGAGGTCTTCACGGACGCAGATCTCGCTTGCGATGCGGGCCGACGCGTGTGCGATGGTGACATGGAAGTCGAGCGCGAGCTTGCCGGCGGGCACGCCGGTCCTGATTCCTTCCAAAAGCGCCTCAAAAAGCGGTCTGGAGTTCAGAACATGGAAGTCGTCCGGACGGGATGATTCGGTTACGGAAAAGCTGGCCATATTGCCGGTGGGGCAGGCACTTTCACTGCTGAACGCGCGCCAGGCGGCGGCTTCGAGTTCTATGGCAGGCTCGCCCTCGTAGGTTGCCTTGTCGCAGATGCCCAGAATTGCTGCCGCGGCATCAAAGAGACGCCCCATGCTGCTGGTGCGCGGGCTGTTGATGCCGTGCTCGATCATGGTGGCTGTCACGCTGCGCGTTTGCTCGTCGAGGCTGCCCAAAAGCCGAGCGGCGCCTGGGTGCTCGAGCAGACCGAGCTCACTGAGCAGGGCAAAGGCGTTGCGGCGGGCGTCGCGCACGGAGGCCGCCCCGCCGGGGAGCGCCCAGGTGAGCAAATGCGCGGCGCGCTCAAAGCCGCCAAGGCCGAAACTCGCCGCCCCAAATGGTCCCATCGGTGCCGGCGCCGGTGCCGTCAAAGGCGATGCCAAGGACACGCGCGTCGGTTGTAAGCTGGCCCGCGGCGATGGCCTCGGCCATTACGCTCGCGATATGCGCATGATGGTGCTGCACCTCGACGAGCGGCAGATTGTGCTCCCGTGCCTGCTCGCGCGCCCACTGGCTCGATAGATAGCTGGGGTGCAAATCGCAGGCCAAGGCGGCGGGCGCCAAGTCAAAGAGATCTTCCAAGCGCGTGCGCGCGGCGTTCCAGGCATCGAAGGTCTCGCCGTTTTCAACATCGCCGATATGCTGCGACACAAAACAGGTTGCCTCGCCGTTCGTCCCTTCACGCGTGAGCGCAATCGTGGCCTTTTGTTGTGGCCCGCAGGCGAGCACGCAGGACGGAGCGCCGTCGAGCGCCGGCAACGGCAGCGGCTGGGGTGCATATCCGCGAGCGCGGCGCACGGGCATAACGGCGCCGTCGACCACGCGCACCACGGAGTCGTCGTAGCGCGAGAGAATCGCGCGGTCGTTGCCGAGCAGCGCGTCGGCAATGCCGGCGGCAACGAGGCGCTCCCAGGCAAGATCGTCATCGGTCTCGATGGGCTCTTCGCTCAGGTTTCCGCTGGTCATGACGAGCGCGTGCATACCGCGGGCTTCTGCCGCGGCAAGCAACAGATGCTGAAGCGGGGTGTAGGGGAGCATAACACCGAGCTCTGGAAGGTCGTGCGCGACGGACGGCGCGAGCGCGAGGGCGTCGGGGGAGCCGCCGCTCTCGCAAGCAGCACGTCGGCGCAGCAGCACAATGGGGCGAATGCTGCCGGCCAGCAAGCCGCGTGCAACGTCGTTGACATGGCACAGGCGTTCAGCGTCGGCAAGGTCGCGTACCATAACGGCAAGCGGTTTGTTGCTGCGGCGTTTGCGGCGGCGAAGCTCGGCTACCGCCTGCTCGTTGGAAGCGTCGCATGCCAAGTGAAATCCGCCCAGACCCTTGATGGCGACGATACCGCCACCGGCCAGCAGCTCAACACAGCGGTCGATAATGGCGTCGCTGGTCTCGCGCGTGGTGCCGACGGCCGGCAACGCGGCGGCTTCGCCCGGCTCACCGCCCACGCTCGCTTCGCGCCACGTGATATGCGGCCCGCAATCAAAGCAGGCATCGGGCTGCGCGTGAAAACGCCGGTCGAGTGGGTCGGCATACTCCGCGGCGCACTTGGGACACATGGGAAAACAATCCATCGACGTGGCCGCTCGGTCATAAGGCAGCGATCGGATGATGGTAAAGCGTGGGCCGCAGTTAGTGCAGTTGATAAAGGGGTAGTGATAGCGCCGATCGGCGGGGTTGAACAACTCGCGCAGACAATCATCGCAGGTGGCGATATCGGGCGAGACGAGCGTCGTGTGCGCGGTCTGGTCCTGCGATGCCACAATACGAAAGCCCTGCTCATCGGCAGCGCTCCAGCCGCCAGGCTTCAAATCCGCAATATCGACTCGCTCAACGCGAGCCGCCGCGGGCGCATGCTCAGAAAGAGCAGCGACAAATCCGTCAACCGCCTCGGCACGGGCGTGCGCCTCGATATGCACGCCGTCGCCCGCGTTGAGCACCCATCCGCAAATGCCATGCGCCATGGCCTCGCGATACACAAACGGCCGCATGCCAACGCCCTGCACAATGCCCGTTACATGAATATGCACATGTCGCATGCGACACCCCTCATCAAAACCGACCAAATAGGGACAGGTGCGCTACAGCCCCAGGCTCTGCTTGGTGGCGGCACACGTGAGCTCGCCGTGCTTAACGCCGCGCAGGCCCAGCAGACGGTCGGCTAGTTCGTAGACGCGCTCGCCGCGACCCTTGAGCGCCAGAATCTCCAAGCAGTTGTGGTGATCCAGATGCACGTGCATGGTCGATACGATCTCGTCGGTGTAGTCGTGCTGCACTTCGTCCAGACGGCGCGTCAGGTCGCCGGTATGGTGGTCGTAGATCATGGTGAGCGACCCGATAACATGCTCATCGGGCGTGCGCATCTGCTCCTTGGCGATCGAGGCGCGAATCAGGTCGCGCACGGCCTCGGAGCGGTTGGCCACGTCGCCGCGGCGCGCGATCTGTTCGTCAAAACGGCGCAGCAGGTCGTCCGGTGCGGTAACCGAAAAGCGGACCAGCTCGGAGCCGGAACCACTACAGTGGCAGCCTGCGTCACCGTCCGCCCCGTGCGGATGCTCGTGCTCGTACCCGCAGCCGTGCTCGTGTTCGGCCACGTTACACCAGCTTCACGGAGCCGACGGAGTTGTGGTCGGCCTCGATGGCCTCTTCGTAGCCCTCGAGTGCGTTGTGGGCCTCGTGCAGCGCGGCCATGGCTGCCTCGAGCTTGGCGCCGATGCGCTCCATGTCAAAATTCTCGGTCGCATGCAGCAACTGATGGCTCCACTCGTGAGCGAGCTCGATGGTGTCGTCGACCTGCTTGACGCTCATGGCAAGCTGGCTCATGTTCATTCCAACATCATGCATGGGAAATCTCCTTGTGTGGACGGTAATCCAGTGGTTCAGATTTTACTACGCCCGCTCTGCGCGCCGCTGCATAAGAAAACGGGTGCGAGTCTGTGCGACTCGCACCCGTTCACTGGGGGCTGTTTGTAGCTACCATACTATCCGTGGTCGCACGCGCCGCACCCGGCAGTCCGGCAAGCGGTGCAAAACCGCTCATGGACGGCGGGCAAGTAACAAGCGTATTACAGATGCTTCTCCAGCAGCGCCTGCAGCCTCGCCTTGGGCAGAGCGCCAACCGAGCGGTCAATCTCCTCGCCGTTCTTAAACACAATCAGCGTGGGGATGCTCATGACGCCATACTTCATGGCCAGGTCCTGGTTGTCGTCGACGTTGCATTTGGCAACGGCAAGCTTGCCCGCCAGCTCATCGGCTACCTCGTCCACGATGGGCGAGAGCGATCGGCAGGGCCCGCACCAGGGTGCCCAAAAATCGACCAGCACGGGCAGGCTGTCGTTAACGATGGAATCGAAGTTCTCGGGGGTAATCTGCTTAATGTCAGCCATGGTGACCTCCATAATACGACGCGGCTCGGCCGCGTAAAACTCAGTACGACCGTGCTTATACCCAGCCGCCCGCAAAGCAACCACTCGCGGGCAGCTCTTTTATATAATGGTGGGCACGCAAACGATTGGAGAGCGCATGTCCACGTCACAAAGCCAGAAAAAAGAAGCTATCGCCCAGGCGGCCGAGCAGGAGCTCACATCGCTTGCGGTCCGTGGCGTGCGCATCGTGGGCAACGCGTGCTCGCCGATCGTGCTGGTCAAAGGCGATTTGGACGAGGCCGAGCGTTCGGGCGGCGAGCTGGCTGCCGGTCCGGACGGTGCTGCGCTGCGCAAGGCGCTTGGGGCCATCGGCTACGCGCCCGAGGATTTTTGCGTGCTGGCAAGCGTCGCCGGCACAGGTGACGGAGCGGTCGCGGTGGGCGAGACTCTGCCGTGCGAGCTGTTCCGCGAGGCGCTTGAGGCTCTGGATCCCGAGGCGGTGCTGCTGCTCGATAACAGCGCGGCCGATGTCATGCGCGAAACCTACGCCGATATGCTCGTGGCGATTGATGACTTCGACACCGCCATGCTCAAGCCCGGCCTGGTCGCCCATGTGCAGGGCCGCCGCGTGCTCGCGCTCGATGGCTTTGAGGCGGCGCTGACCGACAAAGCGGCCAAGCAGCGTATGTGGGCCTACATCAAGCAGCTGACTCCGGCGGCCGCTCCGCTGTAGCGGACCGGAGCCGGTAAGGCGGCCCTGACGGGTCGAGCGCGGCGCCGGCTTACCGCGTCCCTACATCACGGCGCGAAGCTCAAACCGGTCGCCGTTGATGCGGAACTGGCAGTTGCCGTTCATGCGTTCGACGGCAAGCTTAATGCTCTTGGTTCCAAAGCCGTGTCCGGTGTGCCCGGCTACGGGCATGCCGTCGACCATATGCGGCGGCCGTCCAAATGTGTTGGAAACCGAAAGCAGCAGCTGCCCGTCTTCAAACCGCAGATCAAGATCGACAAAGCGCTTGCCCTCGGGGGCGGCGCTCGCCGCGGCAATGGCGTTTTCCAGGGCATTCGAAAGCACGCTGAACAGGTCGACATCGGCCACATGCACGCTCTGGGGCACGGCGGCGCGCAGGTTGGCGGTAATGCCGCGCTTGCTGATGTCCGAGCCAAACGACGAAAGCGCGATGTTGACGGTCTCGTTGGCGCTGTAGCGGCGCACGGCGGTGCGGTCGTTGGCCTCGCATAGCGTATCGATGCGATCGAGTGCCTCGTCGGTGCGGCCTTCGTCGATCAAGACGGCCAGACCGCGCAAGAAGTGCCGCATGTCGTGGCGCAGAATTGACAGCTCGCGTCCGGACTGGCGCCATGCATCGAGTTCCTTCATGGCCGAGCTATCGCGTGTCTCGAGCATCCAGCGTTCACGCTCGGCAGCCTCTTTTTCTTCGTATTCACGCAGGTAGACAGCGAGGAACATAAGGTAGAACGCGCAGAGCGCAAAGGCCAAAAACTCAACCGTTACCACCGAGCCCGAGTGGAACAGCGTGGTGTAGACGTTGGTGGCATAGTCAAAGACGTAATAGACGAGCGGCAGGATGAGCAGAATCTCGAGCTCGGTAGGGCTTTTGACCGCCAGACGGGGTCCAATGTCACGGGCCCAATGCAGCAGGATCGCAAAGACGGCGACCGTGGTGATAATGCGCGCCACGTAGTACGCGATTTGCGAGTCAGTGGCGGCGAGCGCGGCGATGCCCATCCAGTTGCTGAATTGGCAGCTCAGGTAGGCACTGGTGACTCCCAACATAACGAGCAGCGGGCTCAGACGATAGCGCGCACACAGGTAGACGATAAGCGGCAGGTGCACGACAAGCGGATAAGCCTGACGGGCAAAAAGCTCTCCGCCTACGACATTGGCGATCGAAAAGGCAGCGCCGGTTGCGGCTCCGACCCCCACCAACTCGAGTGCATGGCGTCGATTAATTTCGATACCGCACAGCGCCGCCGAGGCAAAGACGCCAAAGAGTAGCGTTGTGGCGTGGTGGATTGCCCAAAGGACCATTTCGACCGAGGAGATCATCAACGCCTCCCGCCCTCAAAGCGCACCGCAAAGTAGGCGTCTTGGAATCCCTGCTTGCAGCTGCGCGAAAGCGGGATGCACGCGCCCGAGCGCATGACGATGTCCGTGCGATCGAAGTGGTCGATGTTGCGCAAGTTGACCTGGTAGCTACGGTGGCATTTAAAGAAGGTGGCATTTTGCGCCAAGCGGTCCTCGACGCTGCGGAACGACTCGAGTGCCTCGATATCGCGTCCGTCGCGCAGGTGGAAGACCACGTGCTTGTTGCGCGCCTCGGCATATTCGATGTCGGACAGGCGCAGGGCGTGGTAGCCAAAGGACGTTTTGATGACGAGTTCGTCGGTCGCTGCCGGATGCATGCTCGAAAGCTCGTCCAGCAGTTGCACCAGGCGCTCGTAGGCCACGGGCTTGAGCAGATAGTCGAAGGCGCGGACCTCGTAGGACTCCAGGGCGAACTCGGGCGATGAGGTGAGAAACACCAGGCGTACGGCGGTGTCGGCCTGGCGCAATTCGCGTGCGGTGTCCATGCCGTTGACGAGCGGCATGATCATATCGAGCAGGATGATGTCGGCGCGCGATGCGGCATGGCGGGCCAGCAGGTCCTCGCCGCGCGTGACGAGCGCAACATCGACCGCCGTGCCCGTCTCGCTCGACCAACGGTCGATCATCCGGTGCAGTCTATCTAGAAAAGCGACGTCGTCGTCGCAGGCGATAATCTTGAGCATTCGGGCCCCCTTAGTAATTCGATTTTGCCACATTGGGCGCGGACCACTCGCGGGGGAGCGCCCGTTCGTGCCTCACGGTGCGCAACTCGCGCCGAGCGGTATTGCGGTGGCGAAAGATGCCTCCTGCGCTATCGAGAGCTCGGCTATCCTCAGCTTGCCAGTTCGAAAATGGACCTGCCGCATGATTGACTCTTTATTTCAACTTTACACCTAGGTTTACAGCTGTCTTGTCAGCTGTAAACCTAGGTGTCATACTAAAGCCCCAAGATTCGCCAAAAGAGAGGGGCCTTGATGGCACAGAGCGCGAACATGGATGCGTCGGAGCTTGCACGCGATATCGCGGCCGGCCTGGCATCGGCAACGACGGCAACGGAGCGCGCGGCATTGGTGCCCGCAGAGCTCGTCGAGGCCATTCAGCAACTTAAAACCCAGCGCGACGCGGTGATCCTGGCGCACTATTACGTGGCGCCCGAGGTCCAGGCTGTGGCCGATTACGTCGGCGACAGCTTCTACCTGGCAAAGCTTGCCAAGAGCCTGCCGCAGCAGACCATCGTGCTGTGCGGCGTGGAGTTTATGGGCGAGAGCGCCAAGCTGCTCAATCCCACCAAGACCGTGCTGCTGCCCGAGCCGGGCGCGGACTGTCCCATGGCGCACATGGTCAAGCGCGAGACGGTCGATGCGGCGCGCGCCGAGTACGGCGACGACCTGGCCGTGGTCTGCTACGTCAACTCCACGGTCGAGATCAAGAGCTGGAGTGACGTGTGCGTTACCAGCTCAAACGCCGTCAAGATCGTCTCCGAGCTGCCGCAGCAGCACATCTTGTTCATTCCCGACCAGAACCTGGGCCGCTTCGTAGCCGAGCAGGTGCCCCAAAAGCACGTCATCCTCAACAACGGCTACTGCCCGCGCCATCACATCATCACCGTCGAGCAGATCGTTGACGCGACGGAGGCCCACCCCGACGCGCTCGTGCTGGCGCATCCTGAGTGCAAGGCCGACGTCTTGGCCGAGGCCGACTACATCGGCTCCACCGCCGGCATCATCAAGTACGCCGAGGAGTCCGACGCGAGCGAGTTCATTATCGTGACGGTCCGCGGCGTGCTCTACGAGCTCGAGCGCCGCTGCGAGGGCACCGGCAAAAAGTTCTACTTCCCCGCGGTGCAGCCCACCTGCGTCAACATGGATCTCATCACGCTCGAAAAACTCGTGCGCTGCCTGGAGACGGGCGAGGGCGAGGTGCAGATCGGCGTGTCGGACGAGGCCGCCGACCAGGCCAAACTTACGCTCGACCGCATGCTCGAGTACGCGGCGCGCTAAGCCAATGTGACATGAGGGACAGTCCCTTATGTCACATAACAAGGGAGAGGATTCCTGTGGAAACCAAACAATACCCCGACATGGAGTGCGACGTTGTCATTGCCGGTTGCGGCGTGGCGGGCCTGTACGCGGCCCTCAATCTGCCGACGAGCACGCGCGTGATCATGCTCTCCAAGGGCGCTGTCGACGAGTGCGATTCGATGCTCGCGCAGGGCGGCATTTGCGTGCTGCCCGAGGGCTCGGACTACGATGCCTTCTTTGAGGACACCATGCACGCCGGCCACTACGAGAACCGCCGCGAGAGCGTCGACATCATGATCCGCTCGAGCCGCTCGGTCATCAACGACCTGCTGGCGATGGGCGTGGACTTTGAGCGCAAGGCCGACGGCAGCCTCGACTTTACCCGCGAGGGTGCGCACAGCCGCCCCCGCATTGCCTTCCATGCCGACATTACGGGCAAGGAGATCACGACCAAGCTGCTTCAGGCCGTTCGCAAACTGGATAACGTGCAGATTTTGGAGCACGTGGCCATGACCGACATCCTGACGGGCGAGCGTGACGGCGCCACGGTGTGTGCCGGTGTCGTCGCCGTTCCCGTGGACGAGGACAACTCGGTCCGCCCCGCCGACGAGCTGATAAATGCCGCCGAGGGCGCGCATGCCGGCGAGCCGTTTAAGATCCATGCCCGCCACACGCTGTGGGCAACGGGCGGCATCGGCGGCATATACGACCACTCGACCAACTATCCGCAGCTCACGGGCGATGCCTGCTACATCGCTCAGGAGCATGGCATTAAGATGGAGCACCTGGACTACGTGCAGATCCACCCCACGGGACTGTTCTCGCCGCAGCCAGGCCGCACCTTCCTGATCAGCGAGAGCTGCCGCGGCGAGGGCGCGATTTTGCTCAACGCCGCCGGTGAGCGCTTTACCGACGAGCTTCAGCCGCGCGATGTGGTCGCTGCCGCTATTCGCGAGCAGATGAAGCGGGACGGTACCGAGCACGAGTGGCTGAGCTTTGCCCCCGTCGAGCGCGATGTAGTGACCGGGCACTTTGCCAACATTCGCGCACGCTGCTTGGAGGACGGCCGCGACATCTTGGACGAGCCCATCCCCGTTACGCCTACGCAGCACTACTTTATGGGCGGCGTGTGGGTCGACAAGGACGGCCGCACCTCGATGCCCGAGCTCTACGCAGCCGGTGAGACGGCCTGCAACGGCGTGCACGGCAAGAATCGCCTGGCTTCCAACAGCCTGCTCGAGGCGCTGGTCTGGGGTCGTCGCGCCGCGTGGTACATGCGCACCGGCGAGTCGCTCGCCGTGGAGCAGGCGGGCGAGCCCGCGCTCGACGGGCGTCATCGCGCCCTGAGCGCCGACTCCCTGGCAATCGATGATTTGGCCCGTGCCGCCGGCACGCAGGCCGTGGAGGAGTAGACCATGAATCCCATTACCATGAAGCTCGTCGTCGATGATCTGATTCTGCAGGCTCTACGCGAGGACATTACGTTTGAGGACGTGAGCACGGCGAGCGTGTGCCCCACGGCGCGCCCCGCCACGGTGGAGCTCATCGCCAAGGCCGATGGCATCATCGCGGGCTTGGATGTGTTCGCCCGCACCTTTGAGCTGCTGGATTCGCAGAGCTCGGTGCTGTTTGATGTTGCCGACGGTGACGAGGTGCACGCCGGCGACCACGTGGGCCAGGTGCGCGGCGATGCGCGCGTGCTGCTTTCGGGCGAGCGCGTGGCGCTCAACTACCTGCAGCGCATGAGCGGTATCGCTACCTATACGCACAGAATGGCAGCGGCGCTCGAGGGTACCAAGACCGTGCTTGTCGACACACGCAAGACCACGCCGGGCATGCGCGTTTTCGAGAAGGCGGCGGTTGAGATCGGCGGCGGCAGCAACCATCGCTACAACCTGTCGACGGCCGTCATGCTCAAGGACAACCACATCGACGCCGCCGGTGGCGTGGCGCGCGCGATTGAGATGGCGCGCGCCCATGCATCGTTTACCACGACGGTCGAGATCGAGTGCGAGAACCTGGACATGGTGCGCGAGGCCGTGGAAGCCGGCGCCGACATCATCATGTTCGACAACATGACCCACGACGACATGGCCGCCGCTATCGAGCTTATCGCCGGTCGCGCCAAGACTGAGTGTTCGGGCAATGTGGACGCCAGCAATATTCGCGCCCTGGCCGATCTGGGCGTCGACTTTATTAGCTCGGGCGCGCTGACACACTCCGCCCCGATCCTCGACCTCTCGCTTAAGCACCTGCGTCTGCTGGACGGTAAATAATGAATGCCCGCGAGCGTCGCCGTTCCATCATGGCCGTGCTCGAGGAAGCCAAAGATCCTGTCTCGGGCAGTGCGCTTGCCCGCGAGGTGGGCGTGAGCCGTCAGGTCGTGGTGCAGGACATCGCCCTGCTGCGCGCTGACGGGCACGATATCGTCGCCACCAATCGCGGCTATGTACTACAGGAGGCCCCCAGCAGCCCCGCCGTGCCCACGCGCTTGGTCAAGGTTCGCCACAGCGTGGAGCAGGCAGGCGATGAGCTCACGAGTATCGTCGACGCCGGCGGCGCCGTGCTCAACGTGATCGTCAATCACCGCGTGTACGGTAAGATCACGGCCGACCTGGACATTCGCAATCGTCGCGATGTTGAGCGCTATCTGCACGATATCGAGAGCGGCAAGAGCTTTCCACTATTAACGGTGACGAGCGGCTATCACTTCCATCGCATTGCGGCAGAGGATGAGCAAACCCTCGACGAGATCGAGGCCATGCTCAAGGAGAAGGGCTACCTTGCCGATTTAATGCCCTACGAGGATGATTTGTCCTAGAACACATGCAAAAGGAGGCCTCCGCGGCGATGCGGAGGCCTCCTTTTTGTGCACGGTGTACTTGTGAGTGTGCAAGTGAGGGAGTTGTTACTCCTCGACGATCTCGGTGATCGCGCCGGCGGGGCAAGCGTCCTGGCAAGCGCCACAGGCGACGCAGGAGTCCTCGTCAGCGACGGTAGCGACGTCCTGGAGCTCCAGAACGCCAGCGGGGCAGGAGTCGACGCAAACGCCACAAGCGATGCACTCGTCGGCATCAATTACGGGATGAGCCATGGTAGTTTCCTCTCTGTTGACCGACGCTACAGGCGATGCGCGCCGGTTTGATTCGGGCAAAAACATACCACGGGAGCGACCGTTTGCAATACCCTCTGGCCGGCATCTTCATACCGTTCGCCGAGTATGCCAAGGTTTACTAAAAAACGCGCAGGTGGGGCCGTTGAGCTGCGCAAATGTTAGCTATAGGTGACTTGTAATATTGACCTATTGAGCGCGCCTGCGGAAAGGGCATCCCGTTATTTGGCCGAAAACCGGGTCGCAGTTTCCGGTTGGGCCCGCTAGCGGAAACTGCGACCCGGTATCAGCTCTCAAAACGGGATACGGTTTCCGGTTGAGCCTTCAGACGGAAACTGCGACCCGGAATCCACGCTCAAACCGGGATGCGCTTGCCGCAAGACGGCCCCCAGGCACCCCCGGACGCAAACCTCAGCCATCTCTACATAGATCTCAATAGATTTGCCGAGAACTCAAACAGTGCATCTACCTGCACATTTGAGAACCTAAACTCTCAGAGATAAGAAATCTTATATGAATTGACTTAGATTTTGTATATTCCAGCCCATAAGGGGATACACTACATCCTGAAAGACAAGCCGAAGCGCCGCGCGACAGACCGTCGAGGCGACGCGAACGCAAAAGAGAGAGGGAATTTCTAATGAGTAAGATTCTTGGTATCGACCTTGGTACTACTAACTCCGCCATGGCCGTTCTCGAGGGCGGTTCTCCGACCATTATCGTGAACGCCGAGGGCGACCGCACCACCCCGTCCGTCGTGGGCTTCCGTGCCGACGGCGACCGCGTTGTGGGTAAGGCCGCTAAGAACCAGGCTGTCACCAACCCCAAGAACACCGTGTTCTCCATCAAGCGCTTCATGGGCCGCAAGTACTCCGAGTGCACCTCCGAGATCAAGACCGTGCCGTATGAGGTCAAGGAGGGCCAGGGCGGCCGTGCCGTCGTCGACATCGAGGGCAAGGATTACACCGCCGAGCAGGTGAGCGCCATGACGCTCGCAAAGATGAAGGCCGACGCCGAGAAGTATCTGGGCGAGACCGTCACCGACGCCGTCATCACCGTCCCGGCCTACTTCAACGACGCCCAGCGTCAGGCCACCAAGGACGCCGGTAAGATCGCCGGCCTCAACGTCAAGCGTATCGTCAACGAGCCGACTGCTGCTGCTCTTGCCTATGGCCTGGACAAGCAGGGCACCGACCAGCGCATCTTGGTCTTCGACCTGGGCGGCGGCACCTTCGACGTCTCCATCCTCGACCTCGCCGACGGCGTGTTTGAGGTTCTGTCCACCTCGGGCGACAACCACCTGGGCGGCGACGACTGGGATCAGCGCGTCATCGATTGGATGGCCGATAAGTTCCAGCAGGAGAACGGTGTCGACCTGCGTCAGGACCCCATGGCCCTGCAGCGTCTGAAGGAGGCCGCCGAGAACGCCAAGAAGGAGCTCTCCGCCGCCCAGCAGACCACCATCAACCTGCCGTTCATTACCATGAACCAGTCCGGCCCGCTGCACCTCAACTACACGCTGACCCGCGCCGAGTTCGAGAAGATCACCCGCGACCTGCTCGAGCGCTGCAAGCAGCCTGTCACCAACGCCCTGCGCGACGCTAAGCTCAAGCTCTCCGATCTGACCGAGGTCATTCTCGTCGGCGGCTCCACCCGTATGCCCGCCGTCCAGGAGCTCGTCAAGACCATGACCGGCAAGCAGCCCAACATGTCCGTGAACCCCGACGAGGTCGTTGCCGACGGCGCTGCCGTCCAGGGCGGCGTGCTCACCGGCGACGTCGAGGGCATCCTGCTGCTCGACGTTACCCCGCTGTCGCTGGGCGTCGAGACCATGGGCGGCATCATGACTAAGATGATCGACCGCAACACCACGATCCCGACCTCCAAGACCGAGGTCTACTCCACCGCTGCCGACAACCAGACCAGCGTCGAGATCAACGTGCTCCAGGGCGAGCGCGAGCTTGCCCGCGATAACAAGTCGCTCGGTAAGTTCCAGCTGACCGGTATCCCGGCTGCCCGCCGCGGCGTGCCGCAGATCGAGGTCACCTTCGACATCGACGCCAACGGCATCGTCAAGGTCTCCGCTAAGGACAAGGGCACCGGCAAGGAGCAGCAGATTACCATCTCCGGCTCCACCGCTCTGTCCGACGACGAAGTCGATCGCATGGTCAAGGACGCCGAGGCTCATGCCGAGGAGGACAAGAAGCAGAAGGAAGAGGTCGAGGTCCGCAACCAGACCGACAGCCTGTGCTACTCCACCGAGCAGACCCTCAACGAGCTGGGCGACAAGGTTTCCGCCGACGTGAAGTCCAAGGCCGAGGCCGCTATCGCCGACGCCAAGAAGGCGCTCGAGGGCTCTGACGTCGAGGCTATCAAGGCCGCTGGCGAGTCCCTGCAGTCCGTGGCCTATGAGCTGGCTCAGGTTGTCTACGCCGACGCTCAGCAGCAGACCGACGGCGCCGCCGGTGCCCAGCCTGCCGACGATGACGTCGTCGACGCCGACTACGAGGTTGTGGACGACGAGGACAAGTAATCATGTCCGCCCGTAAAGCTCGCACGGAGGCGGCTGCCACCGGCGCCGCCCCCGTTGACTCTGAGGAGAAGGACGTGAAGATTCCCGTAGAGGCCGTCGACGATACCGAGGCCAACGAGGCCGAGGCCGCCGAGGCTGCCGAGAACCAGGTAGAGGATTCTAACAAGGAGGCGACGATGACCGAGGACGAGATGGTGGAAGCTGCTATCCGCGCCGGTGAGGAAGCCGCCGACAACGACTTTAAGCTCAAGTTCGAGCAGGCCCAAAAGGAGCTTGCCGACGTGCGCCGCGAGCTCGATGCTGCGGCAGAGGCCCAGAAGGCCGCCGAGGATAAGGCAAAGGACGCCACCGAGCGTACCGCCCGTCTGCAGGCCGACTGGGAGAACTTCCGTCGCCGCACCGCCAACGAGCGCATCGCCGAGCGCGAGCGCGCGACCGAGAAGCTCGTCACCGCGCTGCTGCCGGTGGTCGACGATATCGAGCGCGCGATCGACCATGCCCGCAGCCAGGAGCTCGCCGACGACTTTAAGCAGTTCGTCGACGGCGTTGACGCGGTGCATGCTAAGCTGCTCGATGTGTTTGCTCACGAGGGCGTTGAGCCCATCGACCCCAAGGGCGAGGCGTTCGATCCGCTCGAGCACCAGGCCGTGGGGCGTGTCGAGGACGCATCGCAGTACGACGAGACCGTCAACGACGTGTACCAGAAGGGCTACCGCATGGCGGACCGCATCCTGCGCTCCGCGATGGTGACGGTGACCTACGGTGGCGAGAAGCGCCCCGCACCGGAGCCCGAAGCGGCGCCCGAGGATGCTGCGGCCGATACGGCTGAGAGCACCGAGGAGTAATTGAGAAGGGCCCCGGGGCAACACCCGGGGCCCTTTCTGGCCTAGTGCCATATGAAAGCATGAGCCGCCGTCCGCTGGACGGCGGATGAAACAGGAGAGGAGCTACGATGGCTGCAGGCAAAACCTTCTATGACATCCTGGGCGTATCCAAGAGCGCCTCCGACAAAGAGATCAAGAGCGCGTTTCGCAAGCTCGCGCAAAAATATCACCCCGATGCCGGCGGCGACGAGGCCAAGTTCAAGGAGATTAGCGAGGCCTACGAGACGCTTTCGGACGAGAAGAAGCGCAAAGAGTACGACCAGATGCTCATGTTCGGCGGCATGCCGGGCGCGGGCGGAGCGTATGGCGGCGGCTACGGTGCCGGCGCGGGCGCCAGCGGCTGGGGCGATATCTTCGACAGCATCTTTAGCGGCAACGGCGCCTGGGGCAGCGATTGGGGCTCGGGCTTTGCCGGGGCCGCGGGCGCTGCCGGTGCGGGCGCGGGCCGCAACCGTGCGCGCAAGGGCGGCGACCTGTCGCTGACTGTCGACGTAACAGCCGAGGACGCGTTTCGCGGCGTGACGCACAAGGTCACCTACCGCATTCCCTCGACGGGCGAGCAGCAGACCATTACGGTCTCGGTGCCCGCGGGCGCGGTCGACGGCGGCAAGCTGCGCTACAAGCGTCGCGGAGAGTACGGCGTTGCCGGCGGCGAGCGCGGCGACCTGGTCGTGACCACGCACGTGGAGGAGCACCCGCTGTTTAAGCGCAAAGGTGCCGACGTGACCATGGAGGTACCGGTCTCGGTCTACGAGGCGGCGCTCGGCTGCACGGTGGACGTGCCCACGCCCGGCGGTGCAACGGTCCGTTTGAAAGTGCCCGCGGGCACCCAGACGGGCAAGAAGTTCCGCTTTAAGGAAATGGGGGCGCCCGACGTTAAGCACCGTGGCCGCACGGGCGCGCTGCTCGTCGAGATCAAGGTGCAGGTCCCCACAAACCTGTCTGATGACGAACGCGATGCCATGACCAAGCTGCGTGAGGCCGACACGCGCGACTATCGCGAGAAGGTCAACCGTTACAAGGCGACGTACTAGGGCGGTCGCGGCGCACGCCCACGCCCTCAGGCTTATGATGGACGATAACGAGACGGAAAGGGGTCAGGTAGCATGGCCGAGGACAATAGGAACAAACCGCTGTACATGATCAGCGTGGCGGCCGAGCTGACCGGCATGCATCCGCAGACTCTGCGCGTCTACGAGTCCAAGGGCCTGGTGAACCCCCAGCGTTCGGGCGGCAACACGCGTCTGTATTCGCGTGCCGATATCGAGCGCCTGGAGCTCATCAACCAACTGACCGACGAGGGCATCAACCTTGCCGGCGTGGTGCGCATCCTCGATATGAAGGAGCGTGCCGAGGAGCGCGAGCGTGAGAACGAGAAGCTCCGCGCTCGCGTGCGCCAGCTCGAGGACGAGCTGCACGAGTACAAGATGCAGAAGAAGATCACCGCCCTGGCCCCGCGCGACGGCTCGGTCAACCCCGAGCAAGTTATGCGCAAACTGCTAGGTACGGGTGGCGACCTATAGCTCCGCCGACGCTGCCGGGCACTCATTGGGGACAGACTTAAATGAGTGCCCACAGAATGAGAGTGGATAATCTCCCGTTTTTGGCCTATGTGCAGGCTCGAAGTGGGAGATTATCCACTCTCGTCATTTGATTGGCAGTTGGGGACGTTCCTTTTCTGCCGGCACTTGGGGACACTCCTTGCGCCAAACCCGCCCTCCCGTCCCCTGCTCGCCCTATGCTTTACTGAGATAAAGTGAACGCGCAGATTCGTAGCCCACTCGCAACCGTTCTATGGCACGATATTGAACGAATGTATGCTATGCGCCCAAATTGTTTGGGCAGAGTGGGAGACAGTATGGTCAAGCTGTACGAGGACGGCATCTACCTGCGCCGTGGCAGCGAGGTTGTGCCTGCGGCCGAGGCTGCTGAGCGCGGTATTACGCAGACGCCCGAGGATGCCAAGCGTGGCACCATCGCGTATTCGATCCTCCAGGCACACAATACGTCCGGAGATCCCGAGGCGCTCAAGATTCGCTTCGACGCCATGGCGAGCCATGACATCACCTTTGTCGGCATCATCCAGACGGCGCGCGCCTCGGGCATGGAGCAGTTCCCGCTGCCTTACGTGCTCACCAACTGCCATAACTCGCTTTGCGCCGTGGGCGGCACCATCAACGAGGACGACCACGTCTTTGGCCTTTCCGCTGCCAAGAAGTACGGCGGCATCTTCGTTCCGCCGCACATCGCCGTCATCCACTCCTTTATGCGTGAGAACTTCGCCGGCTGCGGCAAGATGATCCTGGGCTCCGACTCGCACACCCGCTACGGTGCCCTGGGCACCATGGCCGTGGGCGAGGGCGGCGGCGAGCTGGCCAAGCAGCTGCTGCGCGACACCTACGACGTTGCCTATCCCGGTGTCGTCGCCATCTACCTCACGGGCGCCCCGCGTCCCGGCGTCGGCCCGCACGACGTGGCGCTCGCCATCATTCGCGCCGTCTTTGCCAAGGGCTACGTTAAGAACAAGGTCATGGAGTTCGTGGGCCCCGGCATCGCGAGTATGACGACCGATTACCGCAACGGCGTCGACGTCATGACCACCGAGACCACCTGCCTGTCGAGCATCTGGGCCACCGACGAGGACACGCACGCGTTTTTGACCATGCACGGTCGCGGCGACGACTACCGCGAGCTCAAGCCCGCCGATGTTGCCTACTACGACGGCTGCGTCGAGGTTGACCTGTCGAGCATCAAGCCCATGATCGCGCTGCCGTTCCATCCTTCTAACGGCTTTGAGATTGACGAGCTCAACGAGAACCTCGAGGACATCCTTCACGAGGTGGAGCTCGAGGCCGCCAAGATTGGCGAGGGCAAGACGCACTTTAGCCTGCTCGACAAGATCGTCGACGGCAAGCTGCACGTGCAGCAGGGCGTTATCGCCGGCTGCTCGGGCGGCAACTACGACTCCGTGGTCCAGGCTGCCCGCGTGCTCAAGGGCGCCAACACCGGCTGCGGCGAGTTCTCGCTGTCGGTCTATCCCACGAGCCAGCCCGTGGCACTCGAGCTTACACGCCGCGGCTATATCTACGACCTTATGGAGGCTGGCGCGATTGTGCGCACGGCGTTCTGCGGCCCGTGCTTCGGCGCCGGCGACACGCCCGCTAACAACGGCCTGTCTATCCGCCACACCACGCGTAACTTCCCCAACCGCGAGGGTTCCAAGCCGGGCAACGGCCAGCTGAGCGCCGTGGCTCTGATGGACGCCCGCTCCATTGCGGCGACCGCGGCAAACGGCGGCGTGCTCACCCCGGCGACCGACCTGCCCGAGGAGACTTGGGACGAGGCCTGCGAGTACGCCTTCGACGACGCTCCCTACAAGAAGCGCGTGTACTGGGGCTTCGGCAAGGCCGAGCCGGCCGACGAGCTGGTCGAGGGTCCCAACATCAAGCCGTGGCCTGCGATGGAGCCGCTCGGCGACGACATCCTGCTCAAGGTGTGCTCCAAGATCATGGACCCGGTCACCACGACCGACGAGCTCATTCCCTCGGGCGAGACAAGCTCCTTCCGCTCCAACCCGCTGGGTCTGGCCGAGTTTACGCTCAACCGCCGCGATCCGGGCTACGTGGGTCGCAGCAAAGAGGTCGACGCCGTGGAGAAGCGTCGTGTCGCCGGCGAGTCCGCAGGCGACCTGGCGGCGCTCGATGTCGAGCTTGCGGGCGTGTTTGAGGCACTGGCCGGCGCGGGTGTCGCGGCCGATGCCAAGGCGACCGAGTTCGGTTCCATGCTCTACGCCAAGAAGCCCGGTGACGGTTCTGCCCGCGAGCAGGCCGCGAGTTGCCAGCGTGTCATCGGCGGCCTGGCCAACATCGTCCACGAGTACGCCACCAAGCGCTATCGCTCCAACGTCATGAACTGGGGCATGGTACCCTTCCAGATGGAGGCCGAGCCCAACTTTGAGGTGGGCGACTACGTCTTTGTGCCGGGTATCCGTGCCGCGCTCGATGGCGATCTGAAGAACATCGCCGCCTACGTGGTGCGCGCCGACGGTGCGGTTGAGCAGATTGAGCTCTACATTGCCGATATGACGGCCGAGGAGCGTGCCATCGTCAAGGCCGGCTGCCTGATCAACTACAACAAGTTCAAGGCCGCTGCCGAGTAACGCACTTAATTGTCCGCCCGGGGCCACCCTTTCCCGCCCGCTCACGCGCTTCGCGAGGGTCGCGTTCGGCAAAGGGTGGCCCCGGGCTACGTTTCTGCGTTCTCGTTGGGTCTTGAGGGACGCTAATAAATAGACTTGCTTGATGCCGCCTCTTTTTATTGGGGTGGCTTCTTTTTGGACCACCACAAAGGTGCCTGTCCGGCGGGTTCTTATTTCGATGGGGTCCAGGTTATCTCATCGTCAAATAGCCAAGTGCGTGCTGAGCCGCTGTCGCGCGCTGTCTGCGGATCGGGCTCGCAGGTTTGTTCGTAGGCATCCTCGGTACACCGATCCATAAAATCGACGACTGCCGTCTGGTCGCCTTCCATGACGTAGATCACGTTGCCATCCGAGATATAGACTCCCGGCCCTTCGTTGTCCACGTAGCCGGGGTCGTATGAGACGTTGCACAGTCTGCTCCCGTTTGCCGCGTCGAGTTCAAGGGTCGAATAATACCCGCCATTCATTTGGCCTTTCTTGGCTCGATATATTGCGGCGCCGTACCATCGATTAAACGTCTTGCCTTTGAGTAAACTGGTTGCCTTGCCGATAAGCTGCTCATCTTGGGTATAGCGCGTGGCTCCAAGTTCGATTCGGGGATAGTTGCTGACCCCAAGCGCTGCGGGCGTACCGTCGAAATCGACGGTGATTGAATCGGGTTTGACGATATCGGTGAGGATTTCGATGGGATAGCTTATGGTTTCAACCGCCGCCTGCGTCGCCGAGGCAGGGAGAAATGCGAGATAGATAATGCCTACGCCGACTGCGGTAATTGCAAACGCTAAGACGAGCAGGCCGATATAGGTGGAGCGTTTCACGGTGGGCACCTCTCATGCAATATGCAATCATTAAGATAAATGATACCAGCTTACGACAATATTCAAAAGAAAGCGACCGCCCGGAATGAGAGGGCTAAAAGGCCCTATTGGGCTTCGATTTGGGGTCGCGAAACGTAGGCTGGGCTTGATGCCGCCTCTTATAATTGGGGCTGATTCTTCTCTGGACCACCACAAAGGTGCCTGCCCCCTTTGTGGTGGTCCGCATGTCATGAGAGCACTCAGAAAATCTTATATATAGAGACTTAGATTTGTGTATAAGATCGTACAAAGCTGGCAACAATACTTCTCGAACAACGTGAAGCCGCCCCGTAGGGCGGCCGCCCCAAGAGAGGTGATTCCATGAGAATCGATAAGCTAGCAATGACGTCGCGCGAGGCGCTGCAGACCGCCATGAGCACGGCTGCCGACGCGCAGGCCGGCGCGGTGGAGCCGATTCACCTGCTGTCCGCCCTGCTCGGTGCCGGCGAGCGCAATATCTCCGTGATCATCGAGCGCATCGGCGCCGACCCGGCTCAGCTTGCGCGCTCCACACAAGATGCCATCGACCGCGCGCCCAAGGTTTCGGGCGAGGGCCAGCAGATGGGCCTGTCCAATGAGCTCGTCCGCGTCATCGAGAAGGCCGAGAAGAAGGCCACCAAGATGGGCGACAGCTTTGTGGTGACCGAGCATTTGCTGATGGCGCTTGCCGAGGACAAGGGCGAGGCGGGCCGCGTACTGCGCGACGCCGGCGTCACCAAGGAGCGCATCGAGCAAGTCTACGAGGAGTTGCGCGGCGATGACCGCGTGACGTCTGCCGAGGACAAGACCCAGTTTGAGGCGCTGGAGCAGTACGGCCGCAATATCTGCGACCTTGCCCGCGCCGGCAAACTCGACCCGGTCATCGGCCGTACCGACGAGATCCGTCGTACCATCCAGGTCCTGTCCCGTCGCACCAAGAACAACCCGGTGCTCATCGGCGAGCCGGGCGTCGGCAAGACGGCCATCGTCGAGGGCATCGCCCAGCGTATCGTGGCCGGCGACGTGCCGAGCACGCTGCGCGACCGCGACCTTATCGAGCTCGACATGAGCGCGCTGGTCGCCGGCGCCAAGTACCGCGGTGAGTTCGAGGACCGCTTGAAGGCCGTGCTCAAGGAGGTACAGAAGTCCGAGGGCAAGGTCATCCTGTTCATCGATGAGCTCCACACCATCGTGGGCGCGGGTGCCACCGAGGGCTCCATGGACGCCGGCAACATCCTGAAGCCGGCGCTCGCTCGTGGCGACCTGCATGCGATCGGCGCGACTACGCTTGACGAATACCGCAAGTACATCGAGAAGGACGCGGCGCTCGCCCGTCGTTTCCAGACCGTGATGGTCTCCGAGCCTACCGTCGAGGACACCATCTCGATCCTGCGTGGCCTCAAGGAGAAGTACGAGATCTTCCACGGCGTGCATATCACCGATAGTGCGCTCGTGGCAGCTGCCGACCTCTCCGATCGCTACATCGCCGACCGCTTCCTGCCCGACAAGGCCATCGACCTGGTCGACGAGGCCGCAAGCCGCCTGCGCATGGAGCTCGACAGCATGCCGGTCGAGATCGACGCCACCACGCGTCAGCTTACCCAGCTGCAGATCGAGGAGCAGGCGCTCATGAAGGAGACCGATG
The DNA here is from genome assembly GCA_900542945.1 of uncultured Collinsella sp. Classification (GTDB taxonomy): domain Bacteria; phylum Actinomycetota; class Coriobacteriia; order Coriobacteriales; family Coriobacteriaceae; genus Collinsella. The sequence goes on from UQPI01000003.1 coordinate 66,589, forward strand.
ACGCCTCCAAGGAGCGTCTGGAGGCCCTGCGCCAAGAGATCGCCGAGGTCCAGGAAAAGCTCAACGTGCAAAAGGCCGGCTGGCTCAACCAAAAGAACGCCATCGACCACGTGCAGGAGCTTAAGGGCCAGCTTGACGAGGCCAAGAGCGAAGAGGAGCGCGCGACTCGCAACGGCGACCTGGGCCGTGCGTCCGAGCTGCGCTACTCCGTGATTCCGGGCCTGCAACAGCAGATTCAGGATTCCGAGGCTGCGCTCGAGGCGCAAAAGCAGCAGGACGGCGAGGGTCTCAACGAGCAGGTGACTTCCGATGAGATCGCCGAGGTCGTGAGTGCCTGGACCGGCGTGCCCGTGTCCAAGATGATGCAGGGCGAGCTCGACAAGCTGAAGGGCTTGGAGGGCGAGCTGCATAAGCGCGTCATCGGCCAGGACGAGGCCGTCTCCGCTGTCGCCGCAGCCGTGCGCCGCAGCCGTGCGGGCCTCTCCGATCCGGACAAGCCCATCGGCAGCTTTTTCTTCCTGGGCCCCACCGGCGTAGGCAAGACCGAGCTCGCCAAGGCGCTGGCCGAGTGCCTGTTCGATGATGAGCGCGCGCTCGTGCGTATCGACATGTCCGAGTATATGGAGAAGTTCAGCGTTCAGCGTCTGATCGGTGCGCCTCCGGGATACGTGGGCTACGACGAGGGCGGCCAGCTCACCGAGGCCGTGCGCCGTCGTCCGTACTCCGTAATCTTGCTCGACGAGATGGAGAAGGCTCATCCGGATGTCTTCAACGTGCTGTTGCAGGTGCTTGATGACGGCCGTCTGACCGATGGCCAGGGTCGCCAGGTGTCCTTCAAGAACACGATTATCATCATGACGTCCAACGTGGGCTCCAAGGCCATCGCCGATCTGTCCGGTAAGGACGAGGAGGAGATGCGCCATCAGGTCGACGCCGCCATGGCTCAGACCTTCCGCCCCGAGTTCCTCAACCGTATCGACGATATCGTGGTGTTCCATCCGCTCGGCATGGCGCAGATCGAAAAGATCGTTGATATTCAGCTCGCCGACGTCCGCGCACGTCTGGCCAAGGAGCGCATGACGCTTGCCATCACCCCGGCGGCCAAGCAGATGCTCGCCGTGGGTGGCTTGGACCCCGTGTTCGGTGCCCGTCCGCTCAAGCGCCTGGTCCAGCGCGAGGTCGTGGACGCCATCGCCGCCGCCATCATCGACGGCACGGTGCGCGAGGGAGATCAGGTGACGGTCGATGTCGACAAGGACGGTGCTTTTACCGTCGTGTGCGACAACACGCCGGCGGCCACTTACGAGGTCCCCGACGCCGAGTAGGCTTTTGGGCATGCCTTAAAATCTACCAGCCGTCTCTAAACGCCAAGGGCGGCGGATCCAATGGGGTCCGCCGCCCTTTTTCGTGCGACAATCGATGATGCTGAACGGATGCGATGCAAGGAGCTATGCAGATGAAAGACGAGATCAAGACAAGCGCGCCGGCGACCGATGCCGCACCCAAGCCTGCGCCTAAGCCGGCACCCAAGCCGCGCGATCCCTACATCCGCGCCGAGAACGAGGACGATGACGGCTACGATCCCTACAGCGATCGCCGCCCCGAGCGCGAGCCCCTCTTCGAAGCTGACCCCTGGCGTTAAGTAGCTCATTTGGGACGGGGCTTTTAGCTACTTTGTTTTCGGCTAGAGGCGTTCATGCCTGCCCCCCCCTCGGCCGCTCGATATCCTCCGGGAGGGGCCACTAATAGAAAACTTGCTTATCCATTAATCAAGATACGCACAATCTTGCTCTCCTGCTAATCAAGAATCGTTATAATCTTGATTAGCAGGAGAGCAAGATTGGAGAATTATGGCATTCAACGACTTGGTGGCTCAAAAAATAAAGGACTTTGAGCAACAGGGGATTCCGCAGGTCTTTGAGCGCGACCTTGATCTGGGCAACCCGCAGGAGCCAAAGCGCGACAACATCGTATATGTGATTGTGGGCGCCCGTCGTTGTGGAAAGACGTATCGCCTGTATCAGGAGATGCGGCGGCTTCAGGGCCAAGGCGTCGAGCTTGACCGGATGCTATATTTCAATTTTGAGGATGAGCGCTTGCGTCCGTATGAGCCATCGCTACTAGCGGACGTGCTCGATACATTCTATGCACTATATCCTGCTGCTCGAGGCGAGGGCGCCTACCTTTTCTTTGACGAGATCCAGGAAATACCCGAATGGGGTGCGTTTCTGCGACGCGTGGTCGATACGGAGAAGGCGACCGTTTACGTGACGGGATCTTCTTCTAAGATGCTGTCCTCAGAACTTAAGAGCGAGTTCAGGGGCCGTTCTCTTGTGCGAGAGCTTTTTCCGTTGAGTTTTTCGGAATACGTCCGATATAAGACGGGGAGCGTTCCTGAGTCGAACGCGCCCTTCTCCTCAAGCGCTGCAGCGTTGCTCCGACACCATCTGGTCGGATATCTCGAGCGAGGGGGATTCATCGCGACACTTGAGCAGACGCCCGCAGACGCGATTCAGCTGCTACAGGAATATGCGTCGCGAACGGTCGCTATGGACGTTGTGGAGCGTTACGACGTCAAGAGCCCTCGTTTGGCCTCACTGTTTCTGACGCGGTGTATGGCATCTTCGGGACGAGAGCTGTCGGTGAACAAGGTGTACAACGAGTTCAAGAGCAGGCAGATACCCGTCAGTCGTAATTCGCTCAGCGACTTACTTGAGTATTACGAGGACGCCTACCTGCTGTTTTCTGTGCCGGAGTTTACGCGTTCACTTGCAAATAATACGCGGTCTGCGTCTAAAGTCTACGCTGTCGATCCTGCGATGTTTGGAGCATTCTCTCCCGCATCGGCATTGGACCAGGGCCAGAGGCTCGAGACTGCGGTGTTCAATGCGCTCAGAAGAAGGACTCCTGCGGTGCGGGTCGGTTCGGTCTGCCGCCTACTGGTCAAGGAGAAGAATAAAAGCCATGAGGTTGACTTTGTGGCTGGGGATGCACTTCTCATGCAGGCTTATAGCCTGACTCAGGTGAGTGTGGATATGGCAAGCGAGAAAACGCGCGAACGCGAAATTGCAGCCCTCGATGCCTCGATGGCCCAGTTTGATCTTGGCGAGTCGGTAATCGTTACTATGGATGAACAGGCCGATATTCCATGTGAACACGGTGTGGTACACGCTGTGCCCGCATGGAAGTGGCTCCTTGCCTAATCATCTACGGATCTGTGGGGCCAGGACCTCCTGGCCCCTTCATCACGGTTGGGGAGTACCATGATGCGCCCGGCTAGTCCTGGGCCTTGATGCTCGGCAGCAGAATCTGGGCGATGTAGTCGCATTCGAGCTTGGTGGCAGCGTCGGCCTTGCCGTCTTTGCCGACCAGCACGCTCTTGATCTGGCTGTAGGTGTAGCGGTTGCCGGTCGTAAGCTCGACAAGCTCAATGGCTGTGTCCATGGGATAGGTCGACACGGGGTTCTGCGTGCGCCCGTTGATGGTCTGGGGCACCACGTACGGATAGACGGGGCCGCTGGCGTAGACGGTATAACCGTTGCCTAGATTGGCCGCACCCAAAACCGTATCGCCCTCATCGGGCGTAAAGCTCTCGCCCTCGCGCACCGCGACGAGCGTCACAATCGGCGTATCGCTGTCGCCGGCAAGATAGATGCATAGCGTGCTGCCATTTTGCCAAGTCTCGACCTTGCCGTACCATTCGACGGGGATATCGAGCTGGTAGAGGTCGGTTGCCTTGTGACGGGCGTCGGCATCACGGGCTGCCTGTGCCTTTTGCGCGCTCACGGCATTGACGGCGGCGTCGCGCCGCGCGGTTGCCGCCTGCTGGAGCACCTTGGCGGTGGCGGCGGAGCTCGCGCCGCCTTCCTCGGCATACTTGGCGGCGGCGTCGATCTGGTCGTTGGTTACCGTGTCGGCCGAAGGCACCTTGAGTTTAAAGGCAGCCTGGGCACTTAAATCCTGTCCATCGCTCTTAACGGTGACCTGCGTCTTGGTGGTCGGGACGGTATAGATGGTGCCGTCGGCCGCGATGGGGGAGGCAGCGATGGAGAGCGTGTAATCGCCGGGCAGCAGTTTGATGCCGCGGCCGTGCTCGTCAACGTAGAGCGTTTCGCTCACAGAAGAGCCGTCGGAGTCCTGGCCACTCACCTGCACGGGGATCTTTGAGCCGGTGGAGCAGTCGAGTCCCGCGGCATGTACGCCAATTTGCACCGACATCATGGTATGGGCGTTTGCGGCAACTACGGCGGCCTGCTCTTGCTGGTATCCGTTCCAAGCCGCATAGCCCGCGCCGCCGGCGACGAGCGCGACAGCCACGACACCGGCGACCATCAGATTGCGGCGCTTGGG
>UQPI01000004.1 GCA_900542945.1 uncultured Collinsella sp.
CATCAACGTGGCGTTCCCAGTGTGCGGCGGAGGGGGCGGGCCTGAGACATATTAAGGTTGTCGCGAGTTCCGCACGAACAGGAGAGCACTTAATGTGCTCTCCGTCGTGAGCAGGACTGTAGAGCAGCAACCTTAATATGTCTCAGGCCCGCCCCCTCCGCCGCACACTGGGAACGTGCCACGCACTTTACCTGCGTAAACAATGTGAGTGAAATATGAATCTCGATGGATACGCCCGCAGCCGTGTATACTAAACAGCTGTGTGAAACCAGGGGAGTATTCTGGCTGGACAAAATGCCTGCTTAATAGGGTTGTCAGGTAGTCCGGGCGAAATACAAGGCTGGGGAGCACGTCGTGTAAGTAGTGGTCCTCTAGGGGCGTACGCTCGGTGGTGTACGCATTGTCCCAAGACCACGCGAGAGTTGGGATCATATCTTGATCAGCATGATTCTCGGCCGCAAGATTGGCATGACCCAGGTTTGGGACGAGGACGACAACGTCGTTCCCGTCACGGTCATCCAGGCTGGCCCCTGCGCTGTCTCGCAGGTTAAAACTCAGGCAACCGACGGCTATGACGCCGTCCAGATCGGTTTCGGCGACATCAAGGCCAAGAACGTGAACAAGCCCATGGCTGGTCACTTCGCCAAGGCCGGCGTCGAGCCTGTCCGCTTCCTTCGTGAGGTCCGCGTCGAGAACGGCGAGGAGCACAAGGTCGGCGAGGTCGTCACCGTCGCTGATTTCGCTGATGTCGAGAAGGTCGACGTCATCGGTACCTCCAAGGGTAAGGGCTTCCAGGGTCGCATCAAGCGCTGGGGTCAGCGCCGCGGTCCTATGACGCATGGTTCTCACTTCCAGCGTCACCCCGGTTCTATCGGTCAGTGCGCCTATCCTGCGCGCGTCCTCAAGGGCGTCAAGATGGCCGGTCACATGGGTAACGAGCGCGTTACCGTCAAGAACCTTTCCGTTGTCCGCATCGATGCCGAGCAGAACCTCATCTTGGTCAAGGGCGCTGTCCCGGGTGCCAAGAATGGTCTCGTCGCCATCCGTATGGCCTAAGGGCCCAGCCCATTTAGCCCAGCGTCATACCAAGGAGAACACTTAAATGGCAAAGTTTGAAGTAAAGAACAGCGAGGGCAAGAAGGTCGCCGAGGCCGAGCTCGCCGCTGAGGTGTACGGCATCGAGCCGAACATCCACGTTATGCACCACATCGTCAAGTGCCAGATGGCCTCTTGGCGTCAGGGCACCCAGTCCGCTAAGGGCCGCTCTGAGGTTTCCGGTGGCGGCAAGAAGCCTTGGCGTCAGAAGGGCACCGGCCGTGCCCGCCAGGGTTCCATCCGTGCTGCCCAGTGGCGTCACGGTGGCGTTGTCTTCGCCCCCAAGCCCCGTTCCTACGCTAAGCGTATGAACAACAAGGAGGTCAAGCTGGCTATGCGCTCCGCGCTGTCCGCCAAGCTGGCCGATGGCGAGCTCGTGCTCGTCGACGACTACGGCTTCGAGAAGCCTTCCACCAAGGCTGCCGTCGCCATGCTCAAGGCTCTCGGCCTTGAGGGCAAGCGTCTGACCATCATCGTTCGCGATGAGGACGTCAACGCCTACCTGTCGTTCCGCAACATTCCCAAGACGTTCATCATCACTGCCGACGAGGCCAACACCTACGATCTCGTCAACAACAACGCTGTGCTGATGCCCGCTGACATCGCCGCTCACTTCGGGGAGGTGCTTGCATAAATGACCGCCCACGAGATCATCATCCGTCCGATCGTGTCCGAGCGTTCCTTCTCCGGCATGGAGCTGAACAAGTACACGTTCGAGGTCGCCAAGGATGCTAACAAGTATCAGATCAAGGACGCTGTCGAGGAGATCTTCGGCGTCAAGGTCGTTCGCGTGAACACCCTGACGGTCAAGCCCAAGACCAAGCGCGTGCGCTATGTCGCCGGCAAGACCCGTTCTTGGAAGAAGGCCATCGTCACGCTGGCCGAGGGCGACACCATCGAGGTCTTTGGCAACCAGGCCTAAGACTCGCTGCTGTTGAGTGAGCTCATGCCTCCCAAATAGGGGAGGCGGGAGCTCAAGGTTTTGGGCGTATAAAATGGACACGCCCGGAACCGTGTATACGTCCGGTGTCATCGCACCCGAGGCAGAACCTCGAATCCCTGTCTGCGATGGCTAACGGATTCCTATTGAAAGGGATTGTAATGGCTGTAAAGCACCTTAAGCCGACCTCCGCTGGTAGGCGTTGGCAGACGATCTCCGATTTCTCCGAGATCACCTGCACCAAGCCCGAGAAGTCTCTTCTCGAGCCCCTGCCCAAGAAGGCCGGTCGTAACAACAACGGCCGCATCACCACCCGCCACCAGGGCGGCGGCGTGAAGCGTCGTTACCGCGTGATCGACTTCAAGCGCAACAAGGACGGCGTGCCCGCCAAGGTTGCCACGATCGAGTACGATCCGAACCGTTCCGCTCGCATCGCTCTGCTGCACTACGCTGACGGTGAGAAGCGCTACATCCTGGCCCCCAAGGGCCTCGAGGTCGGTCAGACCATCATGTCCGGTTCTGACGCCGACATCAAGCCGGGCAACGCTCTGCCCCTCGCCGACATCCCCGTCGGTACGCTCATCCACGCCGTCGAGTTCCAGCCGGGTAAGGGCGCTGCTATCGCTCGTTCCGCCGGTAACTCCTGCCAGCTGATGGGTAAGGAGGGCAAGTACGCTATCGTCCGTATGCCTTCCTCCGAGATGCGCCGCATCCTCGTTACCTGCCGCGCCACCGTCGGTGAGGTCGGCAACGCCGATCACGCCAACATCGTCATCGGCAAGGCCGGCCGTAAGCGTCACATGAACGTGCGCCCGACCGTCCGCGGTACCGTCATGAACCCTGTCGACCACCCGCACGGCGGTGGCGAGGGCAAGAACCACACCTCTGGTCGTCCCTCTGTTACCCCCTGGGGTAAGCCGACGAAGGGCCTTCGTACGCGCAAGAAGAAGAAGGTCTCGAACCAGCACATCATTCGTCGCCGTAAGAAGTAATTTCGGATACCGAGTTTTAGGAGAAAGCACTTATGAGCAGAAGTCTCAAAAAGGGCCCGTTCGTGGAGACTCGCCTTCTCTCGCGTATCACCGCGATGAACGAGGCTGGCAAGAAGGACGTCGTGAAGACCTGGTCCCGCGCGTCCACCATCTTCCCCGAGATGGTTGGTCACACCATCGCCGTCCACGACGGCCGCAAGCATGTGCCCGTGTATGTTACCGAGTCCATGGTTGGTCACAAGCTCGGCGAGTTCGCGCCGACTCGTACGTTCCGTGGCCACAAGGCCAAATAGGGGGTTAACCGTAAATGGCAACTAAGTCTATTGAAACTGAGGCCACCGAGGTTCGCGCCGTCGCTAAGTACGTGCGTGTTTCCCCCAGCAAGGCCCGCCTGGTGGTCGATCTGATCCGCCGCAAGCCTGTCGCTCAGGCCTTCGACATCCTCCACTTCTGCGACCGCGCCGTCGCCGTGGATGTCGAGAAGGTTCTCCGTTCCGCCGTTGCGAACGCCGAGAACAACAACGGTCTGCGTGCCGACAACCTGGTTGTCGCCGCTGCCTATGTTGACGAGGGTCCGACGCTTAAGCGCATCCGTCCCCGCGCCAAGGGTTCCGCTTCTCGCATTCTGAAGCGTACTTCCCACATCACCGTCGTCGTTGCTCCTCGAAAGGAGGCGTAAAGCTGTATGGGTCAGAAAGTCTACCCCACCGGCTTCCGTCTTGGCATCACCGAGAACTGGCGCTCCCGCTGGTTCGCAGAGAAGGATTACGCTAAGACCCTCGGTAACGATCTCGAGATCCGCAAGTACCTCGAGAAGCGTCTTTCCCGCGCAGCTGTCTCCCGCGTCGAGATCGAGCGCGCTGGCGACAAGGTGAAGGTCATCATCCTCACCGCTCGCCCCGGCGTTGTCATCGGTAAGAAGGGTGCCGAGATCGATACCCTCCGCACCGAGCTCGAGAAGGTCGCTGGCGTCTCCAAGGGCCAGCTCTCCGTCGACGTTGTCGAGATCAAGCGCCCCGAGCTCGACGCCAACCTCGTTGCTCAGTCTATCGCCGAGCAGCTCGAGGGCCGCGTTGCCTTCCGTCGCGCTATGCGCAAGGCTGTCCAGTCTGCCCGCAAGGCCGGCGCTAAGGGCATCCGTATCCAGTGCTCCGGTCGTCTCGGTGGTGCCGAGATGGGCCGTCGTGAGTGGTACCGCGAGGGTCGCGTGCCTCTGCACACCCTCCGTGCCAAGATCGACTACGGCACGGCCGTCGCCAGCACCACCATGGGCGCTTGCGGCGTGAAGGTCTGGATCTACCTGGGCGAGAAGCTCCCGGGCCAGCCTGTTCCCAACCCTGCACTCGAGGGCTCTTCCCGTCCTCGTCGTCGTAACTCCGAGAGGAGGGGTCAGTAGTGCTTGCCCCTAAGCGTATTCTTCACCGCAAGGTGCAGCGTGGCTCCATGAAGGGCCAGGCCAAGGGTAATACCGAGCTGCATTTCGGCGAGTTTGGTATCCAGGCTCTCGAGGCCCATTGGATCACCAACCGTCAGATCGAGGCCGCTCGTATTGCCATGACCCGCTACATGAAGCGTGGCGGTCGTGTCTACATCACGATCTTCCCCGATAAGCCCATCACCAAGAAGCCTGCCGAGACTCGCATGGGTTCTGGTAAGGGTAACCCCGAGGAGTGGGTGGCCGTCGTCAAGCCCGGCCGCATCATGTTCGAGGTCAAGGGCGTGCCCGAGGAGGTCGCTCGCGAGGCTCTGCGTCTTGCACAGCACAAGCTTCCCATCAAGACCAAGATTGTTGCTGCTAAGAACGCTGAGCAGCGCATCGAGAAGGAGATGGCTGAGGAGGCCGCTCTCGAGGCCAAGTGGGCTGCTGAGGACGCCGCCGCCGCCAAGGAGGAGAACTAATGAAGCCCGCAGAGATTCGTGAGCTCTCGGACGCTCAGCTCGTTGAGAAGCTGAAGGAAATGCGCGCCGAGCTCTTTAACCTTCGTTTCCAGATGGCCACCAGCCAGCTGGACAACACCGCTCGCGTCAACACCGTGAAGAAGGACATCGCTCGCGTCCTCACGGAGCAGCGCGCCCGCGAGATCGCAGCGGAGAAGTCCGCTGTCGCCGAGTAGGACCTAAGGAGAGAACATGACTGATTCGCGTAACTCGCGTAAGGTCCGTACGGGTGTCGTTACCTCCGTCTCCGGTGCCAAGACCATTGTTGTCACCATCACCGAGCGCAAGCGTCACCCCAAGTACGGCAAGATGATGACCAGCTCCAAGAAGCTGCACGCTCACGACGAGGAGTGCACGGCTGGCGTGGGCGATACCGTCCGCGTTATGGAGACCCGTCCTATGTCCAAGATGAAGCGTTGGCGCCTCATCGAGGTCGTCGAGCGCGCTAAATAAGCAGTCGCTCTTACGACTTGTACGTTTCCGAAGATGTGCGTATGTCTGGCTTGCATACCACGGGCCGTATAAAGGCTGCGCACCTCTCTTCGGTTCTTAGTTCGGAGGAACATCTACCATGATTCAGATGCAAACCATGCTGAACGTCGCCGACAACTCCGGCGCTCGCAAGATTCGCTGCATCAAGGTGCTTGGCGGTTCCAAGCGTCGTTATGCAGGCATCGGCGATGTGTTCATCGGTGCTGTCCAGGAGGCTACCCCTGGCGCCAACGTCAAGAAGAAGGACGTTGTCCGTTGCGTCGTCGTTCGCACCGTTAAGGAGATCCGCCGCAAGGATGGCTCCTACATTCGCTTTGATGAGAACGCCTGCGTTGTCATCAACAACGATGGTTCGCCCGTCGGCACCCGTATCTTCGGGCCCGTCGCTCGCGAGCTTCGTGACAAGAAGTACATGAAGATCGTCTCGCTCGCTCCCGAGACCCTGTAGTTAGGGGAGATATATGTATATCAAGAAGGGCGATAAGGTCCAGGTTCTCTCTGGTAAGGATCGCGGCAAGCAGGGCGTTGTCCTGCGTGCTCTCCCCGCCGAGAACAAGGTCGTTGTCGAGGGCGTTTCGGTCGTCAAGAAGGCCGTCAAGCCCAACGCTGCCAACCAGCAGGGCGGCATCGTTTCGCAGGAGGCTCCCATCGACGCCTCCAACGTCAATCTCGTTTGCCCCGAGTGCGGTAAGGTTACCCGCGTCGGTCACGAGAAGGACGGCAAGAACAAGCTGCGCGTCTGCAAGAAGTGCGGCCACAAGTTCTAAGCTGCCCGCAACAGTTAAGTTGCTAGCAAAGGCCCGGATGCCACGGCACCCGGGCCTTTTTCTATCCCCACTCGATGGCTTCGGTTCTGCCGTCCCGTCATTCCGGTTGCATCCAGTTTTCGGTGCCGTCTCGAATCGAGTGCCGCCAGGTGACACGCTGTCGCGTTTCGTCGGCTTCGGGGACAAAAGTCGGGACAACTCCAAAAACTATTTTCGAACTCAGGGCTTTGAGTTTTTGTTTTTGTCCCAAAGGGCGCGGCGGGATGCCTTTGGAGGCTCGATAGCGCCGAAAACGCCCGTTTTGAAACTTAAATGCCTTTTCGCGTGCAAGCCGCCAGCTGCAATAGGAAGTGAATCAACGCAGGTGGCTTTCAAGCAGTTTGCAAAACTGCAGGTCGCAGGTCTTCATTGCCAGTAGGAGAAATGAGTAGTCTCAGGTGGCTTGCCCATGAGTTGACGAACGGGATTTGAGATTACGCTGACGTCCGGAAACGCTTCGAGCACGGCGTTACGTTTTTGGGGTTTGGGCGTAGCCCCTGCACCCGCGAGCGCGGGCCTTAAGCCCGCCGAGAGGGTGACGCGTCGAAAACGAAGGGGAAAGAGAGAAGGGGCCGTCCCTATCATTCAGGTTGCGACCGAAGAAGACAAGGAGACCCCCTGAGCCTGAATGATGCCCCACAGACCGCGTCCGACCGAGCTCAAGCCGAGCTTTTCCTGACGTCCGCCTTCGCGGAGATGATGGCTGGATTGGCTATGGATTGGCAACACTTATTTGGACGATTCCGGGAGGGACGGCCCCGCCTCCCTGAACTCGACCGGCGACATGTAGCCCAGCGTCGAGTGGATCCTGAAGTTGTTGTACCAGTGCACTTAATCCAAGAGCTTGGCTCGGAGCTCGCGCGTCCCTCCTCGGTCCTTCGGAGTGGCCGACGATCTCCCCGTTGCAGAGGTCGACGAGCAGGCAGACGTAGTTCCACGACGTCCCGACGCGCACGCAGGCCAAGTCGCTGCATATATGGGTGCACGGCGCCCTGCCGCCGAAGCCGCGCGCGACGACGTTCGACACGTCGGCCTCGTTGACCGCCCCGGGGTGCACCTTGAACCTCTTCCTGCCGTATGCGCCGGCCAGGCCGTTCTCCCTCATGATGCGGCAGACGCGGCGCCGGCTGACGGTAACGCCCGACCTCCCGGGCGACGCCTTGATCTTGCGCGATCCGTTCCGGCCCTTGCTGGCGGCGTGCGCCGCCGCGGCCGCCGTCGCCCCCGACATTAAGGTCCTCAAGGGCCGCGTCGTCTCCGGCGACCAGTTCGTCTCGCCCGCGGAACAGAAGGAGCGAATCCTCGCGACCTTCGGCGACCTGTGCTGCGAGATGGAGGGCTGCACCATCGCGCAGGCCGCCTATCTCAACGGCGTGCCCCTCGTCGTCGTGCGCGCCATCAGCGACAAGCCCTGCGCCGAGGGCCGGGTCGTCGACTACAACACCTTCGAGAAGAAGGCCGCCTGCGACTGCGCCCGCATCGCCGCGCGCATGGTTAAGCTTTAGGCCCTGCGCGCCGGGGCCCTTCTTTATGTTGGGACCCCGGCGCGCCGGGTCCTTTCCAAAGCGAAGTGTCGAGCCGAAGTGTTGAGCGTCGGCCCTGGATGTTCAATGGCCGTTGTTTTCTGCCCCTCAAGTGGTGGACTTTTCCTCGGAGCTGTTGATTCCCCCACGCGCCCCCTTCCGTTCTCTGTTCTCCCCTTATACTCCTTGTACGAGGAGGTAAGAAGTCATGGACAAGACCACACAGGACAGCTTGGCAAAGAAACCCGTCGACATGAGGGACAGGATTCTCGAGCATCTCGAGGCCCTCACCTCTGCCGTCTCGCTCGACGACCTTGCCCGTCTGTCCACCTCCGACATCGCCGAGACGCTCATCATCTCCAGGAGCCTGGCGAGCCAGTACCTCAACGACCTTGTTCGCGCCGGTCTTGTGGTTAAGGTGGCGGGCAGGCCTGTACGTTATTTTCATCGCCGCGCGTTCCAGAAGCGTTTTCAGGTAAAGCTCTCTGCAAGCGAGTACGCTTCGCTCGCCGACCTCATCCAGGCGACGGGAATCGCCGATCACCGCGACTTCGCGCGTGCCGTGGGCTTCGACATGAGCCTCAGCTCCGTTGTCGAGCAGTGCAAGGCTGCGGTTCAGTACCCTCCGTTTGGCCTGCCCATCCTCTTGAGCGGCGGCGTGGGTGTCGGTAAGTCTTTCCTTTCTCGCCTTGTGTACGAGTACGGCAAGAACCAGGGCTTGCTGTCCCGCGACTCCTCCTATGTGCGCATCGACTGCGCCGGGGTCCCGGACGCCGCCTCGTTCAACGGGCTTCTTGACGAGTCGATCGCGAAAGCGCGCGGGGGGTGTGGTCTTTGTCAACGGCATCGAGGCACTCTCTCCCTCTGCGATGGAGCACTGCCTTGCGACGGCCCTCGGGCTCGATGCCTCCCAGGATGCGCCGCGCGCTCGCCTCGTTCTTTCGACGACGCTTTCCGCCGATGACCTGAAGGTTTCCTCGGCCTACAGCAAAATGCCCATCTGTGCCCGCGTCCCCTCACTCAAGGAGCGGACCCCCGAGGAGCGCGAGGATCTCATCTTGAGCTTCCTGCGCAGCGAGGGGTGCCGAATCGGTTCTGATGTGAAGATCAGCCGCGGCGCATACCGTTGCCTCGTGAACGCGGACTTTTCCGATAACATCGCCGGCTTGCGCGCCTGCGTGACGAACTGCTGTGCCAAAGCGTTCCTCAATCGCGAGGGCGACTACGTCGTCGTTCGCCCGTATCTTCTTCCCAGCGGGCTCCTCTCCTCCGCGCAGATCGATCAACAGCCCGACGATGGCGTTCTGATCGACGCGTCTCTGGATGCCGCCGAGAGCACAGGGCCGGTCGAGCAGGCGCTCGATGCCCTGTGCTCCCTCGATGAGCGATTCTGCGCCGGGGAGCTCTCTGTCTCCGAGCTTGTCTCGCAAGCTGTCTCCGCTGTGCGCGGCGTTGAGGATCACTTGATCTTCGACCACGGCGTCGCCTCCTCGAGGTCGCGCGCCTTCGAGCGCGTCGTGGGCGCGGTCCTTGCCGACGCAGGCTCTTCTTATGGCATCGAGCTTTCGAGGAAGGTCGCTTTTCTACTGGCCCAGGAGATTTGCCTGCAGTTGTGGCCGGGTATCGGCCTGGCTAGGCGAAAGTCTGCCTGTGCGGAGCAAATCTCCCATCTCCTCGGTGCCGTGACCTCCGAATTGCCGTTTGCCTCGAGTGTCTCCGATCAGGTCGCCGCAGACGTGGAAGGGGCGCTGGGAATCTCGCTCGATCACTTCACGAAGACGCTTCTGACGCTGTGCGTCGCATCGGAGTCTCGCGATGCGAAGGCCCTTCGGACGCTCTGCGTCATCTTGTCCCACGGCTACTCAACGGCGACGAGCATCGCCGACGCGGCGAACCGTATGCTCGGCATGCATGTGTACGAGGCTGTCGACATGCCCTACGACCAGCAGCTGAAGGACATCGTCGGTCCGCTCCAGCGCCTCGTCGACCGCCATTCCTACTGCACCGGGGTCGTGTTCCTCGTCGATATGGGCTCCTTGGAGGAGGCCTATAAGGCCCTCGAGAACGTTACCGACTCCACTATCGGCGTGGTGAACAACGTCTCTACCGGTCTTGCGCTCGAGATCGGGGTCGGGCTGCTCGGCGGCAAGTCCATCGCCGAGGTTCTTGGCGATGCGACCGCCGCGTGCGTGACGCACTGCAAGGTGATCGAGCGCGTCAACCGTGAGGACGCCATCGTCTTCTGCTCCGAGTCCGGGGTCGACGCCGCGGAGAGGATACGCCAGCTCGTCTCGCAGAGCCTCCCGCGCACCATAGGCGCGCGCCTGCTCACGAGGCCCTTCAAGCAGCTCGTCGCGAACGGGTCGAACGACGCCGTTTTCTCCGAGCACCGCGTCTGCGCCGTCATCGGCACGGGAGACCCCGGGGTCGCCTCCGTCCCCTTCGTCGCCCTCGAGGACATCATGTCGACGGCGTCCGCCTCTAAGGTTGATGCCGTGTTCGGCAGGTGGCTTGACGCTTCCGAGCTCTCTTCTTTCCACGAGAAGCTGCTCTCGAACATGACGCTGCAGAACGTCATCCGCTCCATCACCATCCTCGACCCGGAGCGGCTATTCCATGAGATCGAGAGCGCCGTGCACGAGCTTCAGCGCAGGACAGGCGAGAAGATCGGCAGCAACGCCATCATTGGGCTCTACGTTCACCTCTGCTGTCTCGTCGAGCGCCTTGTTACCAGAAACCCCATTGAGACCTACGTTGGCCAGGACCGCTTCGAGGAGGAACGCGCCGATTTCATCGAGTCCTTCAGGCAGAGCTTCTCGAGCATCTCGACGCGCTATCGCGTAGAGGTTCCCGTAAGCGAGATCGCATATGTCTTCGACTACATAAGCGTGAGCGCCGCCCCGGCGCGAGAAGAGCGCCTCGGCTCCTCGGACCTCCTGCTCGACGAGTGACCTTCCCCGCGCCGCCGCAAGCTGACCGCGCGTCCTCAATAATCCGATAACCCCTTGCCCGGCGCGAATCCGGATAGCGCCGAGGCAGTACCGAACGTAAAACTTCATTTGATAGGAGCAAACATGAGTGTTGTTATGGCACGAATCGACAATCGCCTGCTTCACGGCATCATCGTGACGCAGTGGGCCCCGGTGTCGGGCGCGACCCGAGTCATGGTCATCGACGACAAGGTCGCCGGCGACGAGGTCCTGAAGTCCACCATGAGGATGGCGCGCCCCGCGGGCATGGCCGTTTCGATCATCTCCGAGCAGACCGCGCTCAAGAACTTCGCCGCGGGCAAGTACGACCGCGAGAAGGTCTTCGTCATCGCCAAGGAGCCCGAGACGATGCTTCGCCTGGTCGAGTCGGGCGTCGAGCTCCCGTCGCTGGTCGTCGGCGGCTCGCTCGTCAAGGAGGACGGCATCCAGCTCACCCAGCGCGCCTACGCCTCCGCCGAGAACGTCCAGAGCTACAAGGCGCTCATCGCCCGTGGCGTCAAGGTGACGGCCCAGTTCGTGCCCGCCGACAAGCCCGTCTCCGTCGCAGACCTCATCTAAGGGGGAAATATGGTCAACTTCACTATCCTGCAGGTCGTCCTTTTGACCCTGCTGGCCTTCATCAAGCACGTGGACTACTACGGCATCCCGATGATCTTCGTCAATTACGCCGTTTTCTGGGGCCTCATCACCGGAGTCGTCATGGGCGACTGGAAGACCGGCCTTGTCATCGGCGGCACCATTCAGCTCATGCAGCTCGGCGTCGCGGGCTTCGGCGGCTCCTCCATTCCCGACTACGGCACGATGGCCATCATCGCCACCGCCTACGGCGTGACCCTGGGCTCCGACACGGGCCTCGCCATCGGCCTGCCGGTCGGCATGCTCGGCATCCAGCTCGACGTCGTCGCCAAGATCCTCAACGGCTTTGTCGTCGAGAAGTCCCAGCAGTTCTGCAACGAGGGTAAGTTCAATCAGATGAACGCCATCCTGTGGGTCTGCCCCGCGCTCTTCGGCCTGTGCGCCGCCCTGCCCGTCTTTGTCTCCGTGACGCTCGGCCAGCCCGCCGTCAACTGGCTCCTCGAGGTCATGCCCCAGTGGTTCCTCTCCGGCCTCACCCTCGCCGGCAAGATGCTCCCGGCCGTCGGTATCGCCATGCTGCTCCGCTACATGCCAACCGCCAAGTACTTCCAGTACCTGCTCGCCGGCTTCTTCCTCTCGGCCTTCCTGAACGTGCCCATCATCGGCGCCGCCATCGTCGGCGTTGCCCTCGCGATTGCGTTCTACCAGCGTGCCGAGAGGGACACCGAGCTCGCCGCCCACGCTTCCGCAGACGCCTTCATCGGAGAGGATGAGTAACCATGGAAAACGAGAACATCACCGCCGTCGCCGAGGGCAAGCCCTCCGGCTACAAGGTCACCAAGAAGGACCTGCGCAACGCGAACTGGCGCTGGCTCATGAGCGTGTGCACCTTCAACTACCAGACCCAGCAGGGCGCCTCAGTCGCCTACGCCCTCTCGCCGGTCCTGAGGAAGATCTACACGAACGACGAGGACTATAAGCAAGCGCTCAATAACCACTTCCGCTACTACAACACCCAGCCTTGGCTCGCCGCCATCATCCTTGGCGCCTGCGTGGCCATGGAGGAGCGCGACGGCCTAGCGGCGGCGGACGCCGTCCAAGACCTGAAGATCGGCACCATGGGACCGCTCGCCGGCGTCGGCGACTCCCTGCTCATGACCATGATCCCGACCATCATGGGCTCCATCGCCGCCTACATGGCCATCGAGGGCAACCCCGTGGGAGCCGGCATCTGGTTCGCGCTCATCCTGGCCATCTTCTGGGTCCGCATGCACGCCCTCGAGTTCGGCTACAAGCAGGGCGTGAAGCTCGTCACCGACTTCAGCGAGAAGCTTCCCAACCTCACTGCCGCCGCCTCCGTGCTCGGCCTCACCGTGGTCGGCTGCCTCATCGCCTCGGTCATCGGCGTCACCTGCCCGATTAGCTTCAGCTTCGGTGACGTCGCGATGGAGATTCAGCCGCTGCTCGACAAGATCCTGCCTGCCATGATCCCCGCCGCCATCACGGGAAGCGCGTATTACCTTCTTAGCAAGAAGAACGCGAGCATGACGGCCCTCATCCTCGTGGTGATCGTCCTCGCGATGGTCGCCTCCGCCGCCGGCATCCTCGCCTAGCTTCGACCCAAGAGATTGGTGAATCAATGAGAAAGATAGTTGTGGCGAGCCATTCCCTTCTCGCCCAGGGCTTCAAGGACACCCTCGAGTTCCTTACGGGTAAGGGCGACGCCGTCAACGCCGTGTGCGCCTACGTGAACGACAACGGCGAGGGGCTCGACGCGGCGGTCGAGGCGGCTCTTTCGGGCACTGACGAGGTCGTCGTCCTCACCGACGCGTTCGGCGGCAGCGTGAACCAGCGCTTTTCCCGCTTCGCCTCCGACCGGATCCACGTGATCGCGGGTGTCAACCTCCCGCTCGCCATGACGGTCGCGCTCGCGCGCCCCGACGAGAAACTCGACTTCGACGCCCTCGTCAACGAGGCGCGCCAGCAGATCATCTACGTGAACGGTGCCAGTTCCGCCGAGTGCGACGACGACGAATAGAGGAGGTCGACGATGAGAGAGTTCCTTAAGGACGTGTGGATGCACGGCGGTGAGGAAAGCCGCGCCATCACCCCCGAGAACATCACGGGCGAGAAGGGCCGCGCCGCCATGTCGGCCAGCCACCTCGGCGTCGGCCGCAAGGGCTCGTGCTGCGTGCCCCTTGAGTCCGGCGAGACCATCACGCTCGCGGACATCGAGGGCCCCGGCATCATCCGCCACATCTGGATGACCGTCCCCGACAAGACCGCCGCCGGCAGCTTCGTCATGCGCGACCTCGTGCTGCGCTTCTACTGGGACGACGAGGAGACCCCCTCGGTCGAGTGCCCTGTCGGCGACTTCTTCTGCAACGGCTTCGGTGAGCGCGCCATCGTCAACTCGATGCCCATCTGCGTGAACCCGACGGGTGGCATGAACTGCTACTTCGAGATGCCCTTCAGGAAGCACGCCAAGGTCACGCTTACGAGCGAGCACCCCGGGTTCATTAAGTACATCTTCTACACGTTCAACTACGCGCTCACCGACGTGCCGGACGACGCCATGTACTTCCACGCCCGCTTTAACCGCGAGCGCAGCACCCGCAGGGGCGTCGACTACACCGTGCTCGACGGCGTGCGCGGCAAGGGCTACTACGTCGGCACCTACATGGCCCTGTGCGCCCTGGAGCGCTATTGGTGGGGCGAGGGTGAGATGAAGTTCTTCCTCGACGGCGACGAGGAGTTCCCCACGGTCACCTCGACGGGAGCCGAGGACTACTTCGGCGGTGCCTGGGCCTTCCTCGACAGGCCGCCCCACGCGCTGCCCGAGGCGCAGTGCTTCAACACGCTGTTCGCCGGCTACCCGTACCGCTCGACGCGCGACGCCACGCGCGACCGCTTCAGCGCGGGCAAGCCGAACCCGAACCCGATGCTCGCGACCAACGACGACGCGCTTCCCAGGCACGGCCTCTACAGGTGGCACCTTCCCGATCCGATCTCGTTCAAGGAGGACCTGCGCGTGACGTTCCAGGACCTCGGCAACGACGACATCAAGCTCTACGAGCGCGAGGACGACATCTCCACCGTCGCCTACTGGTACCAAAGCGAGCCGCACGCCGTGCTCGCCCCGTTTGCCGCAAGGCAGGACCGCGTGCCCAGGTAGGGTCGCCTCGAAACAAGCCAACGTTATGGGCACCCGCGGTTGACCATGACTGCGGGCGTCTCTTTGTAAGGAGGATCACATGAGCGAAAAGCAAATGAGGCTCGGCGCCCTCGAGGCCGGCGGGACCAAGATGGTCTGTGCCGTGGTGTCCGGCGACGGCGAGGTCCTCGACCGTATGGAGACCCCGACGCTTACGCCCGCCGAGACCGTCCCGCAAATGGTCGAGTGGTTCACCGCCCGCGATGTGGACGCGTTGGGCATCGGCGCCTTCGGACCGACCTGCGTCGACCCCAACGACGAGCGCTACGGCTCCATCCTCCAGACGCCCAAGCTCGCGTGGCGAGGCTATGGTCTTCGCGCCGCGTTCGCCGACGCCCTCGGGATTCCGGTGGCCTACGACACGGACGTGAACGTTGCCTGCCTCGGCGAAGTGGTCTTCGGCTGCTGCAAGGGGCTCGAGGACGCCGTCTACGTTACCATCGGCACCGGCGTGGGCGCGGGCGTCATGTGCGCGGGCAGGCTCCTTCACGGCATGCTGCACCCCGAGGCCGGCCACATGCTGGTAAGGACCCGCCCCACCGAGGAGGGACGCTGCGTCTGCCCGAGCCATGCGAGCTGTCTCGAGGGCCTCGCCTCCGGCCCCGCCATTGCCGCGCGCTGGGGAAAGCCCGCGGCCGAGCTCGCGGACAACGATGAGGTGTGGGCGCTCGAGGGGGATTATCTGGGGCAGATGTGCGCGAACCTCGTGCTCATGTACTCGCCTTGCCGCATCGTCCTCGGCGGCGGCGTGATGCACCAGGAGCAGCTCTACGGCATCGTCCGCAAGAAGACCCTCGAATATCTGGGTGGCTACATCCAGACCGCCGAGCTTAAGGACATGGAGAGCTACATCTGCGCCCCGGGCTGCGGCGGCGACCAAGGAATCCTCGGCGCGGCCGAGCTGGCAAGAAGGACGCTCGCGTAACTTGCGCTCTCTCCGCCATACAACACGTTAAGAAAAGACGAGCGCTTCTTGCCAATTGGGCGGCAAGAAGCGCTCGTCTTTTGCATTTGTTTTTGGGGCAGGACGCCCCGCCTCCGCTAGAGTCCCTGGACCGCCACACCCACGAGGTTTGGACCGGTGTGGACAAGAAGCGCGGGGCTGATGTCGGAGCGGACGACTTCCACCGCGTTGGCCACGCGCTCGCGCAGGGCCTGCTCCATGCGGTCGTAGAGGTCGGCGTAGGCCGAGGTGCAGCTTACGGCAAAGCGCACCTTGGGGTGCTTCTCGACGATGGTGGCGATGAGCTTGACCTCGGTGCGGTGCGGTACTTGCACAGCCATTTCGTGTGCGCGAGGCTGTTGGCTTTCTGGGCCACAGCAATCACCTTCCCCCTAGCATGATGACCTGAACAATCCTCATGCTAGGGGGAAGGTTTTTGTCGCGTAGCGGAAATTGGCCTCCACCCGCTGAGCGGGTGGCTTTCTATGCCGCGCGTGCCGCGCGGCACGGACTAAAGTCCACGAATAAAAACGAGGAAGGCCACGTCCGGCCTCCCTCGCAAAGGGTCTCTGATTACTCCCACTCATTGGGGACAGACTTAAATGAGTACTCTTGAAATGCCGGCGCCTGGGGACGTTCTTTTTCTGTCTGCAGTTTGGAACGTTCCTTTTCTGTCGGCAGTTTGGGACGGTCCTTAGAGCTGCAGCGCGCCATGAGCGACGAGGCGAAGCGGATCATCCTGTCTTTTGAGTTCTAAGCATAAGCCCCTGTCTCTGAGCAATGACCGGTTCGCATTTGTGCGTATTTGCGTGCGTGGGATTGCGTGAATATGCGTTTAGATGCGCCGTTTACGGGACAAAAATGACCGTTTAGCGGTGAGATACGCACAAACACGCACAGACGCGCGTGTTTGTGCGAATATAGAGCTATCCGAAATGCAAGACGTTCTATGACACAGGAGGCACATATGGTAGATTCCAAGCAGGCTCCACTCGACTCCGCGGCAGCCGCAAAAGCAGCGTTCGCTTCGGTCCAGGACAAGCCATTCCCCGATGATATCTTTACGGCTCCCGAGCTTCGTTGGGCTGTGATCGGGTGCGGCGTTATCGCCAACCAGATGGCCCAGTCTCTCGCTCTTGCCGGCCGCAAGCTTGCGGGCGTCGCCAACCGTACGCTGTCCAAGGCTCAGGCTTTTGCTGAGCAGTATGGCATCGAGAAGGTCTATGAATCGGTTGAGGACCTCTACGCCGATCCGGGCATCGACGCCGTCTATATCACCACGCCGCACAACACGCATATCACCTATCTGCGTGACGCGCTGGCCGCCGGCAAGCACGTGCTCTGCGAGAAAGCCATTACCCTCAATTCCGCTGAGCTCGACGAGGCGCGTGCCATCGCCGACGAGCACAACGTCGTCCTCATGGACGCCACCACGGTGCTTCATATGCCCTTGTATCAAGAGCTGCGCCGTCGCATGGATGCCGGCGAGTTTGGTCGCATGAACCTCGCCCAGCTCAACTTTGGTAGCTACAAGGAGTACGGCGATCTGACCAATCGCTTCTACAACCGCAACCTTGCTGGCGGTGCCATGCTCGACATTGGCGTGTATGCCCTGTCCGTCATGCGTCTCTTTATGGCAAGCCAGCCCATTGAGGTCGTTTCGTTGGGCAACACCTGTGAGACCGGTGTTGACGTTGCGGGCGGCATCGTCTGCCGTAATGCCGAGCAGCAGCTGGGTGTTGTGAGCCTCACGCTCCACTCCAAGCAACCCAAGCGCTCGATTATTAGCTTCGATAAGTGCTATATCGAGGTCAACGAGTATCCGCGCGCCGATCACGCGACTATCGTGTGGACTGCGGACGGCCACCGCGAGGAGGTCCACGCCGGCACCGAGGCTTACGCCCTTTGCTATGAGATGGCCGATCTTGAGAAGGCCGTTGCCGGCGACGACTCTAAGCGTGAGCTTCTGGGCTATGCTTCTGATGTTATGGAGCTGATGACCAAGCTACGCGCCGACTGGGGAGTCGTGTACCCCGAGGAGGAGTAAGCGATGCTAGCGGAAGATAGGCTCAACGCGATCGTGTCGATGGTTCAGCAGACCGGCTCGGTTACCGTGCCGGAGCTTGCCGAGGCCCTGGGCGTGACGGCGTCTACCATTCGGCGCGACCTGCAGACGCTCGACCGAGCACACCGTATCGCCAAGGTGCACGGAGGCGCGACAAGTCTGGAGCGCGCGCACGTGACGCGCGACCTAACGCTTAATGAGCGCAGCGACCTCCATAACGATGACAAGGAGCGTATCTGCGCCCGTGCGGCGGCGCTTGTGGAGCCTGAGAGCTTTGTATACATCGACTCGGGCTCGACGACGCTCAGGCTCATCGAGCATCTTCCCCACCTTGAAGATGTCACCTACGTGACCGATTCCGTGCTCCATGCTCAGCGCCTTGCTTTGCGGGGTATGCGTACCGTGGTGCTGGGCGGCGAGCTCAAACCCGAGACCGAGGCGCTCGTTGGCCCCGATGCCTTGGCAACCTTAGATCGCTACAACTTCAACTGTGGCTTTTGGGGCTCTAATGGCATCGCCGCCGAGCAGGGCTTCACGGCGCCCGATATCGAGGAGGCCCAAGTAAAGCGCATCTCGATGCGTCATACGGCCAAACGCTTCGTAATCTCGGACGCCAGCAAATTTGGCATGGTGGCGCCCGTCAAGTTTGCGGACTTCCGCGACGCAACGATTATTACCGCAGGCGAGGTCCCCGCCAAGTACCGGGCAATGGACAACGTCATCACGGTCTAACAGCAGGGGACGGGCTAAGGCCAAAACCACCACAAAGGTGCCTGTCCCCATTGTGGTGGTTAGTAACGAAAACCGAGTAGTTTTCTCAATAGAAAAGCGGCAACGTCCATCACGGGCGTCGCCGCTTTCGTTGTCTGCCGGTTTGTCTAAGTCTGTAACAACTGGACCGTTAAAAGTGGGCTAGGTGTTACAGATCGAGATACTTACGAACCGCGCCGTCCCTTTGTCTCAATCTGTAACATCTGGGACTGATTTTGCTGAGTTACTGTTACAGATTGAGATTATTCCCTTGAGGGGATTCGAATGTCTCGATCTGTAACAGATGGACCGCAAAATGGGCTTTAGCTGTTACAGATCGAGATGTTTGGGAATCCGGCAGAGCCATCGCGGCAAAACCACCACAAAGGTGCCTGTCCCCTTTGTGGTGGTTTAGGGCTCCCAGGGGCAGGGGGCTTCGATGTGAATGTGCTCGCCGGTTACGGGGTGCGTAAAGGACACGCTGTGGGCGTGGAGCATGAGGCCGCAGGGACGCGGCGTGCCGTAGAGCTCGTCGCCTACCAGGGGATGACGCTCGCTCGCCAGATGCACACGGATTTGGTGCTTGCGGCCGGTGAGCAACTCGACATCGATATATGAGCGCGTGGGCAGGCCTCGACGGCTCTTAAGACGCTTGAGCACCTTTACGCGTGTTTGAGACGGCTTGCCGCTGGCGCCGACGCGCATCTTTCGACTATCGTGGCGGTCGCGGGCGATGGGCTTGTCGATGAGCTTTTCGTTCCAGTCGATCTTGCCCTCGGCGAGCGCCAGGTAGTGCTTTTCGAACGCGTGGTCGATGATCATCTGGTCAAAGGCGGGCTGCGTCTGCTTGTCGAGTGAGAACAGCACCACGCCGGTGGTGTCACGGTCCAGGCGATTGAGCGGCTGCATGTCGGTCGCGGCAAAGCCGTCGCCCATCGCCAGCAGCAGGTCGCTGGCGTAGTCGGTAAGTGTGCGCTCGCCGGTGCCGTCACCGTGGACGATCATGCCGGCGGGCTTGTCGATGGCCATGAGCCAGGCGTCGCAGTAGAGGACTTGAGGTTCTTCGTTCACGTGTAAGCCTTTCGGTTAGCTAATTCCCACAAACATGCAGCCCGAGGTGGCGCCGCGCAGGCGGGCGGCCGGCTTGCGGCCGGCTTGAGCCGCCTCGACAGCGCGACGGACGCGAGCGACGGCACGGCCAATCTCATCGGCCTCGAGCAAGGTTCCGTCGACCATAAGACGGCGCACGCCGGCATCGAGCAGCTGCGGAACTTGCGGCGTGAGGTCGATGGGGTAGGCGTCGTACAGGCGTGAGCGGCCGTGGATGTCGGTACGCACCGGCATGACCTTGCCGTCGATATTCTTGAGCGAGAGCTTGCGGGCACGCAGGCGGCAGTTGGCACAATCGTGGATGCAGCCGTTGGCAACCTGCAGAATGCAATGCTCGCTTGTCATGACGCGCGGGCGGCCAAAGACGGTGATGCCCAGAGCCGCGGGCGCGGCGGTGCCGAGCGAGATAATCTCGTCGAGCGTGATCTCGGGCGAGAGCCAAAACGCACCGGCTCCGCGCTCGGCAAGCGCCTCCATGCAGGGCGTGTTGTGCACCGGCAGGCAAGAGCGAATCTCGGCCGTGGCGCCAACCTGGGCGGCCAGGGCAAGCTCAGAGATGTTGCCAATAGCGACCGTGGCGCCGGCAACAACCCATGGGTCAACGCGGACGTGGTCAACGGCGCGGCAGACCTCATCGAGCACGGGTACGATGCCCTGCTCAAACGTATCGGCGGGGGAGAGCTTGGCCGCATCGAGTGCGTCGGTGGTCATGTAGATGCGCGTTGCACCCTCGGCGCGAGCGGCCTCGGCGGCCTCGAGCGAGGTGACGGTAGCGCAGATCTGCGGCTCATCGCGGTAGTGCTCGGGCGCGGGGCGGGAATCATTGGTGACAATCGCCGGTAGCTCGAGCGTGCGGGCGCGTTCCTCGTACGGTGCCAGAATGGCCTCTTCCAGCGCCTTACAAGCGGCGGCGCGCACCTTGTGCACGGCGGAAAAGCCCATGCCGCAACTCTCGTCGAGGGCCACGTCAAAGCTCGCGGCCTCAAAGGGAGAGGAGCCCATGCGCCCGACGTGCTCAACCAGATCGGATGCCTCGACGGCGCGGGTCTTGGCGGCCTCGACGGTGAAGCCTGTGGCGGTGGCGGTGAGCGCGGGGTCGTCACAGCAGGTGAGTGTGACAGTAAACGGCTTGCCCAGGCGCGCCACGACGGACACATCAACAGCGCGGCGGCGCAGCACATCGCGCTTGAGCGCGGCGCCGGCGGCGTCGATGGCACGCTGGCTGCGAATCACGCGGACGCGGCAGCCCTCGGGCATGCTACGGGGCACGCGACACTCGATAACATCGCCGGCAGCGGCATCATCGGCGGCAATGGTGGTCAGGAACTGGTCAAACTCGTTATCGTGGCGAAGCTCCAGCAGGTCGCCCTTGCCCACGGGCTCAAACAGCTCAATGCGGGCGATGGCGGCGCGGCGACGGCGGTCGTCGGGCTTGAGGCCGCGCACATCGCGGTTGGCCGGGCGGCTGCCCAGCACCGTGCCCACGATCTGGCCGCGGTTGTTGGAACGCTCATAGCTCATCATCTCGTCGCCCGAGGTGCCGTCCTGATAGGCGTGCGTAAAGTCGCGGTTAAAGCAGCGCTTGAGCTGGCGCTGGCGGGCGGCTTTCTCGTCCTTAGAGGTCGAAACATCGGCCAGCATATCGTCAATCTGATGACGATACACGTCGACGATGGAATACACGTAATCGGGAGCCTTCATGCGGCCCTCGAGCTTGAGCGATGCGGCGCCGGCGTCATACAGACGGCGAACGAGCTGCGAAGTGTTGGTGTCACGCGGGCATAGCGCACGCTCGCGGCCGGCAGGGGAGAGCGAGCGACCGTTCTCGTCGATCAGCTCGTAGGGCAAGCGGCAGGGCTGGGCGCACATGCCACGGTTGGCCGATCGTCCCGCCATGGCAAAGCTCGAAAGCAGACACAGGCCCGAGTAGCAAAAGCAGATGGCGCCATGGCTAAAGACCTCAAGGTCCACATCGGGCGCGGCGTCGTGGATGGCGGCGATCTCGTCGATGGAGAGCTCGCGCGAGAGAGTCACGCGGTCGGCGCCCTGCTCACGGCACCAAAGGGTTCCGCGGTCGTCGTGGATGTTCGCCTGGGTCGAGATATGTGTCTCGATGCCGGGCATGGTGCGCTTGACCTCAAAGAACAGACCCCAGTCCTGGATAATGAAGGCATCGGCGCCCAGCGTGGAGCAGCGATGGATGAGTTGCAGCGCATCGCCCATCTCGGACTGCTTGATGACGATGTTGACCGTGACGTAGACGCGCGACCCGGCTAGATGCGCGGCGCGGCAGGCCTGCTCAAAGGCCTCGTCGGTAAAGTTGGTTGCCTTGCGGCGGGCGTTGAAGCTGCCCATGCCACAGTAGATGGCGTCTGCCCCCGCGGCGAGTGCGGCGGCAAAGGGCTCGGGCCCTCCGGCGGGCGCCAAAAGCTCGGGCCTGCGGTTGGTGGTTCGACTGGCGGTTGCGGTCATATCCTGCCTTTCAAAATGCTCAGATATTCAAAAGTATAGTGGTGCCGTTGCGGCAGGCGATGCCCGTGCTCCAAGCGGGATAAAGTCTTCAGCAGCTTGGGCTGGCTGACCTCGTGGAGAACCGTTCAGCGGTTCGGGGAAACCGTTGGGCGATAAAATATTCTCGCAAGCTGATAATATTCTTGCATCAAACGGAAACCTTGAGTACTATCCCAATCAAGCGCGGTGTTCAGACCGAACTGTGCCTCCCGGTGTGAACGCCGCGCTCACGCTCTCTATTTGATCGTAAGGAGAAAAACATGAGCAAGACCGTCGTGTCTTCCGATAACGCACCCGCAGCCATCGGCCCGTATTCCCCCGGTATCCAGACTGGCAACATGGTGTTCCTGTCCGGCCAGCTGGGCATCGATCCCGCGACCGGCAAGCTGCCCGAGGGTGTCGAGGCCCAGGCCAAGCAGTCCCTCGCCAACGTCGAGGCTCTGCTGACCGCTGCCGGCGCCACGTTTGCCGATGTCGTCAAGACCACGGTCTACCTGGCCGACATCGCCGACTTTGCCGCCGTGAACGAGATTTACGCCTCCAAGTTCGAGGCTCCGTTCCCCGCGCGCAGCGCTTTCCAGGTTGCCGCCCTTCCGGCTGGCGGTCTGGTCGAGATCGAGGTTGTCGCCGCTCTCTAAGGTGTTGGTAACAACTAAACATGACATGCAAAAAGACCCTGCAGCGCGTGCGAGCTGCAGGGTCTTTTGTCAAGCGATGCGACAAAAATGATCCGTTTCCCTTCGTCCCCAAGGGATCACGTTTAGCCCTCCTTGCGAACTTTTTGCAGGTAGCGGTAGACGCTGGGCTCCGAGATGCCCAGCGCGGTGGCGGCGCAGGCCACGGCGCCCTTGAGCATAAACACGCCGTTGCCGTTGAGGTGGCGAATGACGTCCACGCGGTCGCTCTGGCCAAGCGACGCTACATCCAGCCCGCGCGCGCTCAGCAACTCGGCAATGCTGCGGTCGATGAGCTCCTGTGTGGACTCCGAAAGGCTTTCGACCTCGATAGGGGCGGGCTCCGTGCGCGTCGGCGCCGCGTCGAAGCAGGCCATGAGCTGCTGTGCCATGGCGTTGATGGAGCGCACGGTCGAGAGGTCGGTGTTGACGCAGAGCATACCGACGATCTCGTTATCCTCGCGGATAAAGAACGTCGCGGACTCCAACGTCTTGCCGCCGGCACCGCGCCCCTCGTAGCCC
Organism: uncultured Collinsella sp.; assembly: GCA_900542945.1. Classification (GTDB taxonomy): domain Bacteria; phylum Actinomycetota; class Coriobacteriia; order Coriobacteriales; family Coriobacteriaceae; genus Collinsella. Next base: position 23,142 of record UQPI01000004.1, read on the forward strand.
GTAATAAACGGCAGGTCGCGATACTTGGGGTCGTGCATGATCTTGAGTGCCAGATCGGTGGCGGGGCCGCCGACCTTGCGGCCGCTCACGATGCCGTTGCGAATATCGACGATGGCGTGGTCGGGATCCGAGAAATCGTGCAGCACGATTTCGCTGTTTTTACCGAGTATCTGCTCCAGGAAATCGACCATCGGCAAAAAGCGACGTACGGTCTCGTTCACGGGCAACTCCTTTGGGTGAAATCGGAAATGTTCATAACAATTTTTTCTCATGGTAACACGCTGCCCGTCATCTCGTATATCCGCAGGTACATTGCGTAATACAGACGAACGGTAGGATTTTGGCGGTAAGCGGTCGACCAAAAGAAAAGTTAGATGTTATTTTGACCAGACACTTTCCTGACCTGCGGAAATGCGTTATCTCAGCTGAAGAATAGTCTGATAACAAAAAATTATTATTGAGAATGAGAATCATCTTTAATACGATATGCAACGAAGGCACAACCTCAACCCCGCACTGCGTCACAATAGAGCGTTAGATGCGAAAACAACTACTTCGAGGATTGGTGGTCAAATGACCCAGGAGACGGTTACGAACGGCACTGAAGCCCTGTTCACTCGCGAAGGCATGCCTCCCGTTAAGGAAATGATCCCGTGTGCCCTTCAGCACGTACTGGCATCGTTTGCCGGCATCATTACCCCGGCGGTCATCATGGCCGGCGTCTACGGCTTTAATAGCCAGCAGAGCACCGACATCATCCAGGTCGCGCTCATTCTTTCGGCGATCGATACGGCCCTTCAGGCCTTCGCTCCCTTCCGTCGCATCGGCGGCGGCCTGCCCATCGTCATGGGCGTTTCGTTCGCGTTCCTGCCGGCCCTGCAGGCCATGGGCGCCTCGGGCTTTAGCTTTGGTGCGCTGCTGGGCGGCGAGATCGTCGGCGGCGCCGTCGCGGTCCTCTTTGGTCTGGCCTACAGCAAGATCAAGTGGCTGTTCCCGCCCGTCGTGACCGGTACGGTCATCTTCTCCATCGGCGTTTCGCTGTATCCCACGGCCGTCAAGTATATGGCCGGCGGTATGGGTACGCCGCTGTGGGGCACCCCGCAGGCCTGGTGCGTCGCTCTTATCACCTTCGCCGTGGTCTTTGCGCTCGCCAACTTTGGCAAGGGCACGCTCAAGCTGGGATCCGTGTTCTTTGGCATGATCGTTGGCATGATCGTCTCCATCCCCTTTGGCATGATCGACTTCTCCAGCGTCGCCACCGCTCAGGTCTTCGCCCTTCCCAAGCTCATGCCCTACGCGCTCGAGTTTGATCCCGAGGTCTGCATTACCCTCGCCGTCGTGTTCCCCATGGTTGCCATCCAGGTTATCGGTGACGTCTCCGCCGCCTGCCTGGGCTCCATCGACCGTATGCCCACCGAGCGCGAGCTTTCCGGCGCTATCGTGTCCCAGGGCCTCACCTCTATGGTCGGCGGCCTGCTGGGCGGTCTTCCCACCAGCGCCCTTGGCCAGAACGTGGGCATCATCTGCTCCAACAAGGTCGTCAACAAGTGGGTCTTTGTGATCATCGCGGCCGTCTTTGCCATCGCCGGCCTGTTCCCGCAGCTCTCTGCCGTCCTTTCCGCTATCCCGCAGCCCGTCATCGGCGGCGCGACCGTCGGCGTCTTTGGCACCATCACCATGAACGGCGTGCGCATGTTCACCCGCGAGGGCCTCACGCAGCGCACTACCACCATCGTCGGTACCTCCGTCGTCTTTGGCCTGGGTATCTGGATGGCCAGCGGCTGCCTTGCCGGCGAGGGTATGCCCACCTGGGTGTCCACCGTCATCGGCTCCAACGCCGTGACCCCCACCGCCATCATGGCCATCGTGCTCAATCTGATCCTTCCGCAGACGCCGGTCGTGGCTCAGCACATCGATGCCGCCAAGGACGCTGCCGTGGATCTGGTCTTGCCCGAGAGCAAGAAGTAACCAATTCGGTGCTATTCGTCGGCGGACGCATCGCCTCGTCCGCCGACGTCATGCGGCGCCAAGCCGCACTTCAAAGGGTTGTCCCTTTGGTGAAGCGTTGACGGGAGAGGGCCCGTTTCCGGTGTAGGCCGGCGCTTCGCACTCCGCCATGTCAGAGGTGTCAAACCCCGCCTCTGATGTTGAAGGGAGCATCCATGCTTCTGGTCGCTAACGGTTCCGTTTTTACCCGCAACGCTCAGACCCCGTTTATTCCAAACGGTGCGGTCGCCATTGACGGAGATACGATCGTCGAAGTGGGCCCCGAGTGCGAGCTCAAGGCCAAGTACCCGGATGCCGAGTACGTCGACGCCCAGGGCAACCTCATCATGCCCGGACTCATCAACTGCCACACCCACATCTACTCGGGTCTGGCCCGCGGCCTTGCCATTAAGGGCTGCAACCCCACCAACTTCCTGGAGAATCTTGAGCAGCAGTGGTGGAAGATCGACGACAACCTGACGCTCGACGGCACCAAGGCCAGCGCCTATGCCACGATTCTTGACTCCATCCGCGATGGCGTCACCACGATCTTCGATCACCACGCGAGCTTCTGCGAGATCCCAGGCAGCCTCTTTACCATTAAGGATGCAGCTCAGGAGCTGGGCATGCGTTCGTGCCTGTGCTACGAGGTCTCCGACCGCCGCGGTCAGGAAAAATGCGACCAGGCCATTGCCGAGAACGCCGAGTTTGCCCAGTGGGCCGCCAAGGAGCGTCGCGATAACGACAACCACATGATTGCCGCCATGTTTGGCGGTCACGCCACCTTTACGCTGTCGGACGAGACCATGGACAAGATGGCCGAGGCCAACAACGGTCTGACCGGCTTCCACATCCATGTGTGCGAGGGCATGAATGACGTGTGGGATTCCCGCCTCAACCGCGGCGGCATCAGCCCCGTCGAGCGCCTGCTGCAACACAATCTGCTGGGTCCCGACACCATGCTCGGCCACTGCATCCACGTGACGCCCGCCGAGATGGACATCGTCAAGGAGTCCGGCACCTGGCTCGTCAACAACCCCGAATCCAATATGGACAACGCCGTGGGCTGCGCCCCCGTGCTCGAGTTCTTCCGCCGCGGCATCCCCGTGTGCATGGGCACCGACGCCTACACCCACGATATGCTCGAGAGCCTTAAGGTCTTCCTGATCATTCAGCGCCACAACGCCGCTATGCCCAACGTGGGCTGGTGCGAGGCCATGACCATGCTGTTCGAGAACAACGCCAAGATGGCGAGCAAGTACTTCGATCGCAGGCTCGGTGTGCTCGAGGCCGGGGCTGCCGCCGACGTCATCGTTATGGACTACAAGCCCTTTACGCCGCTGAGCGAGGAGAACATCGACGGCCACATGCTTTTTGGCATGATGGGCAAAAACTGCCGCACCACCATCATCAACGGCCGCGTCCTGTACAAGGATCGCGAGTTTGTCGGTATCGATGAAGAAAAGATCAACGCGTGGACCATGGCTGAGTCCAAGAAGCTCTGGAGCACGCTCAACGATCGCACCTACTAATTACAAGTAGATTCGCGCGCGTCGGATGTTTCGCCGCATCCGGCGCGCGCATGGGCGGCCTCCGCGGGGTCGCCGGCGCTGTGCCAGCGCTACACCGTATTTGCGCCCGCCGCGCGGTCTCGCCGGGCGTTACAGAGAGGAGCTCATTATGAGCGACATCATGAGGCCGATCCCGTTTTCGCAGCTGATGAACTGGATCATCGAAGAGCACAAGACTCAGGGCGCCGTCTTTGGCGTGCGCAAGATGGTCACGGCCAACCAGAAGGGCGCGCTTCCCATTTTCGACGAGCGCATCGAGACTCCGTTTGGCCCGGCCGCCGGTCCCAACACGCAGCTTGCCCAGAACATCGTGGCATCCTATGTGGCTGGTTCCCGCTTCTTTGAGCTCAAGACCGTCCAGGTTATGGACGGCGAGGAGCTTTCCCGTTGCGTCAACAAGCCCTGCATCGTGGCTCAGGACGAGTGCTACAACTGCGAATGGTCGACCGAGCTCGAGGTTCCGCAGGCCTTTGCCGAGTACGTGAAGGCATGGTTTGCCTGCCACCTGATCGCTCGCGAGTACGGTCTGGGCAGCCCGGACGGCTTTGTCTTCAACATGTCGGTGGGCTATGACCTGGAGGGTATCAAGAGCCCCAAGGTCGACGCCTACATCGAGGGCATGAAGGACGCCAGCGGCTCCGAGGTTTGGAACGAGTGCCGCACGTGGGCTCTCGCCAACCTGGACAAGTTTGAGCATGTCGACGCCGCGTTTGTCGAGTCCATCCCGGCGCGCGTCTCCAACTCCATCACCGAGTCTACCCTGCATGGCTGCCCGCCGGCGGAAATCGAGCGCATCGCGACCTATCTGATCACCGAGAAGGGCCTCAACACCTACATCAAGTGCAACCCCACGCTGCTGGGCTATGAGTTTGCACGTCAGCGCCTCAACGAGCTGGGCTTTGACTATATCGTCTTCGATGACACACACTTCCGCGAGGACCTGCAGTGGGTCGACGCCGTGCCCATGTTCGAGCGCCTGATTGCCCTGTGCGCCGAGCGCGGCCTGGAGTTTGGCGTCAAGCTCACCAACACCTTCCCCGTCGACGTGACGAGGAACGAGCTGCCTTCCACCGAGATGTATATGTCCGGCCGTTCGTTGTTCTCGCTGACCATCGAGGCTGCCCGCCGCATTACCGAGCAGTTTGACGGCAAGCTGCGCATCAGCTACTCCGGTGGTGCCACGGTCTACAACATCCGCGCCCTGTATGATGCCGGTATTTGGCCCGTTACCCTGGCGACCGACGTGCTCAAGCCCGGTGGCTACGAGCGCTTTAGCCAGATGGCCGGCGAGTTTACCGACCTGGATGGCAAGCCGTTCGCGGGCGTCTCTCTCGAGGCCGTGACTGCGATCCAGACCGACTCGCTCACCAACCCGCTCTACAAGAAGCCGCTGCGCCCGCTGCCCGACCGCAAGGTCGCCGGTAAGAGCCCGCTTTCCGACTGCTTTACCACGCCTTGCCGTACGAGCTGCCCCATCCAGCAGGATATCCCTGCCTATCTGGCGGCTGTTGACGAGGGCCGCTACGAGGACGCGCTCAACATCATCATCGAGCGCAACGCCCTGCCGTTCATTACCGGTACCATCTGCCCGCATCCCTGCGGCCGTGCCTGCGAGCGTGCATTCTACGAGCCCGAGGGCGCCCAGATTCGCGCCAGCAAGCTCAAGGCCGCCCGCGAGGCCATGACCGCCGTGCTGCCCAAGCTGCGCACCCAGGCCATCGCCAACGACGGTGAGCGCAACGTTGCCGTTATCGGCGGCGGCCCGGCTGGTCTGGCGACGGCATTCTTCCTGACGCGTGCCGGCGTGCCCGTCACCATCTTCGAGGCCCGCGATTCGCTCGGCGGCGTGGTCCGTCACGTCATCCCCGAGTTCCGCATTGCGAACGACGATATCTCCCACGATACCGAGCTCTGCCTGGCCTTTGGCGCCAAGGTGCAGCTCAATGCTCGCGTGGAGTCCATCGACGAGCTCAAGTCCCAGGGCTTTACTGACGTGGTCGTGGCCACCGGTGCCTGGATGCCCGGCTCTGCAGGCTTGGGCGAGGGTGCCGAACTCGATGTGCTGGAGTTCCTCGAGGCCGCCAAGAAGGGCGAGAAGCTCGAGCTGGGCGAGGACGTCGTGGTCATTGGTGCCGGCAACACCGCCATGGACGCCGCCCGCGTGGCCAAGCGCCTGGCAGGCGTGAAGAACGTGCGCCTGGTGTATCGCCGTACCAAGAAGCAGATGCCCGCCGACGAGGAAGAGCTCGATCTTGCTCTTGCCGACGGCGTTGAGTTCTGCGAGCTGCTGGCGCCCAAGGCACTCAACGGCGCCGTGCTGACCTGCGATGTTATGGAGCTTGGCGAGCCGGATGCAAGCGGCCGTCGCAGTCCCGTCGCCACGAGCGAGACCGTCGAGCTTCCCGCCACCACGGTGATCTGCGCCGTGGGCGAGGGCATCGATGCCAGCCTGTACGATGCCGCGGGCGTCGAGCACGACCGCCGCGGCAGCCTTGCCGCCACCTCCACCGGCGTCGAGGGCGTCTGGGCTGCGGGCGACTGCCGCCGCGGTCCTGCCACCGTGGTCGAGGCTATTGCCGACGCCGCCGAGGTCGCCCGTGCCATCGCCGGCGTGGACTTTAACAAGTACGCCGACTGCAACGAGCAGGCCGGTCGCGAGGACACCTGCTACGAGCGCAAGGGGTCGCTGTGCCGTGACAAGCGCAACTGCACCAAGACCCGCTGCCTGGGCTGCGGCTCGGTGTGCGAGGTCTGCTGCGACGTGTGCCCCAACCGCGCCAACGTGGCAATTAAGGTGCCGGGCCTGGCCAAGCATCAGGTCGTCCATGTCGACGGCATGTGCAACGAGTGCGGCAACTGCGCCGTGTTCTGCCCCTACCAGGAGGGTCGTCCCTACAAGGACAAGCTCACCCTGTTCTGGAGCGAGGAGGACATGGAGAACTCCGAGAACGAGGGATTCCTGGCCGTGGGCGAGGATCACTTTAAGGTCCGCGTGGCCGGCACGGTCCGCACCGTCTCGGTCGATGCCGTCAACACCGGCCTTCCCGAGGCCGTCCGCCTGACCATCAGGGCTGTGCGCGACAACTATTCGTACCTTCTTAAGAAATAGGCGAGTCACTTATGGCCAAATCCATTCAACATAACGTGGCCTACGTTGCCTGCGGAAGCGGTTGCGCCTCCGCAGGCGGCGACGCCCGCTGCAGCGAAGGCTGCATTGGCTGTGGCGCCTGTGTCACGGCCTGTCCCCACGGTGCCATTGCGCTGGTCGATGGCATCGCCCGCGTGGATCGCTCAAAGTGCACGGGCTGCGGCCTGTGCGGCATGGCGTGCCCGCAGCGCGTGATTGCCTTCGTTCCCGGCTACCAGAACATCCTGGTGCGCTGCAATAACACCGACAAGGGTGCCATTGCGCGCAAGATTTGCGACACGAGCTGCATCGGTTGCGGTATGTGCGTCAAAAAGTGCCCTGCCGGCGCTATCCGTATCGAGGACAACTGCGCCCATATCGACGGCGCGGACTGCCTGTCGTGCGGCATGTGCGCCGTCGTCTGCCCGCATGGCGCCATTCACGACCGCACCGGCATCGCCGCCGGCGTGTAGAAGGGAATCACCATGGCACAGGAATTCACTTTTACCGTTAACGGCGTGGAGCGCACAACGACTCAGAACAAGCCGCTGCTGCGCTACCTGCGCGACGACCTGCACATCCATTCCGCCAAGGACGGCTGCTCCGAGGGCGCCTGCGGCACCTGCACCATCCATGTGGACGGTGCCGCCGTCAAGGCGTGCGTACTGACCACTGCTCTTGCCGCCGGTCGCAACATCGTGACTGTCGAGGGCCTGCCCGAGGACGTGCGCGAGGCCTTTGTGTACGCCTTTGGCGCCGTGGGCGCCGTGCAGTGCGGTTTTTGCATCCCCGGCATGGTCATGGCGGGCGCGGCGCTCATCGCCGAGGACCCCGAGCCCACCGAGGAGCAGATCAAGTACGCCATCCGCGGCAACGTCTGCCGCTGCACCGGCTACAAAAAGATTATCGAGGGCATTTCGCTGGCCGCTGCGGTGCTCCGCGGCGAAAAGCAGATCGACGAGGATCTGGAGCGCGGCGACGACTACGGCGTGGGCAAGCGCGCCTTCCGTATCGACGTGCGCAAGAAGGTGCTCGGCGAGGGCAAGTATCCCGACGACATCGACGAGCTCGATCAGCCGGGCCTGACCTATGCCAGCGCCGTGCGCTCCAAGTACCCGCGCGCCCGTGTGCTCTCCATCGATACCTCCAAGGCTGAGGCCCTGCCCGGTGTGGTGGGCATCCTGCGCGCCGAGGACGTGCCGGTCAACCAGGTCGGCCACCTTATCCAGGATTGGGACGTCATGATTGCGGCGGGCGATATCACCCGTTGCGTGGGCGATGCCATTGTGCTGGTGGTTGCCGAGGACGAGGCGACGCTCGAGAAGGCCAAGAAGCTCGTAAAGATCGATTACGAGCCGCTGGAGCCCGTGCGCAACATTGTCGAGGCCAGGGCTGCCGACGCCCCGCGCCTGCACGACAGTTTCTTTGCCTTTGGCAACACGGTGGAGCTCAAGGACAACGTGTGCCAGAGCCGTCACGTGACGCGCGGCGACGCCGCCAAGGCGCTGGCAGAGAGCGCGTTCACCGTGACGCAGCGCTTTACCACGCCCTTTACCGAGCATGCCTTCTTGGAGCCCGAGTGCGCCGTTGCCTTCCCGTACAAGAACGGCGTCAAGGTGCAGTCGACCGACCAGGGTGCCTACGACACGCGCAAAGAGTGTGCCCACATGTTTGGCTGGGATAGCGAACCCGAGCGCGTGGTCGTCGAGACCATGCTCGTGGGCGGTGGTTTTGGCGGCAAGGAGGACGTGTCCATCCAGCACTTGGCCGCGCTCGCCGCATATAAGTTCCAGCGTCCTGTGAAGTGCAAGCTCACGCGTGCCGAGTCGCTTGCGTTCCATCCCAAGCGTCATGCCATGGACGGCACCTTTACGCTGGGTTGCGACGCCGAGGGCAACTTTACCGGCCTGGACTGCGAGATCAACTTTGATACCGGCGCCTACGCATCGCTGTGCGGCCCGGTGCTCGAGCGCGCCTGCACGCATGCCGTCGGCCCCTACAAGTACCAGAACACCGACATCCGCGGCTTTGGCTACTACACCAACAACCCGCCCGCCGGCGCGTACCGCGGCTTTGGCGTGTGCCAGTCCGAGTTTGCGCTCGAGAGCCTGATCGACCTGCTGGCAGAAAAGGTCGGCCTGGATCCGTGGGAGATCCGCTACCGAAACGCCATCGAGCCGGGCGAGGTTTTGCCCAACGGCCAGATTGCCGATTGCTCCACGGCGCTGAAGGAGACACTGCTCGAGGTCAAGGATGCCTACTATGCGCATCCCGGACACGCCGGTATTGCCTGCGCCATGAAGAACGCCGGCGTGGGCGTGGGCCTACCCGATGCCGGTCGCTGCAAGGTTCGCGTCGAGGATGGCCGCGCCGTGGTCTACGCCGCCACGTCCGACATCGGCCAGGGCTGCAACACGGTCTTTTTGCAGGACGTTGCCGAGGCGTGCGGTCTGCCGCTGAGCTGCATCGCCAACGGCGAGTGCTCCACCGAGAACGCTCCCGACTCCGGCACCACGTCTGGTTCGCGTCAGACGGTCGTGACCGGCGAGGCCGTGCGCGGCGCCGCCTTCCTGCTGCGCGACGCCATGGTTGGCATCGAGGCTGGCAAGCCTGCGCCTACCGCCCCGGTGAGCGCGCATGGCGACGGCGTCAAGATCGAGTACGACGACGGCCGCGCCTATCAATTGCGCACGCAGGAGCTCGTCGCCGGCCAGGGCATGCATCCTCAGGATCCCGCGACCGCCATCAAGGCGCTCGAGGGATGCGAGTTTGGCTACGTGTATCTGGAGCCGACCGACAAGCTGGGTGCCGACGTTCCCAACCCCAAGAGCCACATCTGCTACGGCTTTGCCACGCACGTGGTCATTCTGGATGATGACGGCCGCGTGAGCGAGGTCTATGCCGCGCACGATTCCGGCAAGGTGGTCAACCCCATCTCCATTCAGGGTCAGATCGAAGGCGGCGTGCTCATGGGTATGGGCTATGCGCTTACCGAGGACTGGCCGCTCAAGGACTGCGTGCCCCAGGCAAGGTACGGCACACTCGGGCTGTTCCGTGCGCCCGAGATTCCGGATATCCACGCCATCTACGTGGAGAAGGACGAACTGCTGCCCGTGGCATACGGCGGCAAGGGCATCGGCGAGATCGCAACGATCCCCACGGCGCCCGCCGTGCAGAACGCCTACCGCGCGTTTGACGGCAAGCTGCGTCCGGATCTGCCCATGGTGGATACGCCGTACAGCCGCGCCCGTCACCGCGGGTAGGGTAGGGCGCGGACAGCCATTGCTGACTGCCGTCTGCGCTTGCCATCAACTATATAAGCTGCGCCTTTGGCCCCAGCTCCATCGTGAGCCGGGGCCTTTTGCTTGAAGCACCTCCGCATACGGAAACTGCGTCCCAGATTTCGGCTCCAGAATGGGATGCGCTTTCCGGTTGGAGCTTCAAACGGAAAGTGCATCCCGGAATCCGCGCCTGGAATGGGACACACTTTCCGGAACAGCCCTCAACCGGAAACTGCGGCCCGGAATCGATGCTCAGAATGGGATGCGCTTTCCGAATCGCCTTCAGGCGGAAATTGCATCCCATTCCGAGTCTTCATTCTGGGACACGCTTTCCGCAAGGAGCTTCGTCGGGAAAGCGCATCCCATTTTGAGCACTCAGTCTGGGACATGGTTTCCGCGGGTGCTGCCAACCGGAAAGCGTGTCCCGGTTTGGCAGGCAGACGGGCATAAGCTCAGCAGCTCCTACAGGTCTACCTCGTTGAGCCATGTCGGCAGCGCGGTCTGCCGGATGCCTGCCGTCTGCAGCTTTTTCGCGAGCAGTCCTGCCGAGCGGACTTCGCTCATGGTAAAGCGCAGCAGAGGGTGACCGTAGAGCGATAGGTGTGCCTCGCGCTGTCGTTCGGCAACGAGCGCCTCGGCGGTGGTGCGTCCGGCCAGCATGGTCTGGTCGGTATATTTGATGAGCCCGTCGAGCTCGCCCAGCGTGAGTTCCCGCGCCTGGCGCTCCCAGGCAAAGTCCGTTCGTATGGGCTTGGCCGAATCGAAGGGGTCCGTCAGCTCGTATTGAAGCCAGTCGGGCGCAAAGCCCGTCTCGATCATGACGGCTCGGGCGACCGATTCCCCGCCGCTCTCGGCGCGGGCGTCGGCATATCGAAGCGTTGTGAGGGCGGTGCGAATCGCGCGACCATTGCGGGCGGTCGCTCGTTGCTCAACGGCCTCCATCAGCTGTTCCGGCGCAAGGCCGAGCTTTGAGATCGCAGAATCGGCAATGGGCATGCCGTCGGCAAAACCAGTTTGCAGCAGGCAATCTGGTGCCGTTTGGATGGGCGGCGTTACCGATACGCCGGCTCTGCGTATTGCTCCGGCCGGCTCAATCTGGTGTCGCTGAATATGTGCGCCCGGACGAGCCGACGGCTTTGTCGAGCTGCAAACATGCACGACGTTCAGGTGTCGCCACGAGACCTCGAGCCCCAGCAGGTAGGCTGCCGAAAACGAGCAGAACGTCCAATCGGGATGGATGATCGCAAGGGCGCGGATAATCTCGCAATGGCGTTGCGCTCGGTTGAGTTCATCCCAGCGCGGTTTTCGCGCAAACAGCCCCGGCATGGGCGAGACAACCGTGCCGCCGGTGCGCCGAAGGAGCGCTTTGCGGATTGCCGTGCTCGGGGGAATCAGACAGCGCCCCTCTTGTTCGGCTTGAGTGAGCAGTTGGTCGATGAGCTGGTCATTGCAATGGGTCATGAGCTACCGCCTCCTTTTTGGTAGCAAAAACGTATCAGCTGGAACTTGCCGCTCAGCTGACCAAAAGCTGACCAAAATCTAACCATGCAGGTAGATGACCTGCTTTTGGCGACATATTTCTTGTTTGAATCGGTGGGCGGTAATCGGCGACCGTGAACGGTGGCTGGATATGAAGTCTTGGTAAGTTTCGGGACGTGTACTTTTTGAAAAAGAGCATTCTATCTGCTGTTTTGTGTTTCTGGATCGCATATTTGAAGGCATGTGATAAGGGCGGCGGACTGTCGCCTTGTATCTGCGGAAACTGTGACCCGGAATTGCCACTCGGAATGGGACGCGCTTTCCGGATCGCCCTTCAAGCGGAAACTACATCCCAGATTTCGGCTCCAAACCGGGATGCGCTTTCCCGGCGGCGTCTCTGGCGGAAATTGCACCCCGGAATGAGCGCTCAGAGTGGAACATGCTTTCCTAACGAAGCCGCATGCGGAAACTACGTCCCGGATTCGATGCTCAGGACGGGATGCCGTTTCCGATAGAGACATGGGGTGGAAAGCCTCCCATTTCTAATGTTCAAGAAATGGGAGGCAGCTCATCGCGAGCTGGGCCTTTTGTTTGGAGCGGAGGCAGCATCCCGGAATTCGGGCAATCCGGTGGTCAGGGGTTGAGCAGGCGTCGCGCTAAGGATGCCAAGCGTAAAACCTTCAATGAACATAGCGTAAAAACTACATCCGCAACGGCGTAAAAACTACATTGAAAGTAGCGTAAAATCCGCATTGAGAATGGCGTAATTTCGCATATCGCATGATCGCCCGAGCTTGCACACGGCCTTTTGCGAGCTCTTGCCATGAACGAGAGCCAGGCTGTCACGTACAAGACGCTCATGAAGGATGCCTCGTACGGCGAGGCGGGTCCCGACGAGAGGACCATCGCTGCGTACCTGGACCTCTTCAACAGGCTCAAGCTGACCGAGGACCTGTGCGGATGGGAGCCGCCCATGCGCTCGAAGGCCCGCGTTCGCGTGCGCCCCAAGCGCTACTTCTGCGACCCGTTACTTGCGGCGACGTTGCTGGGGGCTACCCCTGAGCGGCTGCTTGGCGATATGCAAACGTTTGGGATGCTCTTTGAGAACCTCGTTCTGCGCGACGTGCGCGTGTTCCTTTCCACCTACGGCGGTGTCGACAACAGTGTCCATTATTTCCGAGATGAGAAGGGCCTTGAGGTCGATCTGATCGTTGAGCACGACGGGCGCTGAGGAGCCATCGAGGTCAAGCTGAGCGATGCGAAAGCAGACGATGGAGCGAGAAATCTCAAGGCGCTGGAGAGGAAAGTGCTCTCCAATCCTGACGCCCAGAATGCCGCGCCGGCGTTTTTGCCGGTCGTGGTTGGAAAGGGGAGCATTGCCTACACACGCGACGACGGCGTGGCGGTGATCCCCGTGGCGGCACTTGGGGCGTAGTGTTTTTGCGGGCGTGCCGTGCTTCCTTTACCGAAAATCCATTTGGTAAACCCGGTGCCCGTGGGTAAAATAAGGTCGACGGCAGCCCAAGTAGTGAAGAGCTGGGCAGCGCCGTTGCTTGGATTAAGGGGTCATCGCCTTAGCGGCGTCGACCCCTCTTTTTATGCTTCGTATGCTGCTTGAGTGCCTCGGTAAGTCCGATAAGCGCCGTGAGGAGCGAGACCAAAGCGGTCAGGAGCTTCACAAAATCAGTCAGATCGGTCATGGGCATCACCTCCCGTCGCATGGAGGGCGCTGCCCGGCACATGGAACTGCCGTCAACAATAACCAGTCTATCAAACTGCAGCCATAAATACGAATATATGTTCGATAATAACAGCGACGTGACCATCTCAAAGCGCAGCTTTACGCAAGGATGCCGGAAAGCTGCACTGTGCGATTTCATGTCCGCACGGGCGCCTATCTTTACGGCAATGTAGCCGCCTATGTAGCAAGCGGCAGGCAACGGAGAAAGGCCCTAACCGTGCCAGCTAAAAAGACGCCGTGCATCTCGGCTATCGATACGACGAACTTTGCGCGCCAGATCGTGCTGGACTTTGAGTTTGCGCCGGTGCCAAAGCAGCGCCAGCGCCGTGGACTGCACAATGAGATTATCGAGGTCGGCGCCGTCGAGCTCGATTACCACGGCAACGTGATGGGCGAGTTCTCGCAGTTTGTGCAGACGGAATTTACCGAAGGCGTTGCGTTTCCCGTCCGCGAGCTTACAGGGATATCGACCGTGGACACCGCGATGGCCGATCCGCTCTACACGGTGATCAAAAGGCTCAGCGATTGGATCGGTCGCTACTCCGCTCAGATAGTTTGCTGGAGCGGGACGGATCGTCGACAGCTTTTGACCGAGTGCCAGGCAAAGCACGTCGACCTTGCCGCATTTCCTTCGGACTGGGCCGACCTGCAGGCGTTTTACACCTCGATTATGGACGTGGGCAGCCATGGGCGCGTCTCGTTGGGCGACGCGGCGACGTGGTCTGGCATCGAGTTTGACGAGTCGACGGGGCACGCCCACAGCGCTCTGGCCGATGCGCGCGTGACCGCCAAGCTGCTCAAGCAGATGATGGACGGGGACTACCGCGTGAGCCCGCGCGCCCAGGAAGTCCGCCAGCGGTGGGGGATGGGCGAGCGAGCCCGGATGCGCCTTTCCGACAAGTGCCCCGGGTCGAGCGACCTGCTGCTGAAGCTGAAGGCGGAGGGGGTAGGCCTTTTGAGAACGCCATTCGGTTTGGCATGGCAGCGCTGTAAGCGCGACTCCGCCCTGCTGTTTGAATCGAAGCGTCAATCAGTATGACGAGTGGCTCGGTCCGCCTACCTGCACTTCCGCAATCCCGCCCGCTGCACTCAGCAGCTCGTACTCCCTTTGGCTCCACTGACGCAGCTCGGCTGTGCGTACGGCGTCGCGACACAGGTCCAGAAACACCTCAGCGCCCTCGCAGAAGCGCTCGCGGGCAAAGGCTCCGGACCCGCTTGCGACACACGCGCCGTCGGCAAAGAGCTTCCAGCTAGACGGCTCGCGCGAGTCGTCTCCGAGCAGCTGAATCTGCAGTACGTGCGGATTGCCAGCAGCACAGAGTTCCTCCTCGAGCTTCTGTATGGTAAAGCGCATCTGGTGGGAGAGGCCGCTCTTCACCAAAGCCGAGGTGTAGCCGCTCGGCTCGTCTAGAAGATGCATTCGTTTTGGCTTGACGATCAGGTTGTGGAAATTGCGCTCGCTGCGCACGGAGAAATTGTCCATACGGACTCCTTTCATCGATGTTGGCAGGGCCACCGTGCCTCTTGGCCGGTTGGCGTCGGGATCGTGGAGCCAACTCTCTACCCCGACTCTGGATAAAACGCGCCCGCTCCTTGCGGGCAAGAGGAAGTCTATCAACGTGTACGGACAGAAATCAAGCGCCATCCGCGAAATGACGAGCGGACTGCGTTGGTTTCCCAAGTGATTATTCGGCTTTCATCCGGAAAAGTGTCGAAATAGGCACCTTAAAACTTCGGAAAAGTGTCAAATTCGATAGGCAAATTATCCGGAAAAGTGTAGCTGGATGACAAGACAGCACTTAGAAGCCGGCGCTGGATGCGGGATCCTGCGGCCGCCTTCAGCTCTCGCTACTCATCGTCCCCGTCGTTGGGGTCGCCCTTGAGGGTGTTGATGTCCAGGTACTGGTTGTCGTCCTCTTTTTCCTGCGTTGCCGATTCGGACGCGGTGGGGCCGCGGAACAGTTGGAATCCCTCAAACGCAATGACACCGAGCAG
This sequence comes from uncultured Collinsella sp., assembly GCA_900542945.1. Taxonomy (GTDB): domain Bacteria; phylum Actinomycetota; class Coriobacteriia; order Coriobacteriales; family Coriobacteriaceae; genus Collinsella. The sequence goes on from UQPI01000004.1 coordinate 38,322, forward strand.
GGCAATGATAATGGCGATAAAGGCAACCTTGACTGCCTGCGGAAATTCCGAGAAACGCAGCGCCTTTTCCTCGGCGTAATAATCGGCGAAGCGCTCTTCGCCCGTGCTTTTGGTATACGCCGGCGCGGACGCGGCCTCCGGGTCATATTCCGGTGCAGGCGTGGCAGCGTACGGATCGTTGAGATAATCGCTCGATGCGGTGCCATAATCCTCGGTCTCGATGCGACCGGTGCCAGCATAGCCATCGGAATAATCGGAATATGCCGCACTGCCCTCATAGTCCGCGGCGCTCGTGTTGGCGGCAAAAAGCGGGTTAACTGGAACATCGAGCGCCGGCATGCCGGTAGAGGTCTCATCCAGATCGGCTGCAGCCCAGGAATCGTGGACAACCTGACGGGCAACGGGCTCATCGAGCCTTGTAACCGGAGGCTTGCGTGCTGCAGGAACGGGCAACTGCTGGGCGTTGTACATAACGGTGCTGTCGGCCGATTTGCCCTGCGTCGCTGCAGCGAGAAATGCCGCCGTCTCGGACGGGTCGCTTGCGGGGCGGGGAGCGGGTGTAGGCGCCGAAGTGGGTGCGGGTGTAGGCGCGGGCGTCGAAACAGGCGACTGCGCAGGAGTCGGCGCAGATGCGGGCTTGGGCGCAAGTGCGGGATTGGGGCTTGACGGGCGAGCCCCGCCACCCATGAGTTCGTCGGCGGTCCACGGGCGATCATCCATCACGTCGTCAAGGCTCAGCGAAAACAGGTCGTCTTCGCCCTCATCGAACATGCGGTGCACATGTCCACCAATTGCCGGAATCAATCCGCGACCGGTGCATGATGCCTTGCTCAACGCCATTCTGTTCCATCCTTTCGAAATACTAATGACATCGATTATATGGAACTTCCCAAGCGGCTCGGTCTTGGATTCGTGCTTTCCAGAACTCGCGCCCAAAAGGGGAGGGGCAATCCAGGCGAGTGCCTACTTGTCGCCTGTTGCCGCCTTGGCCTCATTGAGGTAGCTATAGAAGCTGTACTTGGAGATGCCAAAGAACTCGCAGGCGCGCTCGCTCGACTTGGAAATGAGGAAGGCGCCGCGACGGTCGAGGTAGCCAATGGCACGAATGCGCTCGTCTTTGGTCATGAGTGCCGCGGGCTTGCCCACAAACTGTTCGCACTCGTGCAGCAGGTCCTCGAGCAGGTCGCCGATGTTCTTGGTAATGGGCTCGGGCTCGGTGTAGCCCGTGCCGCCGGTGCCGGTAAAGGCGTCGAGCGAACGCTCAAAAGCCTTCATAAGCGTAATGTCAAAGTTGATGCCCAAAATGCCGACGGGCTTGCCCTCATCGTTGCGGATAAAGATCGTCGACGATTTGAGCAGCTTGCCATCGGCGGTTTTGGTGAGGTACGGCTCGCGGTCGTGCACGTCGGCGGTGCCCTCGTGCATGGATTCAAGCACAATATGGCTGGGGCCATCACCCAGTTTGCGCCCGCTGACGTGGCCGTTTTCGATCACTACGATGGAGCGGTCCACGTCCTCGGTCTCCAGATCGTGGACGACGACTTCGCAGTTGGGGCCAAATTGGAGCGCCAGGCCGTGTGCAAGGCGCTTGTAAAACTCAATCTGTGCGGGGGTCATGGGTGCCTTCCTAAAAATTAGTTTGGGCACACTTTGCCATAAACCACACTTGACCGCAAACAAATCCATCAACAAGGCAATTCATGACCGTTCGGCGCCGAAAAAGTACCGATTACGGCAACAAACAATTTGTTAGGTTTACCAATCAAAAAGTGTGATAGAACAGTGCTAACAAACTTTTTGTTTGGCATCCACATAAAAGTTCAGCCGTGTGAATGGGATCGGGCTGAAACGCGTATGCGGGGGCCGGCAAGAGAGAACTTAAGGAGTTCACCGTATGGCCGATAAGATCCAGTGGGCGGGCAACACGATGCCCAAGAGCGATGACAAGCACTTGGGAATCATGAGCCTCGACCACGTGAAGAAGGCCCGCGCCTTCCACCAGTCGTTCCCCCAGTACACCGTCACTCCGCTTGCCCGCCTGGATGGCCAGGCCGCGCGCCTGGGCCTGTCCAACCTGTGCGTTAAGGACGAGAGCTATCGCTTTGGCCTCAACGCCTTTAAGGTCCTGGGCGGTTCGTTTGCCATGGCCAACTACATTGCCGACGAGACCGGCAAGGACGTTGCCGAGTGCACCTTCGATTACCTGACCTCCGATCAGCTTGCCAAGGACTTTGGCCAGGCTACCTTCTTTACCGCCACCGACGGCAACCATGGCCGCGGCGTGGCATGGGCTGCCAACAAGCTGGGCCAGAAGGCCGTCGTGCACAAGGGTTCCACCAAGCCCCGCTTTGATAACATCGCCGCCGAGGGCGCCACGGTGACCATCGAAGAGGTCAACTACGACGAGTGCGTGCGCATGGCCGCCGCCGAGGCCGATGCCTGCGAGCGCGGCGTCATCGTTCAGGACACCGCCTGGGAGGGCTACGAGAAGATCCCGTCCTGGATCATGGAGGGCTACGGCACCATGGCTTCCGAGGCTGCCGAGCAGCTGCGCGAGATGGCCATCAACCGCCCGACGCACGTGTTTGTCCAGGCTGGCGTGGGTTCGCTCGCCGGCGCCGTGGTGGGCTACTTCACCAACCTGTATCCCGATAACCCGCCCACCTTCGTCGTGGTCGAGTGCGCGCCTGCCGCCTGCCTGTACAAGGGCGCTGCCGCCGGCGACGGCGACCCGCGCATCGTGGACGGCGACATGCCCTCCATCATGGCCGGCCTGTGCTGCGGCGAGCCCAACATTCTGGGCTGGGATATCCTGCGCAACCACACCACCGCCTTCGTGTCCTGCCCCGACTGGGTCACCGCTCGCGGCATGCGCACCCTGGGCGCTCCCGAGAAGGGCGACCCGCGCGTCATCTCTGGCGAGTCCGGCGCTGTGACCACCGGTCTGGTCGAGACTCTCATGCTCGATCCCGAGTACGCCGAGCTCAAGGAACTCATCGGCCTGGACAAGACGAGCTCCGTGCTCTGCTTCTCCACGGAAGGTGACACGGACCCCGACCAGTATCGTCGAATTGTTTGGGAAGGCGAATATCCCACTTGCTAATCGTTGGGGCGGAGTAAATAGGTATCGCTCCGCCACCTCACAGGTAGATTCCTTCGTTTGAAAGGTTATGAACAATGGCTAAAGAACTCGATTTCGACGCTATCAAGGCTGCTGCTGAGTCCCATCGTGCTGATATGACTCGCTTCCTGCGCGCTATGATCTCTCACCCCTCTGAGTCCTGCGAGGAGGGTGAGGTTGTCGCCTGCATCAAGGCCGAGATGGAGAGCCTCGGCTATGACGAGGTCAAGGTCGACGGCCTGGGCAACGTTATGGGCTTTATGGGCGAGGGCGACAAGATCATCGCCATCGACTCCCACATCGACACCGTCGGCATCGGCAACATCGAGAACTGGGACGCCGATCCCTATGAGGGCTACGAGACCGACGAGATCATCTACGGCCGCGGCGGCTCCGACCAGGAGGGTGGCATGGCTTCTGCTACCTACGCTGCCAAGATGATGAAGGACATGGGCCTCATCCCCGAGGGCTACAAGGTCATGGTCGTCGGTACCGTCCAGGAAGAGGACTGCGACGGCATGTGCTGGCAGTACATCTACAACAAAGACGGCATTAAGCCCGAGTTCGTCATTTCCACCGAGCCCACCGACGGCGGCATCTATCGCGGCCACCGCGGCCGCATGGAGATCCGCGTCGACGTTCACGGCACCTCCTGCCACGGCTCCGCTCCCGACCGCGGCGACAACGCCATCTACAAGATGGCCGACATCATCGCCGACGTCCGCGCCCTCAACAACAACGGCTGCGACGAGTCGACCGACATCAAGGGTCTCGTCAAGATGCTCGACCCCAAGTACAACCCCGAGCACTTCGAGGACGCCCGCTTCCTGGGCCGCGGCACCTGCACCGTCAGCCAGATTTTCTACACCAGCCCCAGCCGCTGCGCTGTCGCTGACTCCTGCGCCATCTCCATCGACCGTCGCATGACCGCCGGCGAGACCTGGGAGTCCTGCCTGGACGAGATCCGCAACCTGCCGGCCGCCAAGAAGTACGGCGACGACGTGAAGGTCTCCATGTACATGTACGACCGTCCGTCCTGGACCGGCGAGGTCTACGAGACCGAGGCTTACTTCCCCACGTGGATCAACAAGGAGACCGCTCCGCACGTCAAGGCCCTCGTCGACGCCCACAAGGCCATGTTCGGTGACGAGCGCATCGGCTGCGAGCCCAGCATGGACAAGCGCACCGGTCGTCCGCTGTGCGACAAGTGGACCTTCTCCACGAACTGCGTCTCCATCCAGGGCCGCTATGGCATCCCCTGCGTGGGCTTTGGCCCGGGTGCCGAGTCTCAGGCTCATGCTCCCAACGAGGTCACCTACAAGGACGACCTGGTCACCGCTGCCGCCATGTATGTGGCTGCCCTGAACCTCTACGATCCGAGCCAGGCCGATGGCGACGCCACCGTGTTCCGCGCCGGTCTGACCAACAACAAGATCGACTAGTCCCATTCCTCGATCTTGTTGAGCCGGGGGCCGCTCGTGTCCCCGGCACCCCCTGTTGACTTGGGGCCCGCGGTCGTTATCTCCCATGCTTCCTCAACGGTAGCGGGTCCTCGTCATAGTGCTCGGCATGTTCTAGCCACACGCGCATGCCGGAGCGCATCCACTCATTGCAATCGTTTCACCTTTAGAAAGGATATTTACATGGACGCCAAGTTTACCGAGCTCGTCGAGCAGCTGAACGGCCTCGATTTTAAGGGCATGTACGGCAGCGACTTCCTGCACACCTGGGATAAGACCACCGATGAGCTCAAGGCGCTCTACATCGTCGCCGACGCTCTGCGCGAGCTGCGCGAGAACAACGTTTCGTCCAAGATCTTCGACTCGGGCCTGGCAGTCTCCCTGTTCCGCGACAACTCCACCCGTACGCGCTTCTCCTTCTCTAAGGCCGCCAACCTGCTCGGCCTTGAGCTGCAGGACCTGGACGAGAAGAAGTCCCAGATCGCTCACGGCGAGACCGTCCGCGAGACCGCTACCATGATCTCCTTCATGGCCGACGTCATTGGCATCCGCGACGACATGTACATCGGCAAGGGCGACGCCTACATGGCCGAGGTCTCCGAGTCCGTGCAGCAGGCTTACGAGGACGGCGTTCTGGATCACCGTCCCACGCTCATCTCCCTGCAGTCCGACTCCGATCACCCCACGCAGTCCTCTGCCGACATGCTCTACCTCATCAACGAGTTTGGCGGCCTCGAGAACCTCAAGGGCAAGAAGGTTGCCGTTACCTGGGCCTATTCGCCCTCTTACGGCAAGCCGCTGTCCTGCCCGCAGTCGCTGATCAGCCTGCTGCCCCGCTTTGGCATGGACGTCACCCTGGCTCACCCCGAGGGCTACGACCTCATGCCCGAGGTCGTCGAGCGTGCCAAGACCTACGCCGCCGAGTCCGGCACCACCTTTAAGCAGGTCAACACCATGGCCGAGGCCTTCGAAGGCGCCGACATCGTGATCCCCAAGAGCTGGGCTCCGTTTGCCGCCATGGAGAAGCGCACCAACCTGTACGCCGAGGGCGACGATGCCGGCATCGCTGCGCTCGAGAAGGAGCTGCTCGCTCAGAACGCCACCCATCAGGACTGGTGCTCCACGACCGAGCTCATGGAGAAGACCGCCAACGGCCAGGACACCATCTTTATGCACCCGCTGCCCGCCGACATCTCCGGTGTCTCCTGCGGGCACGGCGAGGTCAACGCCGACGTCTTCGACATGCACCGCGTGGGCATGTACAAGGAGGCCAGCTACAAGCCGTACGCCATCGCAGCCATGATGTTCCTGCAGAAGGTTGCCGATCCCGCCGCTACCCTCAAGGCCCTCGACGAGCGCAACACCGCCCGTTGGTTCCAGGCCTAAAGCCGGGTTGAGGTAAGCCATGTAAAGGGGGCGCTCTGCCAACCGGCGGGGTGCCCCTTTTTTGTATCGCGGGCGTGCGGGATAAGCGCTTTCGATGTGGATGCCCGCGGCGCGAGTTATGGGTACGATGGTTTCAGGGGAGGTGTCACCATGAAACTCGGTTGTGTCATTATGGCTTCGGGCGAGGGCAAGCGGTTTGGCTCCAACAAGATGCTTGCCGATATCTATGGCGAGCCGCTGATTGCCCGGACCATCGATTCGGTTCCCCAGGGCTTTGACGTCGTGGTTTCGACGCGTTGGCCCGAGGTCGCCCAGATTTGCGAGGACAAGCATTGCCCGTGCGTGCTGCACGATGGCAAACTGCGCAGCGAAAGCGTCCGTGCGGGCCTTTCGTGGGGAGTCGAACGCAACTGGAAAGGCTGCCTCTTTTTGCCGGGCGACCAGCCGCTCGTGAGTTCGGCTTCTTTTGAGGCTATGGTTCGTGCATTTGACGGGCGTGGCCGCAAGCATCCGGTACGTCTTGCGTGCAACGGTGAGCCTTCGAGCCCGGTGCTCTTTCCGGCGGAACTGTTCGATGCACTTATGCGTCTTGAGGGCAAGGACGGCGGCGGTTCGATCCTTAAGGACCGTACCGACGTGGTGCTGGTCGAGGCGCGTGCTTACGAACTGTGGGACGTCGATACCGCCAAGGGACAGCGACGCATAACGGAGCATATCGCCGCCTGCTCGTATTTTGATCGCGTGGCCAACTGCATCAACCAATAAGGAGCAATTATGATCATCATCAAAAACGGTGCGCTCGTGACGCCCCAGGGGCTTCGCCGCGCCGATCTTGCCATGGAGGGCGATAAGATCGTGCGGATCGCCGCGGCGATTGAGCCGGCCGAGGGCGATACCGTCCAGGACGCCACCGACTGCTGGGTGTTTCCCGGCTTTATCGATGGCCACACGCACATGCAGTGCTGGACCGGCATGGATTGGACGGCCGATAGCTTTGAGACCGGCACGCGCGCGGCTGCCTGCGGCGGCACGACGACCATTGTGGATTACGCCACGGCCGATCGCGGTGTGACCATGCCCGATGCCTTGGCCGAGTGGCATCGCCGCGCCGACGGAACCTGCACGGCCAACTACGCCTTTCATATGGCGCTCGCCGAGTGGAACGAGCGCAACCGCGCCGATCTCTCTGCCATGCGCGAGGCGGGCGTATCGTCGTTCAAGACCTACTTTGCCTATGACCACCTGCGCTTGGACGATGCCGAGACGCTCGAGGTGCTGGAGGAGCTCAAGCGCGTGGGCGGTATCCTGTGCGTGCATTGCGAGAACGGCACGCTCGTGAACGAGCTGCAGAAGCGCGTGTTTGAGCAGGGTATCCACGGGCCCGAGGGCCATGCGCTCAGTCGTCCGGATGTGTGCGAGGCCGAGGCCGTGAGCCGCCTGCTGTATCTGGCGCACCTGGCCGGCGACGCGCCGGTCAACGTGGTGCACCTTTCGACCAAGCTGGGGCTCGAGGCCATTCGTGCCGCCAAGGCGCGCGGGCAGAAGAATATCTATGTCGAGACCTGCCCTCAGTATCTGATGCTCGACGATACGTGCTACTTGGAGCAGGGCGAGGACGGCTTTGCGGGTGCCAAGTATGTGATGAGCCCGCCGCTGCGCCATGCGGGTGACCGTGCAGCACTGCGCGAGGCGCTTGTGGCCGGCGAGATCGATACGATTGCGACCGACCACTGCAGCTTTAACCTGCACGGGCAAAAGGACCGCGGGCGCGACGACTTCCGCGCGATTCCCAACGGCGGGCCCGGTGTGGAGCATCGCCCCGTCGCGATCGCTACGAGCTTTGAGGGACAGCTGGGCCCCGAGGACCTCTGCCGCCTGATGAGCGAGAACCCGGCGCGCGTCTTCGGCATGTATCCGCGCAAGGGCTGTCTTGCCGAGGGTGCCGATGCCGACGTGTGCGTGTGGGATCCAAAGGCGCGCTGGACCATTAGCGCGGCGACGCAGCATCAGGCCGTGGACTACACGCCGCTCGAGGGCTTTGAGGCGCACGGCCGCGCCAAGGCCGTGTTTGTGAACGGCGTACTGGCTGCGCGCGACGGCGAGCCCACCGGAGCCCAACCCGGCCGCTACGTCCCCCGCTAACAGGAAGGCCGCCAAATTAGCTACCCCTGGAGGCTGGTGGCGATGAGGGGGCGGCCGAGGGCTGCCTCGAAGCGATCTGCCATTGTTGGGTCGGCAAGCGTGTCGACTTGGTTGAGCATGATGTGGGCATTGTTGAGGTTCAGCATCCGCAGCTCGGCATTGAGCACCTGGGCGACGCGCTCTGGGGTGGCAGCGTCGGTGGGCTCGCAGCCGCAGCGCTCGCAGAAGAGCTCGGGGCGGTGGACAACCTCGGCGACGGGCTTGCCCAGCCCCGAGGCGCCGACGACCCAGACAACGTTTGCCGTGGCGGCGGGAATTACCGGCTCCCAGGCGGCATGCGCCTTGAGCGGGAGTCGCTTGCTGCCATCTGCCTCGGCCAACACATAGTCAAAGCGCTGCGCCAGCTGGTCGATCGGCTCAGCGGGGGCGGAGAGCTTGCCTGTCTCCGGGTCCAAAACACCCGCCTGGCAGATGCTTCCGCGGACAAGTTCCGCGCATGCCTCGCAGGTGCAGCCGGGAACATGCGGGGTCCCCGGCTTCCAAGGCGCGGCGTCCAGGCGACGGCTCGACCCGTCCCATGGCACGCCGGCGACGGGAAACATGTGCGTGGTGGTGCAGAGGAGCACGCGCCCGCCGCCGCGCATGAGCTCGAGACCCAGCATCTTCAGCAACGTCGACTTGCCGCCGCTGCCGATAATCGCGGTAATGCCCGGCTCGATCTTGAGCGCGGAGGCAAGGTTTCCGCTCGTCGTTTCCATCTGTTCACCGCCCTATAATACTGTGATAATAAATAATCATCAGAGTAGCGGCCGAACCGCTTTTGCTCTGCTCAAACCGTAGCACAGGGAGGTGCCCCGGGAATGCTCGTTTATGTTCGCGGCGCCGGCGATATCGCCACGGGCGTCGCCGCTCGCTTGGTGCGCGCCGGCGTTTCGGTCGTTATGGCCGATATCGCGGTTCCCACGTGCATCCGCCGCACAATCTGTTTTTGCGAGGCCATTCGCCTGGGCGAGGTCGAGGTCGAAGGCATTCGCGCTCGCTTGGCACGGACGCCGGCTGAGGCGCTTGAGATTACCGAGGCTGGAGACGTCGCCGTTGTGGTGGACCCTCAGGCCAAGATGCTCGATGAGCTTAAACCCGCGGCTGTGGTCGACGCGATTTTGGCTAAGCGCAACTTGGGCACCACGCGCGACATGGCGCCTGCCGTCATCGCTGTGGGGCCGGGCTTTACCGCGCCGGTTGACTGCGACGCCGTGGTCGAGACCATGCGCGGACATTTTCTCGGCCGTGTCATTACCCAAGGTTCGCCCCAGCCCAACACGGGCGTGCCGGGCATTATCGCCGGCTATGGCAAGGAACGTGTTATCCACAGCCCCGCCGCCGGCGTGTTTAGGTCCGACCGCACCATCGGCGACATCGTGAGTGCCGGCGATGTGATCGGGTATGCGGGTGATACTCCCATGGTCACGCAGATTGACGGCTGCTTGCGCGGCCTTTTGGCCGACGGTGTTCAGGTGACCGAGGGCTTTAAATGTGCCGACGTCGACCCGCGCGGCGATGCCAGCTATATCAACTATATTTCGGACAAAGCGACGTCGGTCGGCGGCGGCGTGCTCGAGGCACTCGCTATGCTCACCGATGTCTTTAGAGGATAGAAGGCGGCAATGGAAAAGCTCGATGTTGTGAATGCGGCGCTTGCCGCCCTGCGTGCTGGCGAGACGTGCGAGCTGGTGGTCGTGGCCGGTACGGCGGGGTCGTCCCCGCGCGGTGTGGGCGCCTGGATGGCCGTCTTTGCCGATGGCAGCCAGGCGGGCACTATCGGCGGCGGCAAGATTGAGCTCTTTGCGCTGGATGAGGCGCGCGAGCTCCTGGGCGCGGGACAGTCGCGTCTGGTCCGCTACACCATGGGCGGCGAGAACTCCGATACCGGCATGATCTGCGGCGGAGCCATCTGCCTGTGCTACCTGCATCTGGATGCGACCCAGGTACCGTTGTTCCAGTCGATTGCCGACGTCTTGGCCTATCGGCGCATCGGCGACTTCGTCATCGACTTTGAGCCGTTTATCGCAAGCGCGCTCGAGGGCGATGTGGCCGAGTGCCATGGCGAGGAATCGCGCCGCACCATTGCGGGCTGCCCCGGGCTTTCGCTGGCGGAAGAGGGGAGCAGCGTCACCTACACCAACGCCGCCTCCGAGATTCCTCCCGCGCACATCGAGACGCTCTGCCCCGAGGGCCTGACCTATATCTTTGGCTGCGGACACGTGGGTGCTGCGACGGCGCGGGTGCTCACGGCGGCGGGCTTTGCCGTCGTGGCTTGCGACGACCGCCCCGGCACGTTGACGCCCGAATGGGTGCCCGGTGCCTACGACCGTCGTCTGGTCGACTACAAGAACCTGAGCAAGCAGTGCCCCATCGGCCCGCGCGACCTGGTGGTCGTCGCCACGGCGGGTCACAAGTCCGATATCGACGTGGTGATTCAGGCCATGCGCGCCAAGCCAGCCTATCTGGGCTGCTTGGGTTCGCGCCGTAAGACGGCCTTTGTGCGCGCCCGCCTGGAGCAGGAGGGCTTTACGCAGGACCAGATCGACGGGCTGCACCTGCCGATCGGCGTTGCCATCGAGGCCGAGGATCCCGAGGAGATTGCCATCTCCATCGCTGCCGAGATGATCCACCTGCGCCGCACCAAGCTCGTCCCCCGCAAGCGCTAGTCGCATCCCCATCAATAAGATGCGGTGAAATACGGACTGTTTAAGCCGGTTAAGCCGTCAAACAGTCCCTATTTCACCGCAACTGCCATTTTGATCCCCTAGGGATCAATATGTGCGGGGGAGTTGTGGAGTTGTGCAGGCAGACGAGGTTTTTCTGGAAATACGCTCCCGATGCGCGTATAGTACCGATTGTTTTGTCGGCTCCTGCTGTGTCGAGTCCAAACCGCGAAATGCCATGAGCGGCGCGGATGCAGCCAGGAGGCACGAGGACAACCCATCGTGGCCACGCCCCGTGCTTAAAACCCCAAGAAGGAGTGAACAATGGCAGAAGAGAAGTATGTGCCGCGTCTGAAGACCAAGTACAACAACGAGGTCAAGCAGCAGCTTCAGGACAAGTTCCAGTACGAGAACGTCATGATGATCCCCAAGTTTGAGAAGATCGTCGTGAACATGGGTGTCGGCGAGGCCGCTACCGATTCCAAGGCCATCGACGGTGCCGTGCGCGACCTGCGCGCCATCACCGGTCAGCAGCCGATGATCACCCGTGCCCGCAAGTCCATCGCTACCTTCCGCCTGCGCGCTGGTATGCCGATCGGCTGCAAGGTTACCCTGCGTGGCGATCGTATGTGGGAGTTCTTCGATCGTCTGACCTCCGTCGCGATCCCCCGTATCCGCGACTTCCGCGGCATCTCCGCCAAGAGCTTCGACGGTCGTGGTAACTTCTCCATGGGCGTCACCGAGCAGCTCATCTTCCCCGAGATTGACTTCGACTCCGTCGATCACCAGCGTGGTATGGACATCACTTTCGTGACCACCGCCAACACCGATGAGGAGGCCAAGGCCCTTCTGGACGCCTTCGGTTTCCCGTTCAAGAAATAGGTTCACCTGCCCTATGAGCGCCGTTCCCAGAAGGGGGCGGCGCTTGGGGCGAACAATACTCTATGTGAGGAGGATATAAGTGGCTAAGACATCGATGATCGTCAAGTGCAATCGCAAGCAGAAGTTCTCTACTCGTGAGTACACGCGCTGCCAGCGCTGCGGCCGTCCGCACTCTGTGTACCGCAAGTTCGGCCTGTGCCGTGTCTGCTTCCGCGAGCTTGCACTCAAGGGCGAGCTTCCCGGCGTTAAGAAGGCCAGCTGGTAAGTCACTACCAGCGTTTCAAGCATCAGTTTGGAACAGGGAAAACGCGCTAAAAAGGCTTTGCCGTTAAGGGCGGCGAAGAACCAAGAGCACGTGTTCATCAAGAACGAAGGAGAATCTGTATGAACCTTACAGACCCGATCGCAGATATGCTTACGCGCATCCGTAACGCTAACTCTGTGAACAAGGCCACGGTCTCCATGCCGAGCAGCAAGAAGCTCGTCGAGATCGCTCGTGTTCTGCACGAGGAGGGCTACATCGAGGGCTACGATGTCGAGGACACCGTTCCCCAGAAGACTCTGCACATCACGCTTAAGTATGGTCCCAAGAAGGCTAAGGTCATCAACGGCATCCGCCGCATTTCCAAGCCGGGCCTGCGTAAGTACACCGGCGTTGCCGATATGCCCCGCGTCCGCGGTGGCCTTGGTACCGCCATTATTTCCACCAGCCATGGCGTCATGACCGACCGCGATGCTCGCAAGCACAACGTCGGCGGCGAGATCATCGCTTACGTCTGGTAATTCGCTCGGTAGGTAGAAGGAAAGGAGATCACCGTGTCTCGTATCGGTAATAAGCCTGTCCAGATTCCCGCCGGAGTCGAAGTGGCAGTCAACGGCAACAACGTTGTCGTCAAGGGCCCCAAGGGCCAGCTCGAGCTCGATGTCTTTGAGAAGCTCGCTATCAACGTCGAGGACAACGTCCTCACCGTTTCCCGTCCCGACGACGAGCGTGAGACCCGTGCCCGTCACGGCCTCACCCGCGCCCTCATCCACAACATGGTTGTTGGCGTTTCCGAGGGCTTCGAGAAGAAGCTCGAGCTCGCCGGCGTCGGTTACCGCGTGCAGCAGAAGGGCAAGAACCTCGAGTTCTCCCTGGGCTTCTCGCACCCCGTGATCGTCGAGGCTCCCGAGGGCATCACCTTCGAGGTTCCCGACAACACCCACGTGAACGTCAAGGGTATCAACAAGCAGCAGGTCGGTCAGATCGCCGCTGAGATCCGCGGCCATCGTCCTCCCGAGCCTTACAAGGGCAAGGGTATCCACTACGTTGGCGAGCACATCCGCCGCAAGCTGGGTAAGGCCGCCAAGTAGTCGTAACCGACTCACTCGCATAAGACCAGCACCCCGTCAGGTGCTGGCAAGATCAACCTTTTTAGGAGTTTACGTATGAACAAGCATAAGGCGAAGCTGGAAGGCCTCAAGCGTCGTCAGCGTCGTGTTCGCGGCAAGGTCTCGGGTACCTCCGAGCGTCCGCGTCTTCGCGTGACCCGTACTAACGCCAACATCTATGCCCAGATCATCGACGACAGCAAGGGCTCCAGCCTGACGCTCGTCTCTGCCTCGACCCTCGAGGCCGAGTTCAAGGGCACCCACACCTCGAACAAGGAGGCTGCGGAGAAGGTCGGTCAGCTCGTTGGCAAGCGCGCCATCGAGGCCGGCATCACCAAGGTCGCCTTCGATCGCGGTGGCCGTATCTACCATGGCCGCGTCAAGGCCCTCGCCGACGGTGCTCGTGCCGCCGGTCTCGAGTTCTAGGAGGTATGTAGCACATGGCTCGTAATCAGAAGCAGCAGCGCGAGGCCTCCGAGTTCGAGGAGCGCGTCGTTTACATCAACCGCGTGTCGAAGACCGTCAAGGGTGGTCGTCGCATGAGCCTCGTCGCTCTCGTCGTCGTTGGCGACGGCAAGGGCAACGTCGGCGTTGGCATGGGCAAGTCCGCTGAGGTGCCCCTGGCCATCTCCAAGGCGTCTCTCGATGCCAAGAAGAACATGTTCCACGTGCCGGTGACCGAGCAGGGCACCATCCCGCACGAGGTTCTCGGCCACTTTGGTGCCGGCCGCATCATCATCAAGCCCGCTGTCGAGGGTACCGGCGTTATCGCCGGCGGCGCTGTGCGTCCCCTCTTCGAGCTTGCTGGCATCAAGAACGTCCTGTCCAAGTCCCTCGGTACCGACAACGGCCTCAACATCATCAAGGCTGCCGTCGAGGGCCTCAAGGAGCTCTCCAGCCCTGAGGACGTCGCGGCTCGCCGTGGCCTGACGGTCTCCGAGATGTTCGTCGGTAAGGAGAACTAAGCATGGCTGACACCATCAAGATCAAGCAGGTCCGCAGCACCAACGGTTGCAAGCAGGACCAGGTCCGTACTGTCCGTGCCCTCGGTCTCCACAGGATCCGCGAGGTTCGCGAGATTGCTGACAACGAGTCCGTCCGCGGCATGATCTTCAAGGTCAAGCACCTTGTCGAGATTGTAGAGGAGTAGCAAATGCAGCTTCACGATCTTACTCCCGCGCCCGGTTCCACCAAGAACCGTAAGCGCGTCGGCCGTGGCAATTCTTCGGGTCACGGCACCACTTCTGGCCGCGGCCAGAAGGGCCAGGGTTCCCGCTCTGGCGGCACCAAGGGTGCCGGCTTCGAGGGTGGCCAGACTCCGCTGGCTATGCGCCTGCCCAAGCTTCCGGGCTTCCGCAACCCCCGTCGTATCGAGTACACCGCTGTTAACGTTGAGCGTCTCGAGCGTAAGTTCGAGGATGGCGCTGTGATCGACGGTGCCGCTCTTAAGGCCGCTCGCATCACCAAGAGCGAGTTCGAGCCCGTCAAGGTGCTCGGCAATGGTGAGCTCACCAAGAAGTTCACGGTCAAGGTCGACAAGGTCAGCGCTTCTGCGCAGGCCAAGATCGAGGCCGCCGGCGGAAAGGTCGAGCTGCCGTGCTAAATGGTCTTAAGAATGCTTTCCGCATCAAAGAATTGCGCGAAAAGATTCTTTTTACCATAGCTATGCTCGTCGTGTACCGCATTGGTGCGCACGTTCCTGTGCCCGGCATTCCCTTCCAGGGGATGCTGGGCCTTTTCTCGACCGATAACAATTCGGTCGCCGCAGGTGCTATGGCCCTCCTGAATCTTTTCTCTGGCGGCGCGTTGAGCTATGTGTCGGTGTTTTCGCTGGGCATCATGCCTTACATCACCAGCTCGATCATCCTCCAGATGCTCCAGGCCGTCGTGCCTTCCCTGCATGAGCTTGCCCGCGAGGGCGAGGTCGGTCAGACCAAGATTACGCAGTATTCGCGTTACCTCACCTTGGCTCTGGCAATCCTCAACTCCGTGGGTTACCTCTTCCTCTTTAAGAGCTTCGGCATCAGCTTTAATGGCGCCGGCGCTCCCGAGATCATCTTCGACCTCATGGTCGTCGGCACGCTCACTGCGGGCGCCATGCTGATCATGTGGATTGGTGAGCTCATCACCCAGCGCGGTATCGGCAATGGCATGTCGCTGATCATCTTTGCGAACATCATGGCCGGCCTTCCGCAGGCTATCTTCTCCAGCACCGAGGGTAATGCCGGTGGCATCATCACCATGGTGATCATCTGCGCCATCATCCTGCTGGTTATCCCGCTGATTGTTTTCCTTGAGCGCGGCCAGCGCCGCATCCCGGTCTCCTATGCCAAGCGCGTCGTGGGCCGTCGCATGATGGGTGGCCAGACCACCTACCTGCCCATCAAGGTCAACACCGCGGGCGTCGTGCCGATCATCTTTGCCTCGGCGCTGCTGTACTTCCCGGCTCAGATTGCCGTGTTCTTCCCCGGCATCGGCTGGATTCAGGCAGTTGCCTCTGCGCTTTCGACCGGTTGGCTCAACTGGGTGCTTAACGTTGTCCTCATCGTGTTCTTCGCGTACTTCTACACCTCCATGGTGTTCAACCCCGATGACACGGCCGACAACCTTAAGAAGCAGGGTGGCTTTATTCCGGGCGTCCGTCCGGGTAGGGCTACCGCGGCCTACATCAAGAACGCGCTCAACAAGATCACGCTTCCCAGCGCTGTCTTTTTGGCGCTCATCGCCATCGTGCCTTCGATCATCTTCTCCTTCACGGGTAACCATCTGATCCAGGCATTTGGCGGCACGTCCATCCTCATCATGGTCGGCGTCGTGCTCGACACGGTCGATAAGCTCGAAGGCCAGATCAAGATGTATGATTACGATGGATTCTTTAAATAGGCTAGAGGAGGATTGCTCATGAACCTCGTATTGCTCGGAGCTCCGGGTGCCGGTAAGGGCACCGTCGCACAGGAGCTCGTCGCCGAGTTTGGCGTCGCTCACATTTCCACGGGCGACCTGCTGCGTGCTGCCGTCAAGGGTGGCACCGAGCTTGGTATTCAGGCTAAGAAGTACATGGACGCTGGCGAGCTCGTTCCCGACCAGCTCGTGATCGACCTTGTCAAGGAGCGCCTTGCTGCCGATGACGCCCAGCAGGGCTTCATCCTCGACGGCTTCCCGCGCAACACCGCCCAGGCTGTGACGCTCGATTCCGAGCTCTCCGCCATGGGTCGCGAGATCGACTGCGCCCTTCTGGTCGACGTGGCCCCCGAGGTCATCATCGCTCGTCTGTCTTCGCGTCGCACCTGCCGCGCCTGCGGTTACACCGGCACTGCTGCCGATGCTACTTGCCCCAAGTGCGCAGGCGAGATGTATCAGCGCGACGACGACAAGCCCGAGACCATCAAGAACCGTCTCGACGTCTACGAGAAGTCCACGAGCCCGCTCGTCGACTACTATCGTGGCCAGGGTCTGCTCAAGTCGGTCAACGGTGACCAGGCTCGCGAGACCGTGTACGGGGATGTCAAAGAGGCTCTCGGTCTATGATCAAGATTAAGTCTGCAACGCAAATCGAGCAGATGAAGAAGGCAGGAGCGCTATCTAAGATGGCGCTCCGCCACGTTGGGGCCATGGTGCGCCCTGGTGTTTCGACCTTTGAGCTCGATCAGCTCGCGGAGCAGATTATCCGTATGCATGGCGGCACCCCGGCCTTTAAGGGTTACGGCGGGTTTCCCGGTACCATTTGCGCATCGATTAACGATGCCGTGGTCCACGGCATTCCCAACCCCGACATGATCCTGCGCGATGGCGATATCATTTCCATCGATACGGGAGCCGTTGTCGACGGTTGGGTCGGCGATAACGCTTGGACGTTTTTTGTCGGCACACCCACGCCCGAGGCCAAGGCCCTGTGCGAGGTTACGCGCGATTGCCTTAAGGCTGCCATCGAGCAGGCTGTTCCCGGTAACCATATCGGGGACGTCGGTTATGCCGTTCAGTCCCTCGCCGAGTCTCACGGTTACGGCGTGCTTCGTGACTATGTGGGCCATGGCATTGGCCGCGTGATGCACGAGGACCCCAACGTTCCTAACTATGGAAAGAAGGGGAGGGGCGTTCGCCTCCAGGCCGGCATGGTCATTGCCATCGAGCCGATGGTTACGATGGGTTCCAACCATGTGAGCACGGGCTCCGACGGTTGGATTGTTACGACCAACGACCACCTGCCCGCCGCACACTACGAGAACACCGTCGCCATTACCAATGACGGTCCGGTGATTATCACCACGGATGCCCAAGGTGCTTGGTGTTCGCTCCAAGGCGGAGAAATGTAACAAGTTCCACTTAGTTGTGGAGCCATTACGAAGTTATTACGATGCGTGCATACGTGTTGTAGAATACTCAATCGCTGTCGTTTTCTAGAGAAAGATGATTGCTTGTGAAGAAGGAAGACGCAATTGAGCTCGAGGGTACGGTAAAGGAACCGCTGCCCAACGCCATGTTTAAGGTCGAGCTCGAGAACGGTCATTCGGTTCTGTGCAACATTTCTGGCAAGATCCGAATGAATTACATCCGTATTCTCCCCGGTGACAGGGTTGTCGTGGAGCTTTCCCCGTACGACCTGACCCGCGGCCGCATCACCTATCGCTACAAATAGCGGCACGCATACACGCACTCCATTTCCGACTGCAGGCTTAGCTCAACCTACGGTCGGATTGTGTGTGAAGACCAGCCATAGTTTTAAACGCCTGCGGCTGGGCGAGTAGATAGTAGGGAAGTAGTTTGAGCGCTACCGAAAGGAAGAACGATGAAGGTACGTCCTTCGGTCAAGAAGATGTGCGATAAGTGCAAAATCATTAGGCGCCATGGCAAGGTCCTCGTTATTTGCGAGAACCCCCGTCATAAGCAGCGTCAGGGTTAAGAGAGGAGACTACGTTGGCCCGTATTAATGGTGTCGACCTCCCGCGTGAGAAGCGCGTTGAGATCGGTCTGACCTACATTTACGGCATCGGCCGCACCACTGCGACGAAGATCTGCGTCGAGTGCAACGTTAACGTGGATACGCGCGTTAAGGACCTCACCGAGGATGAGGTTAACGCCATCCGCGATTATATCGATAAGAACCAGATCATGGTTGAGGGCGACCTCCGCCGTGAGCGCAACCAGAACGTCAAGCGCCTTATGGACATCGGCTGCAACCGCGGCCTTCGTCACCGCAAGGGCCTCCCGGTCCGCGGCCAGCGCACCCACACTAACGCTCGTACCCGCAAGGGCCCGAAGCGTCAGATCGGTGCTAAGAAGAAGAAATAAGGAGCGCTAGATAGATGGCTACTGCTAAGAAGAACGTTCGCGCTGCCCGTCTGAAGCGCGCGGACCGTAAGAACATTTCCGTGGGCCAGGCTCACATTCGTTCTACGTTCAACAACACGATCGTTTCGATCACCGATCCCCAGGGCAACGTCATTTCCTGGAAGTCGGCTGGCCAGGTGGGCTTCAAGGGCTCCCGTAAGTCCACGCCGTTCGCTGCCCAGATGGCTGCCGAGGCTGCTGCCAAGCAGGCCATGGAGCACGGTATGAAGAAGGTTTCCGTCTTCGTCAAGGGCCCCGGCTCCGGTCGTGAGACCGCCATCCGCTCCCTCCAGGCTGCTGGCCTCGAGGTCTCGAGCATCCAGGACAAGACCCCCATCCCGCACAACGGCTGCCGCCCCAAGAAGCGTCGCCGCGTGTAACTGAAAGGATCGTATCAATATGGCAATCGACAGGACTCCTGTTCTTAAGCGCTGCCGTCAGCTCGGGATCGATCCCGCTGAGCTCGGTTACAGCAGCAAGAAGGAATCTATCCGTCAGCCCAAGCGCCGTCGCAAGGAATCTGAGTACGGCATGCAGCTGCGCGAGAAGCAGAAGGTCAAGTTCATCTATGGCGTTCTGGAGAAGCAGTTCCACGGCTACTTCAACAAGGCCCGCAAGATGAACGGCGTCACCGGTGAGAACCTCATGATCATCCTTGAGTCTCGCCTCGACAACGTCGTCTTCCGTCTTGGCTTCGCCCGCACCCGCAAAGAGGCTCGTCAGTCCGTCCGTCACGGTCACTTCACCGTGAACGGCAAGCGCGTGGACATCCCGTCCTACCGTGTCAAGGCCGGCGACGTCGTCGCTGTCGGCGAGAAGTTCCGTGACCTCCTCCCCATCAAGGAGGCTCTGATTTCCTCCGAGCGCTTTGAGGTCCCTGGCTGGCTCGAGGTCGATATCGAGAAGCTGTCTGGTAACGTGCTCGCTCTGCCGACGCGTGAGCAGATCAGCGGTGATATCAACGAGCAGCTCATCGTCGAGCTCTACTCTAAGTAGTCCATCCGGGCTGCTGAGGCTGGAGGTAATACATGTCAGAATTCATTAGGCCTCAGGTTCAGGTCGAAGAGATCAACGAGACGTCTGCTCGTGTCTCCGTCGAGCCGCTCGAGCGTGGCTACGGCGATACGCTGGGTAACTCCCTTCGTCGCGTTCTTCTGTCCTCGCTCGAGGGTGCCGCCGTCGAGGCTATTCAGATCGATGGTGCGCAGCACGAGTTCATGACCATCCCTAACATGGTCGAGGATGTCACCGACATCGTCCTGAATGTCAAGGGTCTTGTCTTCAGGGCTCTCGGCACGACCGACGAGGCGACCGCCACCATCTCGGTTGACGGCCCCTGCGAGGTCACCGGTGCGGACTTCTTTATTCCGTCCGAGTTTGAGCTGGTCAACCCCGAGCAGCACATCGCTACGCTCACCGAGGGTGGCCATCTCACCATGAGCATGCGCATCGGCTATGGCCGCGGCTATGTCTCTGGCGAGGCTAACAAGCGCGACAACGATCCCATCGGTGTGATCCACGTCGACTCGCTGTACTCGCCGGTTTCCCGTTGCGCCAAGCTCGTTGAGGCTTGCCGTGTCGGTCAGCACACCGACTACGACCGCCTTGTCCTCGAGATCGAGACCAACGGTTCCATCGCCCCGCGCGACGCCGTGGTCCAGGCTGCCAATATCATCAACCAGCATATGGCCGCCTTTATGAACCTTGCCGAGACCCCCGAGGTCGAGGAGGAGGCTTCGATCTTCGCTCCCGAGGTCACCAACGACAACGCCGAGCTGGACAAGCAGATCGAGGATCTGGACCTTTCCGTCCGTTCCTACAACTGCCTTAAGCGCGCCAGCATTCACTCGGTCCGTCAGCTCGTTGAGTTCTCGGAGAACGATCTGCTCAACATCCGTAACTTCGGTGTTAAGTCGATCGAGGAAGTGAAGGACAAGCTTGAGTCCATGGGCCTGAGCCTGAAGGCTTAATGCTTCGCATATTTGAGGAGAAACTAGACCATGCGTCACAACGTTAAGAAGGGCCTGAAGCTCGGCACCGATGCGAGCCACACCAAGGCCATGAAGAAGAGCCTTGCTAAGGCCCTCTTCGAGAACGACCGCATCAAGACCACCGAGACCCGCGCTAAGGCGCTGCGTTCGGTCGTCGACCCGATCATCACCTGGGCCAAGAAGGGCGACCTGCACTCTCGTCGTCTGGCTATCGCCAAGCTCGGCGATAAGCAGCTCGTTGCCGAGATCTTCGACAAGGCTGCTCAGGGCATGTGGCAGGACCGCAACGGCGGTTACACCCGCATCATGAAGCTCGGTAACCGTAAGGGCGACAACGCTCCCATCGTTATCATGGAACTCGTCACCGAGCCTTGCACGCCTAAGGCCAAGAAGGCTGCTCCGGCCCCCAAGAAGGCCGCTGCTCCCAAGAAGGTCGAGGCT
This sequence comes from uncultured Collinsella sp., assembly GCA_900542945.1. Classification (GTDB taxonomy): domain Bacteria; phylum Actinomycetota; class Coriobacteriia; order Coriobacteriales; family Coriobacteriaceae; genus Collinsella. Next base: position 59,149 of record UQPI01000004.1, read on the forward strand.
GTCGAGGAGGCTCCTGCTGAGGAGACCGCTGAGTAGACATTCCGTCTGCATAGGCTATATTCGAGGGGTACGTTCGCGTACCCCTCTTTTTTTGTCGCGATACCGTTACTTGTTTGTTGGGAGCGCCCATGACTGCGCCGTCTGATTTCAATTCGATTCTCGAGCTTGACGCCACCCTTGTATTTCGCGTGGCCTATGACGGCTCGTCGTATAGCGGGTTTGCCGAGCAGCCGGGACAGACGACGGTTGCGGGTGAGCTTCGTCGAGCCATCGAGACGCTGCTTCGCCGCCCGATCGATCTGACATGCGCGGGGCGTACCGATGCCGGCGTGCATGCCGTGGCTCAGTACATCAGCGTGCCCGTAACGGACGCTGAGCTCGCGTGTACGCGCCGTAGGTGGCTGCGGGCTATGGATGCCCTGCTGCCCAAAGATATCGCCATAAACGAGGTCTACAAGGCCCGTAAAGGCTTTTCTGCACGTTTTGACGCGCGTTCCCGTACGTATACGTACCGTATTGCCGATCGCGATGCGCGCCCTGTGCTGTCCCGCGGCGCCGTGTGGTGGCATCGCTATCCCTTGGATGTTGAGGCTATGTCTGCTGCCTGCTCCGCGCTGCTGGGCGAGCAGGACTTTAAAAGCTTTTGCAAGGTTGCCTCGGCCGTTGGCAAGCCCACGCATCGTTGCGTGATGCGTGCCGAGTTTGGCCATGAGGTTGCGTTTGGCGAGGACATCCTGACGTTCACCATCGAGGGCAATGCGTTTCTGCATTCGATGGTCCGTACGATCGTGGGCACGCTTGTCGAGATTGGTATGCATCGCCGTGAACCTGAGTGGATGCGTGAGGTCATCGATGCTTGCGACCGTACCGCTGCGGGCCCCACGGCTCCTGCCTGCGGCCTTACGTTTATGGGCGTGGATTACGATCCCGCCGAGCTTGTCGTGCTCGACTAGGGGAGGGCTCGGCGCGTCGTGCGTCGACACCTGTCATCTGTGAGCTGCGCGTGTGCAACATCTGTTCTTGGCGTGCAATACAATCGGTGTCTCATTGCTTTTATTTACGGGGTGTACCATGAACGACGGTTTGATTCATTGCTGTTGAGAGGACGGATAACTTGGTTCGACGTGGCTCGCATCCGCGACTTTCGGTGATCCTTGTGGTAGAAGGTTCGCCCAGCTATGCGATGCGTGCGCTCGAGAGTATCCAGAACCAAGACCTCTACGATTTGCAGATTGTCGTTGTCTGCCGCGATGCTGCGCCCGGTGTGCGCCATTCGCTTCAAGTTGCTGCCGACAGGGACATTCATATTGATTTGATTGACGTCGAGGACGCGAAGCGCGGCGCTTGTCTTCGTGCTGGTTTTGCTGCCTCGCGCGGCTCTCAAATCATCGCTATGAACGCCGATGAGTGGTTTGCTCCGCAGTCCCTTTCCAAGATGGTCGATACCGCGTGCGATACTGCGGCAGACATAGTGTTCCCCACGGTGTCGCTCGACCGCTATGATGCACATCGAGAGCGCCATTCGCGCGTCTTGGATGCTGCCTCTATTGTCATTGAAGACAAGTCTTCGATGGTGACCGGGCTGCCCCAGTTGATTTTAGGCGGCTTGGTTGCTCAAGTCTCCGGCGTGATGTATAGCCGTCCGCTGTTTGAGGCATGCCTGTCGCACGGCAAGGCGTACCGTACGGTTGAGTTTATGGCATATGCGCTCTCGCAGGCACGATGCGTGTCCGGCCTCGGCGATGCTTGTTTCCACGCGGCGGCGCCTAAGCTTACAGATGCCTTTGATCCCACCATGTATGCCAAGGTATCCGATGACACCCGAGCGCTCGACGAGCTTGCGGACTCACTCTCGGAAGCAGATAGCGGTGGTCGGCTCAAGCTGGCAAGCCAAAAGTTCTACTTTGCCGGACTGGTCGCCTGCATCGAGAATTTGTGTCTGAGCCCGCACGGGGTGTCGTCAATCGAGCGTTCCGCCCGCATGCGTGATATGCTCGATGCGCCTCGAACCCGTCAGATGGTCGCCGCGCTCAAGGACAACCATCGGGGACTCGGTCTGTTGTTTGGGCCGATTGCCAGCGCCAAGCCCGCGCGCTGCGTGATGTGTACGCATCTGGCAGCTTTTCTTAACCGGACGGGCGCAAAAACTGCTTAAACGGCTCATTACGAAACAAACTTGCATAGAATTGTTTCGAAATGCGTTCTTATACACAAAAGCCTTCAAATAGCGTTAAACTATTCAATCACTGATTGATTGTCTCCGCCATCTTTTGGAGAGAGGGTTTGTATGGCTAAAAAACGCAATGGGCGCCAGGATGCCATTAGAGATATTGTGCGCAATAAGGACGTCCGCACGCAGCGCGTGCTGGTCGATGAGCTCCGTGCTATGGGCTTTGATTGCACGCAGGCGACTGTCTCTCGCGATATTGCCGACATGGGGCTGCGTAAGCTCCCTGAGGGTATCTATGTTCTGGCAGAGGACCTGCACCTGCAGCGTATGGTTTCCGAGCTCGTAACGGGCGTTCTACGTACTGATAATCTGGTTATGATCAAGGCTCAGCCTGGCACGGCTTCCGGCATCGCCGCCGCCGTTGATGCGGCAGAGTTGCCCGATGTGCTTGGCTCGCTTGCCGGCAACGATACGATTTTGGTTATTGCCCAGACGGCCGAGGACGGCGAGCGTCTCGAGGCGCTGATCAATAAGCTGAGCAATTCTCGCAAGTAGGCGTGCGGGCCGTGCGCTCGGCACTGTGCGCGCTGACATCGTGGCTTGTAAGGGGTATCGACGTTGGTCGGTACCTCTTTTTGTTTGCCGGTATAAAGACCGCCCACCAGGTCGCTTCAAACTAAAAGGCCCCGAGCAGTTCAATAAGCTGCTCGGGGCCTTGTTGGCTTTAGTCGCGTACTTCTTAGCCGACCGTATCGTCAGGCGTGGGCGAGGGGTCGGGAGTGGGCGTAGGCGTAGGCGTGCCGCCATCGCCGCCGGTCGAACCACCAGTGGAGCCGCCCGTCGAGCCACCGGTCGTACCGGTGCCGCCGGTGGTGTCGCCGCCCGTGGTCTCGGTAGTCGTGGTCGTCGTGGTAGTCGTTGTGGTGGTTTCCTCTTCGTCCTCGTTCTCGTCCTTGTCGTCGTTCTCCGTCTTCTTGGCGTTGTTGGTGCCGTAGAACTTCCAGACGCTGTTGTTCTTGTAGGTGGGCGCCGTTCCGGTCGCAAACTCCTCGCGCTCGGTACCGGTCAGAACGGTGTTCATAAACCGCTTAAAGACAGGCAGGTTGGTGCTGTCGCCCAGCAGGTCTGTGCCGTATTTTTGGATGGGGATTTCGCCCGCGGAATAGCCGGTCCACAGGGCGCACGCCAGCTGCGGGGTATAGCCGCAGAACCACAGGTTGGTGGTGTTGTCGGTGGTGCCCGTCTTGCCGGCATAGGGCTGGTTGACGCTTAGGGCACCGGCAGCGCCCGTACCGCCGCCCTGCATGACGCCGGACAGAACATCGGTGACCGCGGCGGCCTCGCCCTCGGTAAGCACCTGTGAGGGATTGTCAGTGTGCTGGTACAGCACCGAGCCGGTGCGAGAGTCAATCTCGGTGATGGCGATCGGCTGGCGATAGTAGCCGCCGTTGGCAAACGTCGCGTAGGCGGCGGCCATCTCGAGCGGCGAGATCGAGCCGGTGCCGAGCGTCATGACGGGAACGTCCTCGATGTTGTCCTTGGCGGGATCGATGCCGAGCTTTTTGACGAGCGAGCTGATCTTGCTGTTGCCGACGGCTTCCGCCACCTGGATGTAGCCGGTGTTGGAGGAGTATGCCGTCGCCTGCTTAAGCGTGATGTTGCCATAGCTATGGTTGGCGTAGTTTTGGACCTCGGTCGTGGTGCCCTTGGCCTTGAGCGGCGAGTTGCAGTTGAGGGTGACGTTGGGGTTCATGCCGTTTTGGATGGCAGTTGCCAGCGTAAAGGCCTTAAAGGTGGAGCCGACGGGACGCTTGGCCGTGGCATGGTTTACGTGGTTCTCGTCGGCGTTGTAGTCGTAGCCGCCCACCATGCACTTGATGTAGCCGGTCTTGGGGTCGACGACGACCATGCCCATGTCCAGGCCGTCGAGCGAGAGCGTGTCGAGCTGCTCTCGGACGGCATTCTCTGCCACCTGCTGCATCGTGGGGTCGATGGTGGTCTTGACGGTCAGGCCGCCCTTAAAGAGCACGTCGGTCGAGAACTCCTGCTCCAGCAGCTGCTTGACATAGGCGACAAAGTAGGGCTGCGAGTATACGTCGACGCCGCTGCCCGAAATCTCGGTCACGTTGAGGGTGATGGGCTCGGCCCGTGCGGCATCGTGCTCCTCCTGCGTGATGTGGCCCAGGCGCAACATGTTGTCGAGAACCTTGTTGCGACGGGACAGCGCCAGGTCGGGGTTGACCGTGGGGTCGTACTGCGAGGGCGAGTTGGGAAGGCCGATGAGCAGTGCGGCCTCGCTCAGGGTGAGGTCGGCGGCGCTCTTGGACAGATAGGTTTCGGCTGCGGCCTCGATGCCGTAGGCGCCGTGACCGTAGTAGATGGTGTTGAGGTACATCATGAGGATCTCGTCTTTGGAGTACATGTCCTCCATCTTGACGGCGATGTAGGCCTCGCGCACCTTACGCTCGATGGTCGAGTCGAACTGCTCCTCCTGCAGGATGGTGTTGCGCACCAGCTGCTGGGTGATAGTCGAGGCGCCTTCGTGCCCGCCGCCGAGGGTTGCCACCGCAGCACGCGCGATACCCCACAGGTCGATACCGCCGTGCTCGTAGAAGCGCTCGTCCTCGACGTCAACGGTGCCCTGCAGCACGTAGGGGGAGACCTCGTCCTTGGTGATGGACTTGCGGTTTTGCGTGTAGAAGCTCGCAATCTTGTTGCCGTTGCAGTCGACGATCTCGGTGGGCTCGCTCACCAGATACGCGTTGGCGTCGGTGTAGTCGGGCAGATCGGACAGCCAGCGGTTGACGTTGCCGACCATGCCGATGCCAAACGCCACGCCCGCGATAAGCAAAAAGCCCAAAAACGAGAGCAGGATTATGGGCAGAGCATGCGTCTTTGAACGGCTGCGTCCCTGTCGTTGGCGAGGACCCATATATTGACCTCCAGGTATGTCGTGCCGGACGGTGGATGTGCCGTCGGGGCAGGATGGACATAAGTTATTACACGATAAACCAAACGGGGCGCGCGAGGCCTCGTGTATGCTGGAAGACGGCATTTTTCAGAGTGAATGCATACCTTGGTAAGGAGTTTGTCGATGGCGATTCGGGCGATGGGGCCGAGCGGACAATGCGAGACTGGATTGGATGTCGTCAGTGCGGCGCTGCCCGAGCTGCTGGCGCCGGCGGGCGGACTCGACCAGATGCTTGCGGCTATCGCCGCGGGTACCGATGCCATCTATGCGGGGTTGGGCGGCTTTAACGCCCGTGTGAGCGCCCACGGCTTTACGGATGACGAGTTTGCGCGCGGCTGCGCCGTGGCGCATGCCCATGGCGTGCGTGTATACGTGACGCTCAACGTGTTCGTGTTTGACGATGAGTTGTCCGACGCGGTGGCGTTGGGAGCTCATGCACTGGAGCTGGGCGCCGATGCTCTGATTGCGGCCGATGCCGGGTTGGCCTGCGCGCTGAGCGCGGCGATTCCCGGGGTCGAGATTCACCTGTCTACGCAGGCGGGCGTTCATAGCGAAGGCGCCGTGCGGCTTGCCGCCGATGAGTTGGGGGTCGAGCGCGTGACGACGGCGCGCGAGCTGACGGTCGACGAGATTGCGGCGCTCTGTGCCACGGGCGTGCCCATCGAGGTATTCTGCCACGGTGCGATTTGCATCGGCTATTCGGGGGCGTGCGAGTTCTCGGCCCTGCGGCGTGGGCGCTCGGCGATGCGCGGCGACTGCACGCAGCCGTGCCGTCTGGCGTACGACCTAGTGGACGAGGCGGGGCAGAGTGTTGTTGCCGTCGAGGGAGACCGCCTGCTTTGTCCGCGTGACTATCTGGGTATCGCGCACCTGCCCGAGCTTGTTGCCGCCGGCGTGGCATCGCTCAAGATCGAGGGACGCATGAAGAATCCCGATTACGTATTCAACGTGGTGAGGGTGTGGCGTCGGGCACTCGATATGCTGTGCGACGGCGCGTGGGACTCCGGTGCCGTGGAAGAGCTCGAGCGCGAGCTGGGAAGGTCGTTTAACCGTGGGTTTACCGATGCGTACCTGCGAGGACGTTCGGGTGCCGAGCTTATGAGCTTTGAGCGTGCGATCAACCAAGGTGTGCGCGTGGGACGCCTGGTGGCCGTTGGCCACGAAGAGGTAACCGTTGAGCTCGATGCCGCCGTGGCGGCGGGTGACACGCTCGAGATTCGGTTCTATCCGGGTGCCGACGCGCGTCCCGATGTGCCCAAGCGCTGGCCGCAGGTGCCCTGTCCGGTGGATGCCGCGGCGGGGGAGCGCGTCGTCGTGCATTGCAAGCGTAAGGTTGACACGGGCTGCGAGGTGTACCTGATTCGCAGCGCCGGCGTGTTGGATCAGACGGCGGCGGTGTTGGAGCGCATGCGGGCCGAGGCGGATGCGATTGCGCCCGTTGCGCGTGCCGTTGAGGTGCTGCCCTTTGAGGGCGTTACGGTGGATGGCGGTGCGTCGACGGAGTTGGTGGAGTGCGCGGTTCCCGCTCGCATGGTTTTTGCTTGGCAGCTGATGGATGCCGACCCGCGCGGAGAACTCGATTTGTCCGACGCTGTTGTGGTGCTTGACGAGGTGTGCCGCACGTGTGACGCTGACTGGACCCGCTCACTGATGCAGCGTGCCGGGCGCGTTGTCTGCCGCAACCTGGGACAGGTGGTGATCGCTCGCGAGCTGGGCGTGACGTTTGACGTGGCGGCGCCGGTGTTCTGCGCGAATCGGGCCACGCTTACCTGGCTGCGCGGACTCGGTGCGGGGCGGGTGTACTTGCCGGCCGAGTTGCTCGGCAATGATGCGGAGCGTATTGCCGAACTGGCTGCTGAACCCGGCGTCTGGGGTCCGGTCGACGCCGACCGTCCCGAGCTTATGGTGTGCGAGCACTGCCTGCTGACCGCCGAGGGCGTCTGCGCTACCGATGCGACGGGACAGGTCCGTTGCCGCGACTGCTTGCGCCGTCGGCAGGTACGCTATCTGGTCGAGCGTGACGGTACACGTTTGCCAGTTGCCATTGACGCATGCGGCAGGACGAGGATTTTCCTGTCGTAGGTGCCGCGTCGCGTCAGTTTGTTATCATATGAGAGTTTATGGACTTCCAGCACCGCCGTATCCGGTGAGGGTGCTATAGCAAAAGGAGGATACCCAATGCTGTCTGTCGACGAGCAAATGCGTATCATCACCTCGGGCGCCGCGCAGATCGTCCCCGAGGCCGACCTTCGCAAGAAGCTTGAGAAGGGCGAGCCCCTCAACATCAAGCTCGGCGTCGATCCCACCAGCCCCGACCTGCATCTGGGCCATGCCGTGCCCCTGCGCAAGATGCGTCAGTTCCAGGACTTGGGCCACAAGGTCACCCTCATCATCGGTAACGGCACCGCACTGATCGGCGATCCTTCGGGCAAGAATTCCACCCGCCCGCAGCTTTCGCAGGAGCAGATCGAGGCCAACGCCGAGACCTACGTGAGCCAGGCCATGAAGATCCTGGATCCCGAGAAGACCACCATCGTGCACAACGGCGACTGGATCCTATCGATGGATCTGGCCGGCCTGCTGCAGGTGTGTTCCAAGTTCACCGTCGCCCGCATCCTCGAGCGCGATGACTTTACCAAGCGCTACCAGTCCCAGACGCCGATCGCCCTGCACGAGTTCCTGTACCCCGTGATGCAGGCCTTCGACTCCGTTCAGATCAAGGCCGACGTGGAGATGGGCGGCACCGACCAGCTCTTTAACCTGCTCGCTGGTCGCGAGCTCATGGAGAAGATGAGCATGGAGCCGCAGATCGCGCTTACCATGCCGCTGCTCGAGGGCACCGATGGCGTGCGCAAGATGTCCAAGTCCTACGGCAACTACATCGGCCTGACCGATGCTCCCAAGGATATGTTCGGCAAGACGATGTCCATCCCCGACGAGATGATCGGCAAGTACTATCGTCTGGCCAGCTCGCTCACCCCGGCCGAGGTCGACAAGATCGACGCTGCCCTGGCCGACGGTTCCGCCGATCCCTATGAGCTCAAGCGCGCGCTGGGCCGCGACCTGTGCGACACCTATCACGGCGCCGGTGCCGGTGACGAGGCTCAGGCCGAGTTCGACCGCGTGTTCAAGGAGGGCCAGCTTGCCGACTTCCCCGAGAAGCATGTCGAGCTGACCGTCAACGACGAGGGCCAGATCTACCTCGCAGGCCTGCTTAAGGACCTGGGCCTTTCGGCGAGCGCCGGCCAGGCCCGCCGCGACATCGACGGCGGCGGCGTCAAGATCAACGGCGAGGCGGTGGCTCCCAAGAGCTACAGCATCGACCCGAGCGCCCTCAAGCTGGGCGATACCCTCTCCGTAGGCAAGCGCAAGGGCTTCAAGCTTATTTAGTTACGCGGTTTTGCCAAACCGCGTAACGGCTCGACGCTGCAAACCCG